>JBHJHK010000094.1:0-5290 GCA_050330975.1 Candidatus Competibacterales bacterium | reverse complement strand
ACCAGAGTACACAGCGCCGAAGGATACTCTGCGAGGTGTTTCGGCCTGGTGGGCTCTGGGGCTTTATGGGCCCGCCCATGGGGGGGACCCGGGGGGCAGTGGGCGGGAATGGGATACCGGTCAACGACTCAAGAGCCGTATTAACCGACTAGGGCGTCCAGGGCGGCTTGGTAGTCGGGCTCGTCGGCGATCTCCGTCACCAGTTGCAGGTAGCGCACCTTGTCGGTGGCGTCGATGATGATCACCGCCCGAGCACACAGACCCATCATGGGGCCATCTTCGATCAGCAACCCGTAGTCCTTGGCAAAGGACGAGCGAAAGCACGACAGGGTCGTCACCTGGTCCAAGGACTCGGCGCCGCACAGGCGCTTTTGGGCAAAGGGCAAGTCGGCCGACACCACCAACACCGCCACGTCGGGGTGGGCCTTGGCGTAGTCGTTGAACTTGCGGGTCGAGGTGGCACACACCGGAGTGTCGACACTGGGCACGGTACTGATCACTTTGGTCTTACCGGCGAAGTCCGCCAAAGTGACATCCTTTAGGGAGCTGTCGGTGAGGCGAAAGGCCGGGGCGGGACTGTCGACGGCGGGCAGGTCACCCGCTGTGGCGTGGGGACTGCTCTTGAGGGTAATGTGGGGCATGGCGCGCTACTCCTAGCTGGTGGATCGAGGGAATATGGATCAAAACCAACGGGGTATGGGGGGCGAAACGGGTCGTCTCAGTGCTGGGCGGCAATGCGGGCGCCGTAGGCGGCGGCGTCCAACAACCCCATTGGGGTTGTGTCGGGCTTGAGACGGTACAGCCAACCGGCGCCATAGGGATCCTGATTGACCTGTTCGGGTTGGTCTTGAAGGGCGTCGTTGGCGGCGGTGACCTCCCCGGCCAGGGGGGCGAACACGTCGTGGGCGGCCTTGACGGATTCCACTACCCCACAGGCCTCCTCCGCCTGCACCCGACGCCCGGCACTTGGGACTTCCACATAGACCAAGTCTCCCAGTTGCTCCTGGGCGTAGTCGGTGATGCCAACGGTCACGGTGCCATCGGCTTCCATCCGCACCCATTCGTCAGAGGTGGTGTAGAGCAAGTCGTCGGGTATCTGGCTCATGGCATCTCCCCTACAGTCGTTGTCCGTTGTCGAGCTGCGACCAGTTTAGCGAAACCCGAGCCGCGGCGCTCGTTCCCAGGAGCCGTTATCGCTTTTGTTCGGTTTCTCGATAGTGCAATGGCAGGGGGGTTTTCTCGGGCTCGGCCCCCAGGGAGATGGTACCTTGCCCCGACAGTTGGATGACATCACCGCGGCGGAGAAAGGTCATGTGACCCTGGTCGTCGACCACACAGGTGCCATTGGTGCTGCGATCCACCCAAAAGAATTTGCCCCCCCGAGTTTCGATAGTGCCGTGGTGGCGGGAGGCATAGCTGTGGTTGACCACAAATTTGCCCTTGCCACTTCGAACCTTGACCTGCCCCAGCGGTGGAGGAGAAGGCTCGGAAAACCCTTCCCGTTCCACCTCGGCGGTGGCATCACCACTGTGCGGCTCCTCATCGCGGCCGACGATAAAACCCTGTACGGGACCCTGGAGCAGACAGCGCTGCTCTCCCCATTCGAGGAGCAAGGCACAGGGCGCCTGGGGCACATCGTCGAGCTTGGTTTGGAAGAAGGTGACATCTTCTTCCCGCAACATCAACGAGTAGACCATCACCGGTTGAGGGATGCCCTTGAGGCGCACCTTGCCCAGGGCCCGCACATCGCCCCCCAAGTTGGGGGGCAAGTGGCCCGCCGTCTCCGCCGACAGGAGTATTTCATCGACCTTGGCTTCGTCGGTGAGGCGTTTGGCCAGGTTGACGGCATCGCCGAAGACGCTGTCATCCCGGGCGATAACCGGACCCCAATGGAGGCCGGCGTGGATGGACAACTGGCGCTGGGGGCGGGCTTCGAGGATGGCCTTGGCTGCCCCAAAGGCGTTTTCCACCTGGTCAAAAGCACACAATATGCCGTCACCCTGGCTTTGAATCACCCAGCCGGCGTTGGCCGCGATGATGACTTCGAGTTCATCGAGGCACTGTTTTATCTTCTCCAGAGCCAGGGCATCGCCGTACTGGGCGAATAATCCGGTGCTGTTACAGATGTCGACAAACATGACCGCCAGGGTCGTTTCACCTCGGTCGGCGGATTGTTGGCTCATAGTCGTTTTCACCATCCCACACCACCCTCAACCTCCGATCTCCCATGGGATCGGCTTTGCCTTCAGCGACGCCTCTGGCCTTGTCCCCCACTATTCCTCGACTTCTCGATAGCCCAGCACTGCCACGCCCACTTTGGGCTCACCGCCCAACGCGATACGGCCGACCCCAGACAGTTGGAGGACGCCCCCGCGGCGCAGGACCGTCGTCCGCCCCTGGGCATCGACGACGTAGGTGCCGTTGGTACTGCGATCCAGCCAGAAGAATTTGCCCCCCCGGGTCTCGATAGTGGCGTGGTGGCGGGAGACGTAGGGGTGATTGACCACAAATTTGCTCTTGCCGTCCCAGGGGTTGACGGTGGCGGGACGGGGACGACCGGGGTCCTCCAGGAGTTCCCGGCGGCTGCCTTGGACGGTGGCGCCGCGCTCGCTGCCCCCCTCTTCAGATGCCACCTCCCGTCCAACGACAAATCCCTGCACGGGGTCCCGCAACAGACAGCCATGACCATTCCATTCGAGGATCAGCGTCGTCCGAGGCGGGTTGGATCCCTCGAAGGTAGTGGGGTGGTGGGTCGTCGCCTCTTCTTCGCGAACCACCAACAGGTAGATCACCACCGGTTGAGCGATGCCCTTGAGGCGAAATTCCCCCAGGGCCCGCACTTGGCTGTGGTGGGTGGAGGTCAACCCCTGGATGACCTCCACCGACAACAAGAATTCGTTGGGCTTGGCTTCTTCCGCCAAGCGCTTGGCCAGGTGGACGGCGTCGCCAAACACGTTGCCCCCCTGGGGGATGACGGGCCCCACGTTGAGACCGGCGTGGACGGGTAACATGGCGGGGGCCGAGCTGTTTTGGATGGCCAAAGCGGCCCGGAAGGCATTGTCCACCACGTCAAAGGCACACAAAAGTCCATCGCCCTGGTCTTGGATCACCTGGCCACCGTGGCCCTGGACGATGGCCTGGAGTTCGTCGAGGCAACCCCGCACCATGGCCAGGGCCAAGACATCGCCGTGTTGGGCGTAAAGCCCCGTACTGTTGCAGATATCCACGAACATCACGGCCAGGGTCACTTCACCGGCGGTTGGCTGATTCATGACCGTCTCGCTGCATCCCCGCTGAGCTCAACCCACTTCGCCCACCGCGGCGACATCTCGCGGTGGCCTCATACCAATTCTTCGGCCTCTCGATAGCGCAGGAGGACGTCGTCGTTTTGCTTGGGTTCGCTACCTAGAGAAATGTAGCCACTCCCCGACAACTGCATGACATCCCGGCGCAGATAGATCACTTGGTTGTTGTGGTCGACGACATAGGTGCCGTTGGTGCTGTGGTCCACCAAGAAAAACTTGCCCCGCCGGGTTTCGATGGTGGCATGGCGCCGCGAGGCGTAGCTGTGGTTGACCACCAGGTCACAACCCTCCTGACGACCGATCACAAAGTCCGGCGCGGGATCTCGCAACAGGCGGCGGAAGGCGTCGTACTTGAGCTCCAGGTAGGCCCGCGTGGGCACCAAACCCGATACCCCCTGGCAGCGCTGGGTGGCATCTTCTTCGCTGGTGACCACCAGATGCACTGTCGTGGGCTGTATCTTACCCTTGAGGGTAATTTTGCCCAAGGAGCGCAACTGGGAATGGAAATCCTCCGACAGGTGCGCCACGGCGTCTTGAGAGAGCAAAATCTCGTCTTCTTTGGCCAGATCCACCAGCCGGTGGGCCAAGTTGACAGCGTCGCCGAACACGTTGCCGTGTTGGGCGATCACCGGCCCCACGTGGAGGCCGGCGTGGATGGATAGCTTGCGGTACAACCGGGTTTCATGGATGGTCGCCGCCGCCTGGAAGGCGTCGTCTACCCGATCAAAGGTGCACAAAATGCCGTCGCCCTGGGTCTGGACTACCCGACCCCCACTGCGCTGGACGATGACCTTGAGTTCGTCGATGCACTCGGTGGTCATCTCCAGAGCCAGGACATCGCCGTGCTCGGCGAATAGCCGGGTGCTGCCACAGATGTCGACAAACATCACGGCCAGGGTCAAATCCCCGTTGGGTTTCATGGCTCTACCCGCTGCGGCTCGTTGCTCGCTGCACCGAGAAGGGGGCTTCTGCATCCCACCGCGGGCCTGAGAGTAAGGGGGCATCAAGCCGTCGGGGGTTACAGAAGGCCAATCATTCCACGCCCAGGGCGCTGCTCAAGAATGCCAAGCGATCCTGACCGAAGAACAGTTCGCCGCGGTAGATGTAGCTCGGCACGCCGAACACCCCCGCGGCAATGGCCTCGTCGGTGTAACTTTGAAAGCGATGCCAGTATAAGCGCTTTTCCGCCTCCTGCACCAATGCTTCCCCCGCCAATCCCAGGGCGTCGGCCACGGCGATCAACACGGCGGGATCCTTGATATCCCGTTGTTCGGCCCAAAGGGCTCGACCGATGGCCGTGGCCAAGGCCAAGGCGTCCACGCCTTTGGCGGCGGCGGCGATGATCATCTGGGATGCCGGGATGGGATCGGTGGGGTAACAAGCGGGCTCGAGGTTGAGGGGCAGCTGCAAATGGCGGCTCCAACGACCGAGTTCCAGGCGGCGGTAGGCCTGGCGCTGGGGGGGCCGCTCGGCCAGGGGTACCCCCCCCGACACTCGAAATAGTTGGCCCAAATCCACGGGTTTGACCCGAACGATTGCACCGCTGCCACGGGCCAAGGCGTGGAGGCGCTCGCCGCCCAAGTAAGCCCAGGGCGATTGGGGGGTGAGATAGTAGTCGATGACCGCGGTCATGGGGACTCGACCCTCGGCAGTTGAAAGTAGAACCCTAGTCTAGATCTTGGCCCGAGTGGTGGCGACCTCCCTTGACAGGAGTACGCCGGCCTTCGACAGTGGCTTTGTTGGCCCAAAACGCCGGCGCGCCACCCCGCCTTGGGTCTACATCTTTCTCTCTGCCACCACCACCGAGGAGTCGTCCCCTTGAAACGCCGCCACGTGGTCACCGGCCTCCCCACCGCCGCTGTCGCCGCCCCCCATCCCCCCCCCAGCCCCTACCAGGCCCCCAACCCCAGGAAAAATGTGACCAAATTGGCCCCCAACCCCCCCCGGGAGGGGGGAAAACCCCCCCGCCGAACCGAAAACAAACC
>JBHJHK010000093.1:0-23783 GCA_050330975.1 Candidatus Competibacterales bacterium | reverse complement strand
GGCGGGGCCGTCCATCGCGCCCGACCCCCAGGCCCCCCCGGCTCCCCCCATGTCACCACCGGCGACCGCCCCCCGGGGCTGCTGTGGCTCATCGAGGACGATCACGAGCTCCTAGAAGCCACGTCCCTACTCCTGAAGAGTCACGGCTACCGGGTGCAGACCTTCACCAGTGGCGATGATGCCGTGGCCGCTGCCCAGGTGGCGCCGACGCCCCAGTTGGTCATCTCCGACTATTTGCTTCCCGGCGCCCACAGCGGCCTCGACACGATCTATCAATTGCGCCAGCGCTTGGACGCCGCGCTGCCGGCGCTGATCGTCACCGGTGCCGCCGAGCGCCTCGTCGGCGGCACCGGCCTCGACAACGTCGCCGTCATGAGCAAGCCCATCCAACTCCAGCGCCTCCAGGCGGCCATTCGGCGCCTGTTGGCTGCAGACTGTGGAGCCACGGGCTAAAAAAAAGCCGGAACCCGGAGTTCCGGCCAAACCACTACCTACACGACAAACCGCTACACGACAAACCGCTACACGACAAGCCGCTAAATGACGGCAGCTCAGCCGATATCCCAATGGGCTCTGTCGAGGGACGCGCTGTGGAGATCCAATGTCATATCGTCGTTGTTCCCCAGAGTATCGCCGGGACTTTGAGGGCAAAATGCGTACGACTACGCACGGGTTCCCCCGGGGTGAGGTCCTCCTCACCGGGGCCTAGTGTCGTCCATGACGTCTGGGAGGCGTGACCATGGGCCGTGACATCGATCCCACTGCCTGGCGCATCGGCATCGATTTGGGGGGCACCAAAATCGAAGGGATACTCATGGATGGGGAGGGGTTGGTGCGCGCCAGGCAGCGCATCCCCACCCCTCGGGGGGATTATCCCCAGACCCTGGGCGCCATGGCCCAGTTAGTGGCAGCCCTCGAGGGCCGGGGTGGCGGTCCAGCCCGGGTGGGGGTGGCCATGCCCGGGGCGCTGGATCCCCCCACAGGCCTGGTCAAGAACGCCAATTCCACCTGGCTCATTGGCCGCCCCTTGGATCGCGACTTGGAGGTGCTCCTCCGACGCCCGGTGCGAGTGGCCAACGACGCCGACTGTTTCGCCCTCTCCGAAGCCGTCGACGGCGCCGCCGAGGGATACCCGGTGGTGTTTGGCGTCATCCTCGGCACCGGCGTGGGGGGCGGCATCGTGGTCCGGGGCCAATTGCTCCGGGGACCCAACGCCATCGCCGGGGAGTGGGGCCACAACCCCCTCCCCTGGCCCGGCGACGACGAACGCCCGGGTCCGGTGTGCTACTGCGGCCTTAGAGGCTGCATCGAAACCTGGCTGTCGGGACCGGGCCTGGCCCGGGACCACGGGCAGCGCTGGCCGACACCCACCACGGCAGAAGCCATCGCCGCCGCCGCCACCCAGGGGGACAAAGGCGCCCTGGACACCCTGGGGCGCTACGAGGAGCGCTTGGCGCGGGCCCTGGCCACCGTGATCAACCAGCTGGATCCCCACGCCATCGTCCTCGGCGGTGGCTTGTCGAAGCTCGTCGACCTCTACCGGCGGGTGCCTCAACTATGGCGACGGTGGGTGTTTTCCCCCGACGTTGCCACGGCGCTGTTGCCCCCCCGCCACGGCGATGCCAGCGGAGTGCGGGGCGCGGCATGGCTGTGGCCCCCAACTTCCGACGACAACCCCTAGGCCAGGGGCCGCAGACGCACGGGGCGCTGGTTCAGACCGTCGGCTCCGGGGCCAATTTCCGCCTGCAATCCCTGTTCGGTGAGCCAGTTGCGGATTTCAGGACGCTCGAGCCACAGATCAAACCGGGTCTCGTCGGGAATGGGCTGGGGTTCTCGGGTGATGAGCACGTGGTTGGCGAGGCAGCGCAATGCCAAGGGGACGCGCACGGCCCCGGTTTCGCGAGGGGACGCCTTCACCCCCTCGAGGAACCCTTGGACGGTCTCCTCGGTGGCCTTGGCCCCACGCCCGCTCAAGGTGGCCTCCTGGTCCAGGCGCTGGAAGCCGTCGTAGAAGCGGCGGAATTCCAAGACCTCCCAGGCCGTGGGGTCCAGCTCCGTGGGGGTGTGGAGAGAAATCCCCAGGGCCTGTAAGCGGTCGGTAAAGGCCTTGTCGCGCCACAGTTGCCCGTCGACGACGCGGTCGAACAGCGCCCGAGACGGCTCGTCGTCGTCGCGACACAGCCAGTAGCGGGCCCTGTGGTGCTCGTCGCCGGACACGTTGACCAGACGCTGTCGGATGTCAGCCACCAAGCCATTGAGGGCTTCGACGCCCTCGGCGCCGCGGCGGCGAAACGCCTCGGGCACCATCAAATCCCGCCGGTCGGAGGTGGGGTCGACGAGCAAACACAATCCCTTGATGGCCAGGTGGCGGCGGCGCTCGGGATCCATGGCGTTGAACTCGGCCACCATCTCCGGTCGCAGGGCCAGGCGCTCGCCGTCGTAGAGGGCTCGGTCGATGAGGCGCCGCAATTCGGCGCCGTCGCTCCCCGGCAGACGAAATTCCCGCTCGTAGGGGGAGAGCATCACCGTGGCCCGGCGCCGGCGCCGGCGATCTGACAGCACCAACTGCTCGACGCCGTAGTGGCTCAAGGTGGCGTAGAGACTCAAGGCGCCAAAGGGGTCTTCAGGGGTTTCATCGCGGCGCTCATCGGCGGCGGCAAAGTGCTCCACCAGGCCTTCTGAGGGCAGCAGCAGACCGGCGATGTAGACGTTGCGTTGTATGGGGTGGGGCTTGGCGCTGAGTTGGACCTGCAAATTGGCCGACCGCAGGCGTTCTAGGGTCTGGTGGAGGCGCTCTTTAGAGGGCAAGCGCGACTCCAAGGCGGCCTTGGGACTCAATTCGTTCAAGATGCGGTCCATGGCCACGAGCACGTCTTCGTAACGACTCAGACCGAGGCGATAGAGCTGTTGACGACGCCGTTCTAAGCGGGCTGTGTCGATCTGCTGCGTCATGGTGAAGCCTTGTGGAGAGTAATGATGACCGACAACGAACATCCCTGTTGTCAGTCACCAATGATAGCCCATTTGGCCACCTCGACGGCATAGATCTCAGGGCTGGGCGACCACCACCAGGTTGCTGCATTGGTCGGGGTGGGCCCGCAGATGATTGGCCACCAGCGCCGGCGGATCCCAGCAACTGGAGAAATAACCCGCGGCCACCCGCCCCCCGGCGCGGGTGACAAAGGTCAACAGTTCCCCCATGGCGTACTCCCGCAGGTGGCAGTGGGCGTCTTCGTTGGCCTTTCGCCCCGGGTAGACGGCCTGGGGATTGTGCCGCCGGCGCACCATCGCCAGGCGGTGATGGGAGAAGACATTGGGAGTCGTCAAGTACAGATAGCCCTGGGGCTTCAACAAGCTTAGGAGCTGGGCCAACAGCGCCACGGGATCCACCAACAGGTGCTCTAGGACTTCGGTGAAGAGGATGAGGTCAAAGGGGGGCTGAGCACTCAGGCCCGAGGTGTGGGCAAAGGCTTCGTCGTGGAGGTCGACGCCAAAGTGAGCCTCGCTGCCGACGATCTGCCGACAGCGCTCGGCGGTGAAACCCCCGTGGTCGGGGGGCAGGGGTCGATCGGCGGTGAACATCCGCAAAGAGGGGTAAAAGCGCCGATAGAGGGCGGAAAAGGTCGAGACCCCAAACTCCAAGACCCGTGGGCGGTCCACGGTGCGGGTGAGTTCCCCCACGGCGTTGAGCAATTCGAAAAAGCGCCGGCGGTGGCTGGCGAGGTAGGCCGCCTGGTCCCGGGACAGCTCCCCGGAGTCGCCCAAGTATTGGCTCCACGCCCGGTCGAAGGCCTCGACGGCCACGGCCTGGGTTTCCCCGAGACGGGCCGCCAGGGCCAGGGCTTGAGGCGTTTGACAGGGCCCTAGGGCGGGGTCGGCTTCCGGTCGGTAGTCGTCGGCAAAACGGCGCCAGCGGCAGTCGTATTCTTCGCTCTGCCGCAGTTGGGCCAGCAACTGGGCCGGGGTCAGGGTCCCCGCCGCCAGCGCTTCGCAGTACGCCCGGCGGCTGGCATCGTCCACCGACCGATCCAACAGACCCAAAAAGGCCTCGTCCACCACCCGGGCCGGATCCGACACCTCAAAACGCCGCCGGTACTCGTCGCAACTGGCCAGCTGCTGGAGCAATTCCGCGGGACTGAGCCGCCCCTCGGCCAACAGGGGGACGAAGAAACCCACCGCCTCCTCGTCCACTTCCCGGCCGAGGACGGTCCGAAACGACCAGGTCAACAGGCCCAGGGCGTCGTCGAGGGCGACGTCTTCGGCCACGACTATTCCCCCCTCACCGCTCGCTGGCCACGGGAGGTGGCGCCCACCTCGGGCCACATGCCCCCACAGAGGCTCGTCAACCGCTCCATGTCCAAAGCCCGCCGCGTCAATCCCCAAGCGGCCAGCTCCTCCCCGGCGCGCCGGGTCAACCATCGCCCCGCCCATCCGGTCCGCCAACGGACGGCGTGGGGCAAAAGCGCCAGGAGGCCGTCCACGTAGGCTTCGGGACAGTGGTGAGTCTCCAGGTGACGCCGCCCGGCGGCACCCATGGTTGCCAACGCCCGGGGGTCGGCCAACAGTTGCCGCCAGTGGCGGTGAAGATCCATCACTTCCCGTTGGGGATCGGGGTCGACAAATCCCACGGCATCCAAGGGCAAAGTGGCGTACCAGCCGGTGCGGGTCACCAAACTCCCCCGGGCGCGGTCGAAGATCCGCAGTTGACTCCCCGACGCCTCCCCCATGGAGGGATAGCGCAGGTTGAGGGCCAGGTGGGAGGCCGCCAGGGCCGCGTCCAGGTGGGCCTCGGGGACAAAGCCGTGGAGGGTAACGCGGTCGTCCAACTGCCAGTGGGTCACCAAATCCGCCACGGCCCCGGGGTCGTACAGCTCACCGTAGAGGTCTAGCTGCAGGCGCTCGGGTTGATCAAAGGTGGCCATGGCCTGAAAAATCCCCTCCAAGCGCCGGTTGATCCCCATATAGCCAAAGGCGATGAGGCGCAGGGGTTCCCGGGACCCCAGGGGCGGCGGGGGCGCGGGGGCAGGGCCCGGTGGATAGGGCAGAGGTTGTTCCAACAAAGGACACAGACCCAAGGGCTCCAGGTGGTCAAAGGCCATGGGCACGTGGACCACCGCCCCCAAAGCCCCGTCGACGGCGTGGTCGATGAGGGGAAACTCCACCGCCAAGTCCAGGGCCGTGCGCTGGCCTTGGCGGTGATCCTCGGCGGCGGCGGCCCCCGGGGGACCCTAGTGGCGGGCCATGGCGGCTCGGTGGGCGCTGGGGTCTTGGAGGATATCGTTGTAAATGCCCAAAAACAGATGCTGGAGCCTCAGGTCGTGGACCACTACCACCCCGGGATGACCCCGGCTCACCCGCCAGATGTCCCAGTGCATGGCGGCGTTGTTGCCCAAGTGATAAAAGGCCATGTCTCCTTCGTTGAGGGCTCGCCAGGGTTCGTCGCGCCACGACCGCAGGTCGGCGAAATCCTCCAATTCTCGATCCCAGGTCTCGGCGCTGGTCCACAACGTCACCTTTGCCCGCCGGGCGAGGTGGGGCAACAGCCGCCGGGTGTAGTGGCCGATGTCCGAGGGCGCCGGCGGCAGGGGGGAAAACCAGTGGAGGCGGGGCACGGAGTGCACCTCGTCAACACCTCCACCACCGTTTCCCAGCTGATACGCCGCTCTCGGTAGGCGGCCAAAGCCGCCCGACCCCAGGTCGCCGCCAACCCCCGCTGGCGCCACAGGGTATCCAGAGCCGCGGCCAAGGCCCGGGGTTCGGGGGCCACCACCATACCGCTGTGGTGATCGGCGATGAACTCCAAGGGCCCCCCAGAATCGACGCACGTCACCACGGGCTTGGCGGCCAACATGGCCTCCAGGGTGACATAGCCCAGGTCCTCGTCCACCGGTGGGTACACTACCCCCAGGGAGTGGGCGTACTGGTGGCGCTTTTCCTCCTCGCTGATTTCCCCCAGCCACTGGAGGCGATCACCCAGGGCCAAGCGCTCGGCCGTGGTCTTGAGTTCCCGGCCATAACCCTCGTCGTCGGATACCCCGGCGATGCGCAGCACTACGGGCTCCTCGGTGGCGGCCAGAGCTTCTAAGACCAGATGCTGGCGCTTGGTGCGGTTGATGCGGCTGGGGAAAAACACGTAGTCCTCGGCCTCGGCGCTGTAAAAAGCTTCGGCGTTGGGGGGGGGATGGTACAAAGGGGTGGAATCCAAGCCACAAAAGGTCTTGAGGCGGCGGCTGACGTTGTGGGAATTGGTGTAGATGGCCTTGGCCTCGGGGAGGTGGCGGCCGTCGGCGCAGTGGATGGCGTCGCGAATCGCCAGGCCGTTGGCAAAGGGCTTGAGGTCGTTTAACGGCGTGTCCCACAGGTCGTAGGCGGTGCGGTGTTGGTGGAGGATCCACAAAATCTTGTGGGGATGGGGAATCAGATAGGCGGGAAAACGCAGGCCGATGAGGCGGTCGATGGGCCGCCCGCTGCTCTCGGTGAGATCCAACAACCGACAGGCCAGCATCTGCTCGGGGATCCGCTCGGGGGGATACCACTTGAAGGGGATGGCGACGATCTCCGCCCGGTGACCGGCGCGGTTGAGGGCGTTGGCCAAACCCTCGGCGTGGACTTCGGCACCGCCGCGGACAAAGGGTACCTGGACGGTGGCGATGACGATGCGCAACGCCCTAGCCGCCATGGCCGCCGTCCCGGGGCACGAGGTAGACCCATTTGACCCCCACCCCGAGTTCTCGGCCATCGTCGCCCCCTTGGCTGTAGCAGGGCACCCAGGTGGTGGTGCTGTAGAGCTTGAGGAGATAGTCGGTGGCGGTAGAGGGGATATCCACGGCGACCTCCACCGGTTGTGGACTGTAGAGGATTAGATGGTGGAGCACCGCGTTGTCGGTGGCCTGTACCACAAACACCTCCACGGGGGCCTCGCCGATCCGCGGATAGTGGCTGTAGAGGGACAGTTTGAGGCGCGCTCCGGCATGGCCCTGGAGGTAGATGTAGCCCTCCCGGGTACTCCAGCGATAGAGGGTTTCGCCATCGCTTTCCACGGGGTAAAACCCCCGCAAGAACACCTGGTCGTCGGGCAACAGCGGGGCATCTAGGGCGGGGGGGTTGGCGGTGGGAAACGCCCAGTCCGGGGGAGGCAGGGGGACATCGGAGGCGGCCAGCAGCAAAAATCCCTCCCCCACCCCCTCGCCGCCGATTTTTTCCCGCTGGAGGTTCACCGTGGCGATACCTGCCGCCACGTCGAACACCTCCCGGTCAAAGGGTCCCAAGGTGGCCAAGTAGGCCGCCAGGGGCTGGGTGAGGGTTTTGCCATAGGCGCCGTGTTGTTTGGGGTAGTCCTCGGCGTTCTTGATGACGTCGTAGCGCACGGCGGCCTCGACGTGGGGGAAAAACCGGCCGAAGCGCTCCAGGTTGGCCCGGCGATCCTCCATCCCCACGTGGCCGTCTACGGCCACAAAGCGGGCCAGTTCCTCGGAGCTCATGGCCTCGTAGTCGATGGCGGCGCACTCGATGCCGTGGAGCATGACCCCCCCCGGCACCAGGAAGGCCTTGAGACGCTCGATGACGGCGTTCTTGGCCTGGAAGGGGATGTGGCCAAAGACGTCGACGCTCACCACGTAGTCAAAGCTCGCCAGCTCAAAATCGCAGTCGAGGATATCGCCGCAGAAGGTGGCATCGTAGCCGTTGCGGCCTGCGGCGATGGCCAAAGCCTTGGCGGAGAAGTCCACCCCGTACAGTTGACACCCCTTGCGCTTGAGGCAGGCCATGGCCCCCGAGCCACACCCCACATCCAACACTTTGCTCTCGGGACGCACTTGGGCATAGATCCACACCCGCTTGAAATAGTACAAGCTGTGGAAGTGGATCAAGCGCGGGGTGAAGTCGTGGTCGGCCTCAAAGGCGAATTTGTCTTGGTAAAACGCCGCGACGTCATCGATGCCGGCCTGGTGGTAGCTAGTCATGGTTTGGGCGCAATAGGTGGGTGGACGATGGCGGTAAACGGTTCACGGGGGGCGACCAGGCCCGTCGCCGGTCTCACTTGCGGGCGATGAGGGCGTAGTCCACCGGGGCGCACAGCCACTTGGTCACGGTGGGGTCTGAGCTGTCTTCCCGGCGGGGGTGGCGGCGCAGAATGTCGGCGCGGCCAAAGCCCGCCACGGTGGCCAGGTGTTGGAGCAGCGGCGGCGGCAGCGGTCGGCGGTGGGTGGGGTCCATGTGGAAGGTATAGCCACTCACCACCAAGTTTTCCGGGTTGGGGGTTTCAAAGATCGCCACCCCGCCGGGGGCCAACACCCGTTGGCTGTGCTCCATCAAGGCCACCAGCACTTCAAAGGGCAGGTGCTCGACGATGTGGAACCCCGTCACCGCCGCTACGCTCTCCTGGGCCAGGCGGGCTAGGAACCCCTCGGCTCGCTCGCAGACCGCGTCGAGACCCCGCTCGCGACATTCCCGCACCATGGCGGCATTGCTGTCCACGCCCACGGCTTTGCGGCCATGGGCCGCCAGGAGCTCCAGCCATTCCCCGCGGCCACAGCCCAAATCCACCACCTCCAAGGGCAGGGCGGCGGGGTCTGGGAGGTGGTCCAAATAGAGGCGCTGATTGGCGGCGATGGCGCCGCGACTGCCGCGAAATTGGTCTTCGAAGGTCACGTACAGGGCGTCGAGGACGACGGCCTCCGCCCCAGACGGGGCCTCGTCGGCCGCCGCCGGCGCGGCGGGCCCTGGCGCCGGGGCGACGGTCCCCCTCGCCTCCCCCAGGGCGGCCCAGCGGCGGCGTTGGTCGGCGAGTTGCAGTCCCAGGCCGGCGAGGTCGTGGCGCAATTCCTCACCGAGGCGGTTCAAGGTGGTCTGGAGCTCCTCGACCAGGGTTTCTTGGGACCAATGGCTCCGCTGGAGGTCTTGGGCCACGGCATCCAGATGGTGTTGCTGCTGGGCCATGCCCCGCAGGTCCCCCAGCAGGGTATCGAAGCGGTGGTCCAGGGTGTCGAGGCGGTGACCATTGGCCAACTTGACACGCTCCAAACGCGCCAGCCCCTCCCCCACTTGGCCCCGGTCGGCCTTGCCGGCCTCCACCTGGGCCAGGCGACCCGCCAGGCGCGCCACGGCCCGGTCGTCGGCCTTGCCGGCCTCCACCTGGGCCCGGGCCCCCGCCCGGCGCGCCACGGCCCGGGCGTGGGCCTTGGCGGCCTCCCGTTGGGTGACCCAATGCTTTACGCGCTCCATCTGGCCCAGCCCCTCCCCCACTTGGCCCCGGTCGGCCTTGCCCGTCTCCACTTGGGCCAAGCGGCCCACCAGGCGCCCCTCCCGTTGGCCCTGGGCCTGCCAACGGGCCTCACCTTGGCCCTCCAGGCGGGCCAGCTCGGTGGCGAGCCGCCCCTCTAGAGCGACAATGCGAGTCCCCAGGGCTTGGGTGGCGGCTTCTAGGGTGTCCAGGCGAGCCGCCGCCCGCCGCTGCTCGGCGGCCACCTCGGCCAAGGCGGCCTCGTGGGTGGCCACCGCCGCCGCCGTCTGGGCCGACAGGGCGTTGAACAGGGCGTCCCGCTCCCCTTGCCGGCGGTGGTTGTGGGTCTCAAAGGCCCGCAGGTTGCGCACCAAACCCACCAAACCCACCAGCGCCGCCAACCAGCGCACCCCAACCCCCACCCCCGGCAGCCGGGCCCCCAGGGCAAAGGCGAAGTGGGGCCACAGACCCCGGATAGTCGCCCCCCGTTGGCGTCCCTCGGGGGAATGGCGCAGGCTCACCAAGATTTCTGGCTTGCTCACTGCCCCGCTGCGCAGTTGCTGGAGGTAGTGGGCGAGGCCCGGGGCGTCGGGGGCCCTGCCCAGGACGCCCCAGTAGGCTTGGCTGATAAATTCTCGGTCGTGGAGGTCCGTGAAGTCCGCCAAGCGGTAGCTGTCCCGGGGCGACTGGGGTGGCTTGGGTTGGGGAATTGCGGGCCAAGGGGGGGGGACGACGGGGGATGCCCCCTCCAAAGCCTCGGCCAACGAGCCCTGGGGGGACACCCCCTCCGCCGCCGACTCTCCCGGGGGTAGGACGGCCTCCAAGGCGGCGCGCACCGCCGGGGCATCCACCGGGGGCACGCTCAACCGGGACAAGGGGACAACCTCGCGGGGTCCGGGGTGGTTCCCGCCCCCGGGGCAGATGGGGTCAGGGTCAAGGTGGGGTGAAGCCGGCAAAGACCGGCGAACACCGGGCCGCTGTATCCCACCACTTCAAAGGTAGCGGCGTGGTCTTGCCAATGGTAGCAGTGGTCGACGTGGTTCTCTCCGCGGTGGACGGCGGCGGTCAGGGTGTACTTCCCCGGCCCCAGGTCCATGGCCAGGGAAAAATGCGCCGTGAGCACCTGCCCCGCCGCCAAGGCGATGGGTTGACCCAGGTGATAGCTGTTGATGCCAAACACATCTTGGCCAAAGCGATCGCGAATCAGCATCCCCACCACCACGTCGTCGACGGCCCCTTGGGCCGCCACGGTCACGGCGATGGTGGTGATTTCGCCGGCCCCCACCACCGCGGCCCCGGAACGCTCCCCCACCACGGCCACGGCCGTGATGGCTACGGTCAGGGTGCCATAGCCCCGGGATTCGGCCTGGGTGAGCATTTGGCCCTCCTGGTCGTTGAGCTCGGCCACCAGGGCGTTGTAGTCGTTGACCACCACCTCGGGATCCCCCTGGGCCCGCACCTTGCCGTCACAGAGGAGCAGCGCCCGGTCGCACAATAACTTGACGGCGTTGAGGTCGTGGGACACCAGGATCACCGCCCCGCCAGCGGCGCGAAATTGCTTGAGGCGCCGAAGACACTTTTGCTGGAAGTGGGCGTCGCCCACCGCCAACGCCTCGTCCACCAAAAAACACTGGGGCTCGGCGTGGATGGCCACGGCGAATCCCAGCCGCATGACCATTCCCGAGGAATAGGTGCGCAGGGGCTCTTGGATGTAGCCCCCCAGTTCGGCGAACTCGACGATGGCCTCCCGGCGGCGCTGGATTTCGGCGGGGGTCATCCCCAGGAGAAGGCCGTTGATGGCGATATTGGCCCAACCGCTTTGTGCCATGTCAAAGCCGGTCCCCAGCTCCAAAAGCCCCGTCACCCGCCCCGTCACCTCGATGCGACCGCGATCGGGGAGCAATACCCCGGTGAGGAGCTTGAGAAGGGTGGATTTGCCGGCTCCGTTGGGACCGATGACGCCCAAGGTCTCCCCCGGCGCCAAGGCGAAATCGACCCCTGCCAAGGCCTGGTATACCCGGTGGCGACAACCGCCTCCGAGGAGTTCCCACAGCCGGTCGGCGGGCCTTTTGTAGAGGCGAAATTGCTTGTGGAGGTCGACGGCCCGGACGATCAACGGATGACCCCGTGGCACAGGTCGGCGAGAATAAACACCGCCGCCAAATAGAGGTTGATCCAGGTGAATTGCCACAAACCCGCAAAGCGCTGTCTCGAGCGGTGAGACCACCAAAGCCCCCCAGCACAGAGGACGGCGCCAAGGGCGGCGAAGAGGACAAAGGCGATCATGGCTCAGGTCTTGGGCGTAGGGGGGGGCAGGGTGGTCACAGGAAGTCCCGGAGGTCTTTTTCGAGTTTTCTAAACGCCCCATAGGCGGCCATCAATAGACCCTGGACCACCACCACCAAGGCGACTAGCGGAGCGATGGCCACGGTTTCGCCGGGGATGAACATGGCGTGGTAGGCCGAGATGAAGGCGTTGGCCGGATTGTAGACCAACAGGGCGCTGGCCCAAGGCGGCAATATGGTATCGACATAGACTATGGGTGTAAACCAAAACCAGAACTGCAGCAACACCGTGACCAGCTCCCGAAGGTCCTTGAAGAACACCCCCAGCATGGCGACCCACAGCCCCAAGGCATAGGCGAACAGCTGCTGGAGGGCAAAGACAAAGGGCAACAACACCACCGCCGGGGTGGGCCCTTGGCCAATGGCCAGGAGAAAAGCGCCAAACAGACTCAAGGAGATGATATAAATAACACTTTCCGAGAGGACGATATACAACGGTAGGTGCATGAGGGGCACGGGCACCTTGCGGAGGATCCCCCCCTTGGCGGCGAACACATCGCAGGTGCGGGTCACGGTGTTGGCGAAGGCCAGCCAGGCGATAAGACCAGACACCAGGTAGATGCTGTAGCCATAGGTGGCATCGGAACCCGGCAGCCGGGCCCCCATGAGACCAGAGAAGATGGCGACGAAGATCAAAATCTGGGCCAAGGGGTGGAGAAAGGTCCAGCCCGCCCCCAACAGGGAGCCGGCATAGCGATCCACCAGGTCTTGGCGGGCGAAGGTGAGGAGTAAGGGGACGTTCAAGGGCAACGCTTCCAAGGGGAGGGCGGGGCATCTCCACCCGCCGGGGGCCATCCACAGCAAAGGGTTGGGTACCTAGGGAACACTACCAGAGCCACGGCCGCAAGCCATCCCCCGACCCTTCAAGGGGACGGCAACAACTGTTATCGTTGTATCCCCGTCGGGGATATCTCCCTCTAGGCCGCCATCGCCACCTGTCCAGCGCCATCGATCATGTCCTATCACGCCGTGGAAGCCCTCGTATTCAGTGGCGAACCCAGCTTCGTGTGGCTGGACAGCGTCAGCGAGGAAGATATCGTCCAGTACTTGGGGATCAAACCCCCCACCACTTATCACCCCGATGTCATCCCCCTCATCTGCCGCTACCCCTTCCAGGACGAAGAAAACGTCCTGTTCGCCTGCCAGCGGTTCCTCAAGCTGTTCATCTATTTCGACCAATATTTGTACGAGTACCGAGAGCGCACCGACGTCCTGGCGTTTATCGCCGGCTTCTTCGAGGCGGCGGGCTTTGTGCCGGCCATCAACCAATTGGTGTTCCAGCGCAACTGGCTGCTCAAGCAGGGGATGCCACCCCAGTCCTGCGAGGTGTTGAGCCTCAACCACGCCATCGAAGGCCTCTACGGCCTGCGCTACAAAAATCCCTGGGGAGGCTTTGCCCTGACACCTCAAGCCCCCGCCAAGGGAACGGGAGACCTGCCGCCGTCATCTTAGGAATTGTGCCTGATCGTCGTGATGGGCCACACCCCGAGGGCGTATTGCTCTCCTGTGGTTTCTCCTGCCAGAGGTCGTGTGTCATCGCCATGTTTACCCCCATTCCTTCTTCCCTGCCCCCGACCTTGGGGGTTTGCGCGCTGGTGCTCCTCGGCGCCTGCAGCACTCTGCCCTCGGCACCCTTCGTCCCGGTTCCCCCGGGGAGCGACGTGGTGCTCAACGCCCCGGTGGTGTTTCCCCCCCGCCAGTACACCCGGGAAATTCAAGACGGCCAACTGGTCTTCGCCGCCGATACCCTGCGCCCCTACTGCCAACTGCGCCTGACCAAAGCCGGTGCCGAGGAACCCATGACCCTCAACCCCGACCGCTTCACCGTCGAAAGGACCTTTGAGCAACGCAAGGAGATCGTCGGTCTCAACACCCCCACCCCGATACTGGCCGGGGAGGTCCCCCCGGAGCGGGGTGGCGACGACCGGGGACTCCTCACCTACGCCACGGTGATGCGCCTGGCCTCCCCCGAGCAACCCCAGGTCTACCAACTCCTCTGTGGCTGGCTCCAACCCGACGAGTTGTTGTCCGATTTCCTCACCCTCGAACAAATCCGCGCCACCCTGGGGGGGCTCATCACTTTAGAGGTGGCGGCGGGCAACTGAACGGAATATCCCCAGGGCAGCGCTGTAGCCGCCCCTCACCCTGGATTTTCGCCGCCGTTGACGACACAATGACGGTCTTTGCGCTTCCCCTGTCACGGTTTGATACGGTATTCGCCCTATGAGCTCCGCCGACGCCGCACCGACCTCTTCTGCTGACCCCATGAAGGAAATCGTCTCGCTGTGCAAACAGCGGGGGTTTGTATTCCCCTCCAGCGAGATCTACGGCGGCCTCAAGAGTTGTTACGACTACGGCCCCCTGGGGGCCGAACTCAAGCGCAACATCATGGCAGAGTGGTGGCGGGCCATGGTCCACCAGCGAGAAGACGTGGTGGGCCTCGACGCCGCCATCATGATGCACCCCAAGGTGTGGGAGGCCTCGGGGCACCTGGCGGGATTTTCCGATCCCCTCGTGGACTGCCTCGTCAGCAAGGAGCGGTTTCGGGCCGACAAGGCCCCCCGGCCATCCCCCGGCGACGAGTTGCCCTTGACCTGCGCCGACAAGGGCCAGGCCAAGACCTACCAAGAACTCATCCAACGCCACTACGACGTCGAACTGCGCCGCGACGGCAAAAATCTCCTGGGTCTGCGGGTCATCGATGGCCACAGCGTGGGTTTTTTCCCCCGCGCCGCCGACACCCCAAGCCATACCTTTCCCTTTAGGGGCTATGTGAGCCCCACCCTCAACAGCCCGTTTTTGAGCGAAGAACGCCAGTTCAACTTGATGTTTCGCACCTCCTTGGGGGCGGTGGATCCCCTGGATGACATGGCCCAAGCCCTGGCGGGACAAAATCTAGATGCCCAAGCCGTCCGCGCCATCCTCGACCAAAAAATGTGCGCCTCGGCGGTTTATCTGCGCCCGGAAACCGCCCAGGCCATGTTTGTCCAATTCCTCAACGTCCAGCGGGCCATGGGGATGAAAATCCCCTTTGGCATCGCCCAGATGGGCAAGTCGTTTCGCAACGAAATCACCGTGGAACACTTCATCTTCCGCTCTTTGGAATTCGAACAAATGGAGATGGAGTACTTCGTCGAGCCCGGCACCCAGGGTCAGTGGTTGGAGTACTGGAAGGAACAACGCCTCAACTGGTACCGCCACTACGTCAACCACCCCGACAGGCTCCGGGCCCGCCCCCACGACGACGACGAACTGGCCCACTACGCCGACCGCTGCTACGACATCGAGTACCACTATCCCTGGGGCTGGGGTGAGCTAGAGGGGGTGGCCAGCCGCACCGACTACGACCTGCGCAAACACAGCGAGCACTCCGGGGAGTCGTTGAGCTACTTCGACCAGGAGAAGCCCGACCCCGCCACCGGCAAGCCGGGCTGGCGCTATGTGCCCTATGTCATCGAGCCCGCCGCCGGCGCCACCCGGGCCACCTTGATGTTTCTCCTGGACGCCTATGGCTACGATTCCCCCCGTCCCGACGCCTCGGGGCAGGTGAAGAGTCGCCGGGTGATGAAACTCCACCCCCGCCTGGCCCCCTTTAAGGCCGCGGTGCTGCCCCTGGTGAAAAAAGACGGCATGCCCGAGCTGGCCCGGGAAATCGTCCAACAGTTCTTCCGCGCCGGGGTCAACGCCAAATACGACGAGCAACACGCCGTGGGCCGGCGCTACGCCCGCCACGACGAAATCGGTACCCCCTACTGTCTCACCGTCGACGGGGACTCCCTCAAGGACGGCACGGTGACTATCCGCGACCGGGACACCACCGACCAACAGCGGATCAAAATCGACGATGCCTCGCCGCCGTCCAGCAACGACTGGCTGACTGAGTTCTCCAAGCCCTACCTGCCGGCCGCTCGGCCAGCCAACGCTGGCCAGCCCCAGTAGTCCCACCTCCGCCTCAACCTTCTCCACCGTCGATGCCCAAGCCTTGGGCATCGCCATCCCGCGCCGCCCTATATCCAGGAGGCTCTATGTCCAGTGCAACCCAACTCGACCCCTCCCCCCCAACCATCCCCGACGTCGACAAAAGTCCGAGCCGCGAGGCCGTCCTCGAACAGTTCTGCCAGGTCCGCCAGACTTCAGAACGTCTCTGTGCCCCGCTGGAAATCGAAGACTACATGCTGCAGACCCAGGCCTTTGCCAGTCCCGCCAAGTGGCATTTGGCCCACGTCACCTGGTTCTTCGAGACCTTTGTCCTCAAGCCCTTTGCCCCTCGCTACCGGGAGCTTAGCCCGGCCTTTCACCGTCTGTTCAATTCTTATTACGAACAACTGGAGGGGGAGCTGTTTCCCCGGGATAAGCGGGGGCTCATCTCCCGCCCCACGGTCCGAGAGGTCTACGATTACCGCTCCCACGTGGACCGGGAGGTGATGCAGCTGTTGGAAGATGTCGAAGACAAGGTGTGGGCGACACTGACGGAGCGGATTGTCCTCGGCTGCCACCACGAGCAGCAACACCAAGAACTCCTACTCACAGACCTCAAGACCAATTTGGGCTTCCATCCCCTGTTGCCCGCCTACCGGGAGGACCTCCCCACCCCCGGGCCCGACGCCCCCGGGCCTCTGGATTGGGAGTACTTTGCCGGCGGCCTAGTGGAGGTCGGCAACCCCTTCACCGGCGACTTTGCCTACGACAACGAAGGTCCCCGCCATCGGGTGTTTCTAGCCCCCTATCAACTGGCCTCGCGGCCCGTCACCAACGGCGAGTACCTGGCATTTATGGCCGATGGTGGCTACCGGCGCGCCGACCTGTGGCTGTCAGATGGTTGGCAGGTGGTCAAAAGCCAGGGTTGGCGGGCTCCCGACCACTGGCACTGGCGCGACGACCAGTGGTGTCATTACACCCTAGGAGGTCTTCGCCCCGTGGATGAGGCGGCGCCGGTGTGTCACGTGAGTTACTATGAAGCCGATGCCTACGCCCGTTGGGCCGGCAAGCGCTTGCCCAGTGAAGCCGAGTGGGAAGTGGCGACGGCGGCCTACCCCGTGGAGGGTCACTTTTGCGCCACCGGTTGGCTCCAGCCGGTGGCGACCCCCACAGCTACCGGGAAGCCGCTGCGACAACTCTACGGCGATGTCTGGGAATGGACCCAGTCACCCTACATCCCCTACCCGGGCTTTCGCCCCGCCAACGGCGCCTTGGGGGAGTACAATGGCAAGTTCATGGCCAATCAAATGGTACTGCGGGGGGGATCGTGCGCTACGGCCCAAGACCACATCCGCCTCACTTACCGCAACTTTTTCTACCTCCATGAACGCTGGCAGTTCACGGGCTTTAGGTTGGCCGACGACACCTGAGCCCTTTGATGCTGGGCGATTGATTGAGCCATTGATGCTGGGTCATTTCAATCCCCAGGGATCGTTGAGGACAACGCCATGGCGCCCTTTCCTTCCTCCCCGCGGCGGCGCATCATCGCCGCCGTCGTCCTCTACCTGGCAACGTGGCTCCTGGTCGGCGGGTGGTTCTTTTGGGGGACCCCCGACGACCCCTCGTCCCCGACAGCACCGACCATCACCGCCGGGATGCTCCTCGGCGGAGGCTTGGTGATCTTGCTGGGGGGCTTGGGGGCCACGGTCCTCGCCGGAGGACTGGGGCTGCCTCCGGCGCCCCAAACCGCTGCCGGGGCGCCGGGCGACCTTCCCCTACCCCTCCTCGAAGGCGCCCAACGACTCGACAATCTCCAGTGGCTCCAGCCGGGCCTCGTCCACGAACTCAAAAACCCCCTCAATGCCATGGTCATCAACCTATCGCTGCTCCACCACGGCCTGAGCGCCGCCGGGGCACTGGACGAGCGTCGCAGCCGCTACTTGGCCATCTTGAAGAGCGAGGTCGAACGCCTCAATGAACGGTTGGACTTTGCCTTGGGGCTATTGGCCCCGGCTGAGGCCACCCCTGTGGATCTGGTGGCGGTAGCGGCGGAGGTGGAGCGGCTGGTGGGGCCCCACCTGCGCCGTCACAGCATCGGGTTGACGGTGTCTAGCCCGTCGTCGCCCCTGGTGGTGGCCGGGCAATGGCGAGATTGGCGCGATGTGGTGTTGCGCCTCGTCATTTTGGCCGCCGAGGCCCTGTCAAAGGACGACCACTTGACCCTGGAACTCAGCCCCTGGGACAGCTTTGCCCAACTGACCTTGGACCCTGGGGAGGGGGTACGCCACGGCCTCAGGCGGCCCCGGGGTGACTCGGCGGGATTGGACTTCACTTGGGGATCCCTGTGCATCGACACCGCTGGGGGGCGCCTGACCCTCCACACCAAGGACAGCGGAAAGACGGTGGCCAAAATGCGCTTGCCCCTGGTCAGGGCCCCCACAGGGGCCCCGAATCCCTGATACCGTTACTGATACCGTTACCGCCCCCGACACCCCCGACACCCCAGGGACCCCGGGGAGAAGGCCTCAGCTGCGCAGCGCCTTGCGCAGCTCCTCTTCGATGGCGTCCATATCGGGGATGAGGGCTTCCCGGCCGTAAAAGCGTACCCAGCGCAATACTCCGGTGGTGGGGGGCTTGAACTCCGGGTCGTCCTCGATGGCGCCCCGCTCCAAGTCGTCCAACTGGGGGGGCTCAGTGCCCAACAGGCCGAAGTCCCGCAATTTGGGGTCGTCGCCGAGGGCATGGACGATAATGATACGAGAATGGGCCCCAATACCGGGACTGGTGCGGTAGATAAGGCGCTCCAGACTCACCAGGGGAATGGGGATGGACTTCCACAAGATGGAGCCCACCACCCAATTGGGCGCGTTTTCAATCCGCAGGGGCTTGGCATAGGGCAACACCTCCACCACGGCGCTGTGGGGTAGCAATGCCCGGCCGGTCTGGAAGGTAACCACCATGATGCGCAGGGTTTGCTCCATTAGGCCCTAAGCTCCAATTCCCTTTCTCCCAGGGCCCGGCGGATGGATTGCACCATTTCATCTTCCTGGTAGGGCTTGATCAAATACTCGTTGACTCCCAGCCGCCGACCTCGCTCGCGGTGCTTCTCACCGCTGCGGGAGGTGACCATAATGACCGGCAATTGCTTGAGATGGGGCTGGTTGCGGATGTGGGTCATGACTTCAAAGCCATCCATGCGGGGCATTTCGATGTCGAGGAAGGCGATATCGGGCACCTGTTCCTCCAGCAGTGCCACGGCTTCCACCCCGTCCTTGGCGACGATGACCCGGATGTTCATGCGCTCGAGGAACCGCGCCAACACCTTGCGCATGGTGATGGAATCGTCGATCACCATGGCGGTGAGCTGTTCGTCGTAGGCGGCCCGACGGCGCTTGGCGTGGCGCACCGCCTCGGTGACCAACACCTTCTGGTCGCCACTGGACAGACTCCGCACCAGCGCCGCCAACTCCAGCACCACCACCACCCGACCATCCCCCAACACCGTGGCTCCGGAGATACCCGGCACCGAGTGGAGCTGGGGACTCACGGGCTTGACGATGATCTCCTGACAGCCCTGGACCGCCTCCACCTGGAGGGCAGCTCGGGCCTCGGCGCTGCGGAACAACAGTGCCGGCGGCCGGCGATCGGCGTCGCCATAGGAACTGATGGCCTCTTGGTAGCCAAACATCAACCCCAAGTTGTACACCGGGTAGCGGGCGCTACCGTACTCCAACTCCACCTGCTGTCCGGCCATATAGCGGTGGAGATGGTCTTCCTCGATGCGGGTGATGGCGTCGATACTCAACAGCGGCACGGCGTAGGTGTCTTCCCCCACCCGCACCAACAGCGCCTGGGTCACCGCCAAGGAATAGGGTAGGCGCACCACAAAGGTGGTGCCCTTGCCCGACTCCGACTGAATCAACAGCGCCCCGCGCATGGACTTGATGGTGGCGTTGAGGACATCCATGCCCACCCCGCGCCCGGAGATCTGGGTGACCTGCTGGGCGGTGGAAAAACCCGGCTGGAGCAAAAAACCGATGAGCTCTTGTTCGGTGGCCGACTGGTCGGCCGACAGCCAACCGCGCTCTTCGGCCTTGGCGCGAATGGCGGCAAAGTTGAGTCCGGCGCCGTCGTCGCTCAACACCAGCACCAATTCCGCCCCCTCCCGGCGGATGTCGAGACCGATGGTCCCCACCTCGGGCTTGTTGACGACGCGGCGGTCGTCGCCGGACTCGATGCCGTGGAATACGGCGTTGCGGAGCATGTGCTCTAGGGGTGCCACCATATTTTCGAGGATGGCGCGGTCGATCTCCGACTCGCTGCCGGAGATGATGAGCTCGGCCCGCTTGCCCAACTCCTGGGCCACTTGGCGCACCACCCTTCTGAGCCTTGGGACGACGCTCTCGAAGCTCACCATCCGGGTGCGCATCAAACCCTGTTGGATTTCCTTGTTGACCTTGGCCTGCTGGTCCAACAGGAAACTCATCTCCTGGGCCTGGTCCTCGAGGCCGTTCTGGACGTTGGTGAGGTCGTCGACGATTTCCATCAACGAGCGGGACAGCTGTTGGAGTTCGGAGAAGCGATCCAACTCCAAAGGATCGAACTCGTCGTGTTCGTGGGCCGCCGAGGTCTCTTCGTAGCGGAAAGTGATCTGGGCTTCCGTTTCGATCTCCAGGCGCCTCAGTTGTTGACGGAGACGGCTGACGGTCTGTTCGAGCTCCCCGAGGTTGAAGCGCAGGTTGCCCACCCCTTGGTCGACGCGGGCCCGGTAGATACTGCTCTCGCCCATCTGGTTGATCAGGGCGTTGAGGAGCTCGGCGCTGACGCGGATAGTCTCGCTCTCGGCCACCTTCTTGAGGGCTTTGGAGGCGGCCGGCTCCACTTTGGCGGTGGTGACGACCACCACGGGCGCGGCTTGGGACGACGCCACTTCGCCGGTGAGGGCATTGAGGGCCTGGATCAACTCCCCCGCCGAGCTGGGATTGCTGCCGGCTTTGACCTGGGACAACATGTCGTTGAGTTTGTCCAAGGTGCGCTGGATCAAGGTCTTGGGAGCATCGGCGGCCTTGAGTTCCCCCTTGACGATGGCCTCGAGCACCGACTCCAAGGCGTGGGCCAAGTCCCCCACCGTCATGATACCCGTCATCCGCGCGCTGCCCTTGAGGGTGTGCATCTCCCGCCGCAGGTCGTTGATGAATTCGGCCCCTTCCTCGCTGTCCCAACGCCGCAGGGCTTCGTCGCTGGCGTCGAGGATCTCAGACGATTCGTAGAGGAAACTCTCCAGGAGATCGGCGTCGTACTCGGTCATGTCCATGGCCGCGGTGGCCTGGGCCGAGGCGCCGGCCTCGTGGCCGTGGGCGGCCAGCTGCTCCCGGAGTTCGTTGACCAAATCGTCGGCCACCCCGGGCTCGACCCCTTGGCGCACCCGCAACACCATGTCGTTGAGGGCGTCCAAGGCGGTCTGGAGCAAGCTCACCCAGTGGTCATCGTGGGGAATATCCCCCTTGCTGATGCCTTCGAGCAACGACTCGGCGGCGTGGCTGAGGTCGCCGATGACGGTGAAACCCGCCATGCGCGAACTGCCCTTGAGGGTGTGCATCTCCCGCCGCAGGTCGTTGAGAAGTTCGGTGTTCTGGGGTTCGCTACTCCAGCGCTGGAGGGTGACGTCGCTGGCGTTGAGAATCTCGTCGGCTTCGTCGACGAATACCTGAATGAGTTCGTCGCTGATGCCGTCGTCGAGGATGCCGCCCGGCCGCCCGGCGGCAGAGGTCGCCTCTTCCACCGCCGGTGCCCGGGGGGGGGAAATCGCCGGCAGCGGCGGCACCGACTCTAACCCCTCGGGGGGCTCCTGGGCCAACTCGCCGCCCAGGGCCTCGGGCGTTGCCTCCTCGGGGATCTCCAAACCAGGGGGGATGGCCGCCGCAGCGGCCAGGGGCTCTTCCGGGATAACCGCTGCTGCAACCTCTGCGTCGGCCCCTGGGGCTTCTGCTTCGGCAGTCTCCTGGGAGGTTCCCAGCCGCAGGGCATCGGCCCGGGCCATGAGCGCCACCAGGGCCCGCCCCTCGGCGCCATTCGGCGAGCGCTGGTCGGCCACAATGGGCTCAAGGGCCCGGCGCGCCGCCTCCACCACCTCCACCTGGGCCGGCGAGGCCGCCACCTGATCCCCCAAGATCCGATTCAACAGCTGCTCCAACGACCAGGCAAATTCGCCAATGCCGTTGGCGCCCACCATTCGACCACTCCCCTTGAGGGTGTGGAACGACCGTCGGATGTTCACCGCCGCTTCGCGGTCTTCCAGCGAGGACCGCCACTGCACCAGCTGGTCTTCGATACTCGCCAACTCCCCCGCCGCCTCTTCGAAAAACGTCTCCCGAAGATCGATGTCAATGTCGTCCGCCGGCAGGGGTGAAGAGGGAGAGGCAACACTTTCGGCATCGGCGGCACCCGGTCCCACCGGCGCGGCTGGGGGGGGTGTCATACCGGAGTTGTCGGTGGTAAAAGGCGTGGGGCTTCCCTGTTGTTCTGTCATCGCTTCAGCGGTCCTCGTCGTCTCCAGTTCGCCACCGGGCTGGACCAATGGGGCCAGTTCCGCAGCCTGGGCCTCATTCCCTCCGGGCGCTGTGGGCAGCTTCCCCTGGGACCAATCGCTGTCGATGAGTCCACCGAGGCGTTCCAGTTGTTGGTAGGCGTGCTCTAGGACGTCGGCGTCCCAGCCGCGGTGGGCCCCCAGTAATTCCAGATGATACTCCAAGGCCACCATGACCTCGGCAAAGGCCGTCAAAAACGCTTCCCCGTCGAGGATACGCGTCTCCCAAGCCAACTGGGTCGCCCAGTGTTCCAGTCGTCGGGTGAGTTCCACGGCCTCGGCGACGCTCTCCAACATCACCAAGGCACCCCGCACCAATTGGAGAGTCTGCGCCAGACTTCGCCAATGAGCGGGTTGATCCAGGGCCTCGGTGGTCCCGAAGCGCTCTCGCAAGACGACGAGCTCCGCCACGGCCCGGTGCGCCGTCGCCAACTTGGCCCGCCGGTGTTGGAGGTCTTCGAGACGGGCGATGGCCCTATCGATTTGGGATGCCCCAGGGGTAGCCGCCAACTCGCCGCTCAACGCCCACTCGCCGAGGCCGTCGAGAATATCCACCACCAGGGCCAGCTCCCCGGCCATGGCAAAGAGGTCGTCGTCCTCCACGGCATCGCCGCGCTGCATCCACGCCCGAACGGTGACCTCCTGGCGAGCGACGATGTCGGCCGCCAGGTCGATGTGGAGCAGCCGCAGCGTGTTGGCCAGTTGGTGCAAAGGCTCCAGGAGCGGCTCCAGAATCTCGGGCTGGCGCTCGTCGCCGCGGTGAAAGCGGTCGATATCGCCGCACACGTCCTGGGCGAGGTCGGCGAGGAGGCCCGCCACGGTCGTCAAGGTGTCGAGCTCGAGCAGGGGCTCAAAGGGTTCGCCGAGGCGGGGGGCCACGGCGGGAGGCGCATAACCCAAGCGGCGCTCGAAGTGCTCCATCCCAGCCAAAAGTTGAGTTAGGCGCTGGCCGATGGCGGTGCGGTCGGCGTCGGGCTGATGGGTGATGGCCTCGCTGTCGGCCAACAGCTTGATCTGGCGGTCCAGATCCCGCAGCAAGGCGTTGATTTGCCGATCTTCGAGGTCCAGCCCCCCCTGGAGGGCCAAGACAAAGGCCTCGGCCAGCCACCAGAAGTCGTAGAGGTGGACATTGGGAGCCGCTTCTTTGAGCTCCCCGTAGACCTGGATCAAATGCTTGAGCGGCCCCCTGCGCTCCCGGTCGCGGAGGAGGGCGAGCTGGGCGCGCTGGAGGGCTGGACGCCGCTTGGCCGCCAGGAGCCGAACATCCGCTACGCCGTCCAGCGAGGGGATTTGCTCGCTGCTCAAAGGGGGCGTCCCTCGGGCGGCGCGCAGTTGATTGATCAAGGGCAACAGGTCGAAGGGCGGGCGTTCGCCGCTGCGCTGTAGCCAGTCGAAGTAACGGGATGCCTGGAGGGCCGCCTGGAGCAGCGCATCTTGGTGAAGGGTCGGCGACGGGGGTGCTGCGCCCAACAGGTGGCGCGCCGTTGCCGCCATCTCGCGTAAGAAGACCGCCGCCACGGGAAACCCCAACATGGCGAGGACGCCCCCCAGCTGTTCACTGGCCGCCGCCACCGCCGCCAGAGAACCGGCCCGATCGGCGGCATGACCGTCAAGATAGGCCTCTAAAGAGCGTTGAATACCTCGAAGTTCGGTGCTACAGGGACCCTTGAGCAATACCAGGGGGCTGTAGACGGGGCCGACGGCGGCGTTCATG
>JBHJHK010000092.1:0-10632 GCA_050330975.1 Candidatus Competibacterales bacterium | reverse complement strand
TCGCGGTCCTTGCCCTCGGCGACGATGTTGATGGCCCGGCCGACGCCCCACTGGATGGACTCGACGTTGATCCAGCTTTCATAGCCGACGATTTGGGAGGTACCGGCGATGACGCCGCCTTCGAAGTTGATCAGAATCATGGTTCACTCCTGGAAGAATAATGAGGTGGGTGAGGGGATGGGTATGGCTGGGAATCCGAGTAGGGTGGTTAACCACCCTTCTGGGAAGGCAGCTTGGAGGTCAACCGCAACGACACGGTCAGACCTTCTAGCTGGTAGTGGGGCCGCAGGAAGAACTTGGAGGTGTAGTAGCCGGGATTGCCCTCCACTTCCTCCACCACCACCTCGGCCCCCGACAAGGGATAGCGGGCCTTGTCGTACTCCGTGGCCACGCCGGGGTTCTTCAACAAGTAGCGGGAAATCCACGAGTTGAGCCAGCGCTGCATATCCTCGCGCTCTTTGAAAGAGCCGATTTTGTCCCGCACCATGCACTTCAAATAGTGGGCAAAGCGGCAGGTGGCGAACAGGTAGGGCAGCCGGGCCGCCAGGTTGGCGTTGGCCGTGGCGTCGGGGTCTTCGTACTCGGCGGGCTTTTGCAGCGACTGGGCGCCGATGAAGGCCGCCATGTCGGAGTTTTTGCGGTGGACCAAGGGCATCAGGCCATTTTTGGCCAACTCCGCCTCCCGGCGGTCGGAGATGGCGATCTCCGTGGGGCACTTCATATCTACCCCGCCGTCGTCGGTGGGGAAGGTGTGGGCCGGCAGGTTGGATACGGCGCCCCCCGACTCCACCCCGCGAATCCTAGAGCACCAGCCGTAGAGCTTAAACGAGCGGTTGATGTTCACCGCCATGCCGTAGGCCGAATTGGCCCAGGTGTACTTGCTGGAGTCGGCCCCCTCGGTGTCTTCTTCAAAGTCGAATTCTTCCACCGGGTCGGATTTGGCGCCGTAGGGCAAACGGGCCAAAAACCGCGGCATGGCCAGGCCGATGTAGCGGGAGTCCTCGGATTCCCGCAGGGAACGCCAAGCGGCGTACTCGGGGGTCTGGAAGATCTTGGTGAGATCCCGGGGATTGGCCAACTCGCTCCAGGAGTCCATCTGCATGAGGGTGGGGGCGGCGCCGGAGATAAACGGGGTGTGGGCCGCCGCCGAGATCTTGGCCATCTCCGACAGAAATTCCACATCCGGGGGGCTGTGGTCGAAGTGGTAGTCCCCCACCAAGCAGGCGTAGGGCTCGCCGCCGAAGACCCCGTATTCCTCTTCGTAGATCTTCTTGAACAAGGGGCTCTGGTCCCAGGCGGTGCCGTTGAACTTCTTCAGGGTCTTGTGAACATCTTTTTTGGAGATGTTCATGACCCGAATCTTGAGCATCTCGTCGGTTTCGGTGTTGTTCACCAAATAGTGCAAGCCCCGCCAAGCCCCCTCGAGCTTTTGGAAGTCGTCGTGGTGGAGGATCTGGTTGAGCTGTTCGGAGAGCTTTTTGTCGATGGCGGCGATGATGGCCTCGATGGACTGGACCACATCGCTGGAGACGACCGAGGCATCTGCCAGGGCCTGCTCGCCCAGGGTGCGTACCGCCTTCTCGACTTCTTCCCGGGCGCTGTCGGTGCGGGGTTTGAATTCCTGCTGGAGCAGGTTGGCAAATTCGCTGGCCTCAAGGGTTTCGGTTTGCGCTTGGGCGTCGGCTTGCTGTTCGGCCATGGTGGGCTCCTAAAAACCAAAGACGGACGTTGGGCGAGGGAGAGGGGCGATTACTCGGCGGCGGCGCCATCGTCGGGCTTGGGGGCTTCCGCTAGGGACTGGAGCAACGCCGGATCTTTGAGCGCCTTGGCGATGAGATCTTCGGCGCCGGCCTTGCCGTCCATGTAGCTCATCAAGTTGGCCAACTGGGTGCGGGCCTCCAAGAGCTTGCGCAACGGCTCCACCTTGCGGGCCACGGCGGCGGGGGAAAAGTCGTCCATGCTGTCAAAGCTGACGTCGACGCTCAGCTCCCCCTCACCGGTGAGGGTGTTGGGAACCCGAAAGGCCACCCGGGGCTTCATGGACTTCAAGCGCTCGTCGAAGTTGTCGACGTCGATTTCCAAGAACTTGCGCTCGCCAACCCCGGGGAGAGCTTCGGCGGGGTTGCCAGACAGATCCGACATGACCCCCATGACAAAGGGGAGCTGGACCTTTTTCTCCGAACCGTAGACTTCGACGTCGTATTCGATCTGGACCCGGGGGGCGCGGTTGCGGCCGATGAACTTTTGACTGCTGCCTGCCATGGGAGTCATCCTCGCTGGTGTGGAAACTGCGCTGTCTAGAGGGGCTCGATCCCTAACTCAGGGAAGCCCGGTGGGTCTACTTGCCCTTGCCGCCTTTGGCGTCTTTGCCATCGCTCGCCTCTTCCTCCTCCAAGCTCACCCCGACGATATGGGCGGCCTGGGTCACGCCGTCGGGGGCCAACTCCTTGAGCACGGCGATAAAGTCCATTTTGGCCAGGCGGCGGGCCCGCAGGAGCAACAGCGGCACGGGGCTGGTGGGCTGCTCCCGGCGGTAGTAGTCGACGATGCGATCCAAGGCCTTGATGACATCGTCGGTGGAGTTGATCTCGCCGGGGGCCGCCGCGCGCACCACCGCGGCACCCGGGGTGGCTTGGCCCTGGGCCTCGCCCCCGGCCTCGGCGACGGCTTCGGCCTCGGCCTCGGCGACGGCTTCGGGGGCGAAGTCGGCGATGGATTCTCGCACCGCCCGCAGGATCTTGGTCAGGGGGGTGAAGTCCACCCCGGCACCGCTCCCCACCTGGGCTCCCAGGGCGGTGTCGATGGCCGTCACCGCGGTTTGGGCCTCGGCCACTGCCGTTTGGGTGGCGGCCACCGCTCCCGCCTCGGCGCCATTGAAGGCGGCGAGGATGGCGGCCTCCTTGGGGGGCTCCTCGTCGGCATTGGGTTTGAGGGTGCCGTTGGCGAGCCAAATTTCCCGCAATCCGTAGCGGCCCAGGCCCCGCACCTCCACCAGAGGGGCGTCTCGCACCGCCTTGACAGTGGCCTCGTCGGCGAGGCCCCTGAGGGCATTGATGCGGAAGATGGGGTCGTTGTCGTCGTCGGGGTCGAGTTCGGGGTGGACGCGATCCCAGTGGGTTTCGACCAGGCCGTGGATGAGCTGGAGGCCGTCGCGCAGGCCTGCAAAACCGTCGGTGCGGATGGCGGCTTGGGTCAGAAACACCGCGGCCCGCAAATCGCGGCTGCGCTGGAGGACCGCCAAGGACTTGGCCCTGAGGTCTCGCCAGTCCGGGTCCTCGGCGGGGACGATGGTTTTGCCGTACTGCTGTTCGGGCTTGCCCTCGCTGGCCCGTTCCATCTCGCCAAAGGCGGGGTCGTATTCGAGGTTCTCGCCGCAGGGAGCATCCCCGGGGATGGGGGTCAGCAGAGCGTCGACGTCGATTCGGGCCATGGGCAAGACATCCTCTGGGGAGCTAAACTGTTGTGCAGGATATTATTGTTGGGGACTCTCTAGCGCCCCTGAGGGATACGAAAAACGCCGGGGGATGAACCCGGCCCATGGGAAGCGCAAAAGATGTATGAAAGATGGACGAAAGGTCTATCTTGCCAAACGCCGCGGCGAATGTCAGGTGACTTTACCACGGGTGATGGGCGTACATCGTCTGATCGTTGGGCGCCGAGATGTCTTGACTCTCATCCCTTTCTTCTCATCCCTGTGATTATGGGTCGACCTGGGTCCTGGTTTGGGTAATATTTGGCACATTTGCCGTAAAATGCAACTCTGGTTTTAAAGCCGCCATTGTGCGCGTCTCCACCGTGGGAGGGAATCCAGCCTCGGGGACTCAACCGCCGTTCCAGGTGGTTTCCACAGCACCTTGGCTCATGGGGGCCAAAGCCCCCGCGATCTTGCCACAAATAATGCGTAACGAGGTATAACTCGATGTCGCTGACGCTGCGCCTACTCAACCGCAGTCCCAAGTCGCCGGCGCTCACCGGCGAATGTCGGCTGCGGGGGGGCGCGCTCTCCATTGGCCGCGCCCCGGACAACGACTGGGTACTGAGTGACCCCGAGCGCATGTTGTCCGCTCGCCATTGCCTCATTCAGGGTCGCGACGGCGTCTACGTCGTCACCGACACCAGCACCAACGGGGTTTTTCTCAACGACAGCAAAGCGCCCCTGGGACGGGGAACCAAGGCCAGGCTGTGCCACGGCGATCGCCTCAAGCTCGGCCCCTACGAGATCGAGGTGTTGGTGGATGCCTTTGGCGAGGGTCTACCCGATGACGGGCCCGACCCCTTTTTCGACGGCGCCGACCTCTCGAGCTCTGGGTCGCCCAAGCCGTCGCCCATCTCCCCCGTGGCCCCCACGTTGATGGTCGACGACGACACCGACGACCTCTTGGCCTCGGGGCCGCGGTCTGGGGATGATACCTGGGGAGAGGACTTTGGCTTTGACACCCGGGAAGCGCCTCCCATATCTCCGCCCCCCGCCCCGGTGGACGAGGGCCGTTTCGACGCCGCCGAGGCGATGCCGGGGATGATCCCCACCGATTGGTTGCACCAAGAGGTGGCCTCCCCTGCTGCGGCCGGCGCCGCCGGGCCAACCGTCTCCTCGGGGCCGGCGGGCGGGGACCCCCACCGGGCCCTGGCCGCCTTTGCCAAGGGGGCGGGTATCGATCTAGCCACCCTGGAGGGGGAGGCGTTGGAGGCGTTTATGGAGCGCCTAGGAGCCATGGTGCGCCTCACCTGCGACGGCCTCATGGCCGCCTTGCAAGACCGCCGGGAATTCAAGACCCAGTTTCAACTGGAGCACACGGCTTTGGGGGGGCTCACCAAGGCCAACCCCCTCAAATTCGCCCCCGATGGCACCAAGGCCATCCAGGCGTTTTTCAGCCGGGAGCTCAAGGGCTTTATGGGGCCCGAGGAGGCCTTGGAAGAATCCCTCAAAGACCTGCGGGCCCACCACCTGGCCATCGTCGCCGGCATGCGGGCATCACTGGCCCACCTCCTGGCTCGCTTTGACCCCGAGCCCCTGGCCAAGCGCCTCGATAGACAATCCCTGCTGGACAGCCTGTTGCCCGGTAGCCGCAAGGCCAAGTACTGGGACTTGTACATCGAACTCTACGACGAGATCATCAAAGAGGCCGAGGAGGACTTCAACAGCGAGCTCCACGAGGAGTTCGTCCGGGCCTACCAGCGGTTGGTAAAGAGTTTGTGACGGCGAATTTGTGATACCGTTGGGGCGATTTGCATCACTGCCCCACTGCCTAGGTTGGCGATGTCCATGTACCCATTCCCGAGCACTGTGCGCCCACCCCAGCCGGCCCTGGGAGGGGTTTTCCGGTGACCTGGCGCAACAAAGTCGCCTGGTCCGAGGGCATGTTTTTGCGCCCTCAACACTTTCAACAGCAAGACCGCTACATCGACGCCCTGGTCCAGGCCCGCTGTAGACCCTTGCGGGGCGACGCCTGGGGGGTGGCGACGTTGACCATCGACGCCAACGCCCTGGAGATTGGCCGCCTCGCCGTGGCCCGGGCCACGGGATTGCTCCCCGATGGCACCCCCTTTGCCATCCCCGACGACGACGAGCCCCCCCCACCCATGGAGGTGCCGGAAACCGCCCGGGACGCCCAGGTGTTTTTGGCCTTGCCCGTGGCCCAAGAGGGTCTGATGGACACCGACCGCGATCCCTCGCCCTTGGCGGCGGGGCGCTTTCGGGCCGTGGAGACCGAGGTGCGGGACACCGTGGCCAACGCCGGAGGGATGGCGGCCATCGAGGTGGGTCGGCGGCGCTTTCGGTTGTTGCTCGACTCCGCCAACATCGGCCAGTACGCCGCCACGGCGGTGGCCAAGATCCGCGAGCGCCGGGCCAGCCAAGAGGTGGTTTTGGACCGGGAGTTCATTCCCCCCTGCCTCGACTGCCGAGCCAGCGCCATTTTGGCGGGCTTTACCGTGGAGCTGTTGGGGCTATTGCGCCAGCGGGGGGACGCCTTGGCCCAGCGGGCCGGGGTCCAGATGGCCCAGTTCCTGCGCCTGATGGTGGTCAACCGCTATCAACCCCTGTTGGCCCATTTGACCGAGGTGGATGGCCTCCACCCCGAGGTCCTCTACCAGACCCTACTGCCCCTGGCGGGGGAGTTGGCCACCTTTGCCCCCGGGCGGCGGCCCCGGGGGGACTTCGGCGTCTACCGCCACGAAAACCTCACTGCCACCTTCGCCCCGTTGATGGCCGAGCTGCGGCAGCTCCTCAGCCTCGAAGAGCAGGAGGCGGCGGTCCAGTTGCCCTTGGAGCAACGCCGCTACGGCATCCGCGTGGCCCCCATCACCGACCGAAGCCTGATCGGCAACGCCTATTTTTACTTGGCGGTGCGGGCCGACCTGCCCGCCGATGTCATCCGCAGCCGCTTCCCCGCCCAAACCAAGTTGGGCTCGGTGGAGCGCATCGCCCAGTTTGTCAACTCCCACCTCCCCGGCATCGGTTTGAGCGTCCTCAACACCCCGCCCCGGGAGCTGCCCTACTACGCCGACGCCACCTACTTCGCCCTGGACCAGCGCGGCGAGTACTGGAAAGACCTGCAAAACTCCGGCGGTTTGGCCCTCCACGTGGCCGGTGACCTGCCGGGGCTAGACCTGGCCCTGTGGGCCGTGCGTCGGCGAGGTGCCTCGTGAGCCGCGACAACCCCTTTGCCGATTTCGACGCCCCCGGCGCCGAGTCCACCGGCGGGTCGATCAAATCCACCTCGATCGACGAGACCCTGCGCCCGGGGGCCAGATCGGTTTCCGTCGATGAAACCCTGCGCCCCGGGGCCCAGGTCCCAGCCTCCTCCCACTTTGAGCCCGATACCGTCGCCGTCGGCGACGCCCCCGCCGAATCGGACCAGGAGTCGAGCTACCGCCCGGACAACCCATTGGTGGGGGCGGCCACGGGGCTGTTGAACCTCATGGGGGCCCTGCGCAACACCGCTTTCCACGACGACCAGAGCCGCTTGCGCCGGGAGGCCGTGGGTTTGATCAAGGCCTTCGAGGCCGAAGCCCGCCGCCGGGGCATCGACGACCAGACCGTAGTCCGGGCCCGCTACGCCCTGTGCAGCGCCTTGGACGACGTGGTCCACAATACCCCCTGGGGGGGGTCGGGGGCGTGGCGCCAGGAGAATTTGCTGGTGACCTTCCACCGGGAGGCCGAGGGGGGGGGAAAAGTTCTTTGTGATCCTAGAGCGCCTCCTCCAGGCCCCCGACGACCAGCGGCCGCTGTTGGAACTCATGTACCTCTGTTTGTGTTTGGGGTTCCAGGGCCGCTACCGGGTGTTGGGTCCCGCGGGCCAGGCCCAGCTAGAGGAGAGCCGCGCCCGGGTCCACCGGGCCATCCAAACCGCCTCGGCGGAGCAGCTGGCCCGGTTGTCCCCCTTTGGCGGCGACTTCGCCGTCACCACCAAGGCCAGACGGCGCTTTGCCCTCCCGCCCCTGTGGAGCGTGGCCGCCTTGACCGCCGCTTTCCTGCTGGCCCTCTACGGGGCGTTGTTGTTCAACCTCAACCGCGCCTCCGACCCGCCGGCCCGAGCCCTGGCGGCCCTGCGACCCGCCCCCCCCCTGGCCTCTTCGGCCACCATGGAAATGGCCGCCGTGGCGCCGAGTCCCGCCCGCCCCACCATGCCGGTGGATTTCCTCCGCCGGGAAATCGACCAGGGGTTGGTGGAAGTGGATATCGTCGAGGAGCGCCTGATCGTCCGCTTCCAGGGGGATGGGCTATTCGCCTCGGGGAGCGCCCAGGTCAAGGAGGCCATTGTCCCGGTGCTCCAACGGGTGGTGCGTTCCCTGGAGGACTACCCCGGGGGCATTTTGGGCACTGGTCTCACCGACAACATTCCCATTCGCACCCTGCGCTTTCCCTCCAATTGGCACTTGTCCCAGGCCCGGGCCGAGGCGGTGCGGGCCATCCTCACGGGTGTTATGGTCGACCCCGAGCGGGTGATCGCCGAGGGCAAATCCGACGCCGAGCCCCTGGTGGCCAACGACACCCCCGCCAACCGGGCCCTCAATCGACGGGTGGACATCAGCCTGTTGAGCCCGGTGCCCCCCGGCTGAGGGACCCGCGCCGTTTTCTCGCCGCGCCCGCGCGCGCCCTTGTCCTCTGAAATCGAGCACTCGCCATGACGGTCCTCATCGAGCTCGCCAAAAAGCTGAATTTACTGTCCCTGCTAGGCGTCGTGGGCCCCATTGCCGTCGGCATCTGGTTTTTGGGGCCGCTGCTGGTCTTCGGGGACTTTGCACCCCTGCGCCCCCTCACCAACCGCCTGATGGCCATCGGTCTGTTGCTGGTGGGCTGGGGCGTCTACTGCCTGGTGGCCTGGCTGATGAGTCGCCGCCGGGAGGGGTCGTTCTCCAAGGCCCTGGCCAAGGAGGGGGACGACGGTCCCCGTCCCGACACCGCCGAATTGCGCCGGGAGTTCCAGCGGACCCTCAAGGCGTTGCGCCGGGCTAAGGTGCGCATCTACCAGCTGCCGTGGTACGCCATCATCGGCACTAGCGGCACCGGCAAGACCACAGCGCTGATCAATTCGGGGTTGAACTTTCCCCTGGCCAAGAGCCACGGCAAGCGGGCGGTGCGGGGGGTGGGGAGCACCAAGCAGTGCGACTGGTGGTTCACCGACGAGGCGGTGCTGCTGGACACCGCCGGGCGCTACGCCACCCAGGAGCAAGCCCGGGTCGACGAGGGGGAGTGGCTGGCCCTCTTGGACTTGTTGCGCCGCCACCGCCGTCGCCGGCCCCTCAACGGGGTATTCGTCGCCATCAGCGCCGCCGATTTGATCCAGATGGACGAAGAGGGACGCGCCGAGTGGGCCGGGCTGTTGCGCCGGCGGTTGACGGAGATGAACGAGCGCCTAGGGGTGTGGCTGCCCATCTACCTGTTGGTGACCAAGTGCGATCTGCTGGTGGGTTTTGTGGAGTTCTTCGCCGACCTCGACCGCGCCGGCCGGGAGCAGATCTGGGGCTTTACCTTGCCGTTGGCGGTGTCCGACGACCCCGGCGACGGCACCACCAGCCCCGTGGCGGAGCGGGTGGGGTCGGAATTTGACCTCCTGGAGGAGCGGCTCATCCAGTGGCAGACCCAAAGGCTCCAGGACGAGCGGGATATGCGCCGGCGGGATTTGATCCACAGCTTCCCCCAGCAGTTTGCCGCCTTGAAGGGGGCACTGGAGGACTTTGTCGAGGTGGTGTTCACCGCCAACCGTTTCGAGGCCACGGCCAGGCTCCGGGGGGTGTACTTCACCAGTGCCACCCAGCAGGGCACCCCCATCGACCGCCTGTTGGGGCGTTTGACCAGCCGGTTGGGGCTGGCGGCCCAGGCCTTGGCCAGCGCCGGCGGCCGGGGGCGGAGCTACTTTCTCACCGAGGCGTTGCGGTTGGCCATCGGCGAGTCGGAACTGGTGGGGCAGCGCAGCCGCGGCGAGCGCCGCGCCCGCTGGGTCACCACGGCGGGTCTGGCGGCGCTGTTGACCATCGGTGCGGGGTTGGGGATTTGGTTCTACGCCAGCTACCGGGCCAATTGGCTGGGGGTGGCCGAAGCCTCGACGGCCATCGATACCCTGGAGGACCGCAACCGGGTGTTGCTGCCCGAGGATCGCGCCCCGGTGGCGGCGCTACCGATCCTCGACGGCGTCCGCCAGCTGCCCTGGGGGGCTCAGGAGGGTTCTCCCCCGGGCACTCGGGGGGCGGGATTTGACCAGGGGGACAAACTCGCCCCGGTGACGGCCTACCACCGGTTGTTGGGGGAGGCGCTGCTGCCGCGGTTGGTGGTCCAACTGGAGGAGGCCTTGCACCGCTCGGCGGGCCAGGACCTCTACGCCACCCTGGTGGCTTATCTGCGGTTGGGGACTCCCGAGCGCTTTGAGGCGACGGGGATTCGCAACTGGTTTGCCGACGCCTGGGCCAACGACATTCGCCTGGACGACGGCGAGCGCCGGCGTTTGACGGAGCACTTGGAGGTGTTGTTGGCCCACCACCAGCAGATGCCCGTACCCACCTTGAGTGAGCCGTTGGTGGCCGAGGCCCGGGCCCGTTTGAGTCGGGTGCCCACGGCCCAGCGGCTCTACGCCCGCCTCCAGGTGACAGCCCAGGGGCTGGCGCCGTTTCGCCTGGGCCAGGCGGCGGGTTTGGACGCCGACCGGGTGTTGGTGCGTCCCAGTGGCCGCAGCCTGGATACGGCGCTATCGGGGTTGTACACCCGGGTCGGCTACTATCGCTTCCTCAGTCGCCAGTTGCCCCAGGTGCTCCAAGACGCCGCCGGCGACACTTGGGTGTTGGGGACCAGCTACTACGACGGCCAAGACAGCGCCTTGCAGCTCCAGGGGGAAATTTGCCAGCTGTACCTGAGTGACTACGCCCAGCAGTGGCAAGACCTGTTGGACGACTTGGCCCTGGCGCCCTTGATCGAGCCGGTCCAGGCGTCCATCGCCTTGGAGCGCATGGCGGCCCCCGACTCCCCCATGCGCCTGGGGTTGGTGGCCATTGCCCGGGAGAGTCTCCTGTCTAGACCCCCCCCGGCCCCCCCGGTCTCCGAAGAAGCCGGAGAAGCCGCCCCCCCTCCCCTGGTCCCCGCCTGCCCGCCCACCGTGGGGGAGCAGTACGTCGACCACCGCTTTGCCGCGTTACAGC
>JBHJHK010000091.1:0-12782 GCA_050330975.1 Candidatus Competibacterales bacterium | reverse complement strand
CCTCCAACCCCTTTGAGCGCTACTTGCCCTTTTTCCCCGTGGACGGTCGGGACCTCAACCCCCTGCTCCAGGACGTGGGTCTCATCGTCCATCCCCCTATGCTCTACATGGGTTACGTGGGCTTTGCCGTGGCCTTCGCCTTTGTGGTGGCGGCCCTCCTGGCCGGGCGCCTCGACAGCGCCTGGGCCCGCTGGTCCAGGCCGTGGACCACCAGCGCCTGGGCGTTCTTGACCGCGGGGATAGCCCTGGGCTCGTGGTGGGCCTACTACGAGTTGGGTTGGGGGGGCTTTTGGTTTTGGGACCCGGTGGAAAACGCCTCATTTATGCCCTGGTTGGTGGGCACCGCCTTGATCCACTCCCTGGCCGCCACGGAGAAGCGCGGGGTGTTCCGGGTGTGGACGGTGTTGTTGGCCATTTCCGCCTTCTCCTTGAGCGTGTTGGGGACCTTCTTGGTCCGCTCTGGCGTCCTCACCTCGGTCCACGCCTTTGCCACTGACCCCACCCGGGGGGTCTTTATCCTGGCCCTGTTGGCGGTGATCACCGGTAGCGCCCTGGTCCTGTTGGTGCTGCGGGCCGACACCATCCGCTCCAGCGCCCAGTTTGATCCCGTGTCCCGGGAAATGGCGTTGTTTGCCAACAACTGGCTGTTGGTGGGGGCCTGTGCGGTGGTGTTTTTGGGTACGTTGTTTCCTCTGTTTTGGGACGTGTTGGGTCTGGGCAAGTTGTCCGTGGGGCCTCCCTACTTCGACGCCTTCTTCGCCCCCTTGACCCTGGGGTTGATGGCCATGCTGGGGGTGGGGCCCCTGCTGCGCTGGAAGCGCCACCGCCCTTTGAACCCCCTGTTGTGGCGTCTGGCCCCGGCGGCCCTGGTGTGCGGCATCCTGGGGCTTTTGGTGCCCTGGTGGGTGGGTTTTACCTTTGACCTCACCGTGACCTCAGTGGTGGCCTTGGGGCTTTGGGTGGCGGTCGCCGCCGGGGTCGACATCATGGATCGGCTGCGCCACAAGGCCAACCCCGTGTTGGGTCTGCTCGCTTTGCCCTGGAGTTTTGTCGGCATGATCCTGGGCCACGTAGGGCTGGCGGTGTGTGTGGTGGGGGTGGCGTTCACCGCGACCCACGGCGTCGAGCTGGATGTGCGCCTGGGGGCCAATAGCCGCGCCGAGGTGGGACCCTACACCTTTGAAATGATCCAACTGCAAGAAGACGTCCAAGGCCCCAACTACATCACCACCATGGCCACTGTCACCATCTCCAAGGAAGAGCGGCTCATCGCCACGGTAGTGCCGGAGAAGCGCTACTACACCGTGGCCCAGATGCCCATGACCGAAGTGGGGTTGCGTCCGGGGTTTTGGCAGGACTTCTACGTGGCCTTGGGGGAACCCCTACCCGACGGTAGCTGGGCGGTGCGGGTCCAGGTCAAACCGCTGGTGCGCTGGATTTGGCTGGGGGCCTTGATCGGCGCCCTGGGGGGGCTCATGGCTATCCTCGATCGCCGCTACCGCAAGCAAGAGGCCAAGGCACCCCAGCCCAGGGGGGCCGAAGTGCCGGCAGCGGTGGGCGGTGGGGCGTTGGGCCTCCAGCAACCGGTGGATGGCCGTGGTTAAGCGCTTTCTCCTGGGAGCTTTGGTGGTGGCCTTCGTCGGCTTGCTAGCGGTATTGGGTCTGGGGCTCAGCAACGACCCCAGCCGCTTGCCCTCGGTGCTCCTGGATCGGCCCCTGCCGGCGTTTGAGCTGCCGCGTTTGCAAACCCCCGAGGTCTTGGTGACCGCCGGTGATCTCGAGGGGGAAGTGGCGCTGCTCAACGTCTGGGCCACCTGGTGTCCGCCGTGTCGCACCGAGCACCCCTATCTGCTGCAGTTGGCCCGTCGCGGTGTCCCCATCGTGGGGGTGAACTACAAAGACCAACGGGACGCCGCGTTGACTTGGCTCGTCCAGTTGGGGAACCCCTACCGCTTTAACATCGAAGATGCCGCCGGCCAGTTGGGCATCGATCTGGGGGTCTATGGCGCCCCGGAGACCTTTTTGCTCGACGCCTCCGGGGTGATCCGCTACCGCCACGCCGGGGTCCTAGACCCGGAGGTGTGGCAGCGGGAGTTCGTCCCCCGCATCGCCCAATTGACCGAGGAGGATAGCTGATGGTCGTCGACCAACGGACAAACCGTCGACTGGAGGTGTGGGCCGGGGTGCGGGGACTGGCCCTGGGATTGCTGTTGGCGCTGGGTGTCTCTGGGCCCGGGATGGCGGCGGTCACCGACGTTTTTGAGTTCGACAGCCCCGCCCAGCAAGAGCAGTACTACCAACTGGTCGACGAACTGCGCTGCCCCAAGTGCCAGAATCAAAACCTCAAGGACTCCAACGCCCCCTTGGCCCGCGATCTGCGCCACAAGGTCCACGAGCTGTTGACGGCACAGCGCGATCCCCAGGAGATCAAAGCCTACATGGTGGAGCGCTACGGCGACTTCGTCACCTACCGTCCACCCCTCAGGGCCGACACCGCCCTGTTGTGGTTTGGACCCGCCGTTGCCATGGGGGCGGCGTTGCTGGCCATGGGGGTATGGGTGCGCCGGCGGCGGCCGCCGCCATCCACCTTGAGCGACACCGAGCGCGCCCGTCTAGATCAGCTGTTGAGTCGGGGGGATGACGGGCGATGATGGCGTTCTGGCTGGCGGCCCTGGCGCTGCTGTTGGTGGCCGTGGTCCCGGTGGTTTGGCCCCTGCTGCGCCGCGGCCCCGGGGCTGAGCCGCGCCCAGGAGACACGTCCCTCGAGGCCCTCAGCGTTCAACTGTTCCGGGAACGCCTGGCGGAACTGGACGGTGAACGGGCCACTGGTGCCCTCGACGCCGCCGACTACCAGCGGCTGCGCCTGGAGCTGGAGCGCAATTTGCTCCGGGAGACCGAAGGGGATGCCCCCGGGACCGCGCCTCGGGGCGTCCGGCGTCAAGGGCTACCGTGGGTGGCCTTGGCCATGGTCGTCGCCCTACCCGTGGCGGGGCTTCTCTATACCTATTACACCTCGTGGCGGGGGCCGGCCCTGGAGTGGATCGCCGTCCAGGAGCGCTTGGGGGCCGCCGTGGCCCAGGCGCTGGCAACTCCCTCGGCCCTACCCCCCGAAGCCACCACGGACCTGGCCAATTTTGCCCGCACCCTCCAAGCCCACGTGCTTCGGGGGGGCAAGCGCGACCCCGACGCCCTCTATTTGCTGGGGGCGAGTTACCTCGAGCTCAATCGACCCGACCTCGCCGCCCAAGTGCTGGCCAGGGCCCACCGGCTCGTGCCCGGACGCGACCCCGTCACCCTGGCCTATGCCCAGAGCTTGCTGTCCGTTGAGGGCGGGCGTTTGACCCTCGAGGCCGAGGGCTTGCTGCGCCAGGTGCTGCGTCGTCAACCCAACCACGAAGGGGCGCGGATGATGCTGGGGTTTGGCGCCTTCAACGCCGGCCAATACCCCTTGGCCATCGCCCAGTGGCGGCGCCTCCAGGCCGGGCGCACTGGGGGTTCCGGCAATGAGCTGTTGGCCAATGCCATCGCCGAAGCCGAGCGCCGCCTCGCCGCGGCCACCCCTCCCCAGGCGCCGGCCGACCCGCCACCGGCGGAAGAGATCCAGCTCACCGTCACCGTCGATTTGGACCCCGGCCTCAGGGCTCGGGTGGCCGCTGGCGATACCCTCTACGTCTTTGCCAAGGCCGCCCACGGACCCGCAGCCCCCCTAGCCGTGGTGCGCCATTCAGACCCGGCCTTTCCCCTGGAGGTGACCCTGGACGACGCCGACGCCATGGTGGCGCACTTGAACCTCTCGGCGTTTCCCCAAGTGGTGGTCAACGCCCGGCTGTCCAAGTCCGGCGATGTGGCCCCCAAGGCGGGGGATCTCCAGGGAAGCAGCGAGATCTTGGACTTGGCGGCGGGTACCCGGATCGCCTCGGTGGTCATCGATCAGGTGGTGCCCTGAGGGTGAACTCACCTCCCTCGAGGACATCCCACCCCGCTCCTCACCCCGCCCCTTGGTTAGAGGGGCGGGGTTTGACGTGTATCCGCGACGGCCGGATCTTGTTTCGCCACCTGGATCTAGACCTAGCCCCGGGCCAGGTGATCCAAGTGGAGGGGGCCAACGGCGCCGGCAAGACCACCCTTTTGCGGGTTTTGTGCGGTCTGTTACCCCCCCAGGAGGGGGACATTCACTGGTGCGGCACTCCCCTTGAACACTGTCGTCCCCAGTTCTGGGGGGCGATGTGCCACATCGGCCACCAGCCGGCCGTCAAAGGCGATTTGACCCCCCGGGAAAATCTGGCGTTTGCCGCCCGCTTGGAGGGTCTATCCACTGCCCCAGAGACCCTGGACCAAGCCCTGGAACCGGTGGGGCTGTGGGGGTTTGAGGACACCCCAGTGCGGGCGTTATCGGCGGGGCAGCGCCGCCGGGTGGCCTTGGCGCGTCTGTGGTTGACCCGTCGACCCCTGTGGATTCTCGACGAGCCCCTCACGGCGTTGGATACCTCGGGGAGCCGGGCCCTGGAGGCCCACTTGGCCGCCCACGGGCGGCGTCGCGGCCTGGCGTTGGTGACGTCTCACCAGCCCCTGGAGGCGGTGACTGGCAGCATCGCCCTGACGCCGTGAACGACACCTTCGACGACGGTGCCAACGTCACCGAGGCGGGTCTTGGCCAGGCCTTCAAGGCGGTGTTGGTCCGCGATGTGCGCCTGGGGTTGCGCCGTCAGGCGGAGTGGCTCAACCCGCCGCTATTCTTCGTCTTGGTGGTGAGCTTATTTCCCTTGGGTATAGGGCCCTTGCCCCAGCTGTTGGCCACCGTCGCGCCGGGGGTCATTTGGGTGGCGGCGCTGCTGGCTACCCTGTTGCCCTTGGAGCGCCTATTCAGGGCCGACTACGACGACGGTGCCCTGGACCAATTGCTGCTTTGTCCCACGCCGTTGCCATGGCTGGTCTTGGCGAAGGTGGCGGCCCACTGGCTCCTCACCGGGGTGCCGCTGCTGCTCATCTCGCCGCTGCTGGGTCTGTTGCTTCACCTCCCCCAGGGGGCGGTCTTGGCCTTGCCCGTCACCTTGCTGTTGGGGACCCCTACCTTGAGCCTGGTGGGCGCCATTGGTGGGGCTTTGACTGTGGGGATACCCCGGGGGGGAATGCTATTGGCCTTGGTCATCTTACCCCTGTACACTCCAGTGTTAATATTTGGCACCGTCGCCGTGGACCAGGCGGCCCAGGGGTTGCCCATAGCGGGTAGCTTGGCCTTGCTCGGCGCGCTGCTGGCCCTGGCCCTGAGCGCGGGGCCCCTGGCCATCGCCGCCGCCCTGCGCATCGGCGTGCAGTAAAAAACTCCCTATCCCCCTTAGATGATGGACTCTCCATGCCGCCGAGCCCGTCCTTTGGGCATTTGCCTCCCCTCGGGCCCTTGAGCTCGCCATGAGCATCACCTCCTTGGAAGTGGAGGGCGCCGCCACGGCTGCCCCGTGGCGTCAAGGATTGAGTGTCACCGCCTTGGCGTTGCTCTAGCTCAGCAGCGCCTGGGCGGGAGGGCTGTTGGAATCGAGCTTCCCGGGCCTCAATCTGTTGTGGCCCCCGGCGGGATTAGCCGTGGCGCTGTTTTGGTTGGGGGGGTGGTACCTTTGGGCTGTGGTGTTGGGGGAGCTGTTGATCGCCATCGTCCTGCGTCCCCCGTCCTCCTTCACCACCCTCGTGGCTTTGGGCCAGCTGTTCGAGGCGGCGTTGGCCGTTTGGGCTCTCCAGCGCAACGCCATTGCCTTGCCGGCCCGGGGGGTGCGGGACATCGTGGGGTTTTCCCTGCTGGCGGTGGCCATTTCCCCGGCGGTGGGGGGTGTCTTGGTCTTGGGGGCGTTGGTCACCCTGGGGGAGCTATCGTGGTCGGCCCTAGGACCCTTCATCGCCGTGTGGTGGCTGCGGGTTGCCATGGGTATATTTCTGGTGGCGCCGGCGTTGTTGTACGCCCACAATGCCCCCCTAAAGGGTCGCGCCCGGGTGCGGGGCTTACTCATCGCCGGGTTGTTATTGACCCTGGGCTATGGCCTCATCGAACTGACCCCCGATACCAGTGATACCCTGTTTTTCTTACTCCTGCCCCTGGTGGCCTTGGCCGCCCTCTACAGCGGTGGTACAGGGGTGGGGCTGGCGATCTTGAGCCTGGGGGTGGTGGTGTTGGGCTTGGGTCTGCGGGGTGACCCCGCCCCATGGGTCATCGCCGTCCACGTGGCCTTTGTCGGCAGCGCGGCCTTCATGGGCTATCTCATCGCCGCGGTATTGGACGCCGAGCGCCGCGCCAAGGCAGAACTAGCTCGCCAGGCCGAGCGCGACCCCCTCACCGATTTGCCCAACCGGCGGGCCTTTCAAAAACACCTGGCCGCTCTGGAGCCCGTGCCGGGTCGCCGGGCCGCCCTGTTGTACCTGGACCTAGACCAGTTCAAGCTGGTCAACGACACCGGTGGCCACGGGGTGGGGGATCGGCTGCTGGTGGGGCTGGCCCAAGAATTGGCCAAGGGGCTGCCCCGGGATGCCCTGCTGGCGCGGTTGGGTGGGGACGAATTTGGCGTGCTGCTGGCGGCGGTGCCCATGGATCGGGCTTTGGCCCTGGCGGAGGAGCTGCGCCAAACGGTGTTGGACTACAGCTGCCACTACGACAATCGGATCTACCGGGTGGGGGTCAGCATTGGGGTGGCACTGTTCCAACCCCGCCGCGACGACGCTGCCGACGCCCTCAACCAAGCCGACATTGCCTGCTATGCCGCCAAGCGCAGCGGCCGCAATCGGGTGCACTGCTACGATCCCCAGGGCAGCGAGACCTTGCGCATCCAACACGAACGCCGGTGGGTGGCGCGCCTGCAGTTGGCCCTGCGGGAGGGGCAGTTTGGTCTGGTGCGTCAGCGGATCTTCCCCCTGGCGACCCCGTGGGGCGCCAAGCTGGCGTCGCCGCCCTTCTACGAAGTGTTGTTGCGCCTCAACGACCAGTCCTTGGCCATCTCGCCGGCGGCCTTTATGGAAATCGCCGAGCTCCATCGGTTTGTCAACGCCTTGGATCGCTGGGTCATCGAGGAAGTCTTTCGCCACTTGGCCTTGGATCGCCAAGGCACCTGCTACAGCATCAACCTCTCCGGCGTGACCCTGGAGGACGGGGAGTTGGCGAACTTCATCCTCGACCTCCAGGATCGCTACGGCGTCAATCCCAGCCAGGTGTGCTTTGAGATCACCGAGCGCACGGCTATCCAGCGACTCACCCGGGCGATTCGGGTCATGGAGCTGCTCCAGAAAGGCGGTTTCCAGTTTGCCCTGGACGACTTTGGCAGTGGCGTGGCGAGTTTCGGTTACTTGCAGCAGCTGCCAGTGCACTACGTCAAGTTGGATGGCCAGTTCGTTCGCGGCCTCGACCAGGATCCAGCCAATGCTGTGATCGTGCGGGCGTTGATCGAGCTGTCCCACCTGCGGGGGTTGCGCTGTGTCGCCGAGGCGGTGGAAACCCAAGAGGCCCTCGACCGACTCCAGGGGCTAGGGGTCGATTTGGCCCAGGGGCATTTTCTCCACCTTCCCGAGCCCCTGCCCGGTCCCGTGGCAGAGCGCCTTTGAAGATTGAGCACTGGGTCCTTCCCCTTCCCATCAGGCCCTCTGCTGGGGGAAGGCCAGCACTTGGTCGAGGTGATCGCAAGCCATGACCAGCATGGCCAGGCGATCCACCCCCAAGGCCACCCCAGCGCAGTCGGGTAGCCCGGCCTCTAGGGCCGCCAACAAACGGTGGTCACAGGGAGCGACGGTCAGGCCATGGCGGCGGCGCTGGCGCAGGTCGGCGGCGAAGCGCCGCCGCTGCTCGGCGACGTTGCACAGTTCCCAAAAACCATTGGCCAGCTCCACCCCCTGCCAGTAGAGTTCAAAGCGCGCTGCGGCCCCGGGATCGGCGGGGCGCAGGCGTGCCAAGGCCGCCTGGGAGGCGGGGTAGTCGGTGATAAAGCACAGGCCGTTGGTCCCCAAGTGGGGCTCCACCAAGTGGCTCATGAGGAGGTGGCGCCAGGGGTCGGGGTCGTCGGTGGGCAGTGGGGGGGGATGGATGCCGACGGCGACGGCCCGTTGCTCTAGGGCCCCGGGCTCGGCAAAAGGGTCGACGCCGGCGAAGCGGGTAAAAGCTTCGCGGTAGGTCAGGCGCTCGACGGATGGCGGCGGCCCTGGGGCGAGGACTGCTGCCACCAATTCTGCGACTTCCGCCATGAGTTCGGCGTCGTCGAAGCCCAACCGGTACCACTCCAACAGGGTGAACTCGGGGTTGTGGTACCGGCCTTGCTCCCTGGGGCGAAACACCCGCGCCAGTTGGTAGATGTCGCCGCTGCCCGCCGCCAAAAGCCGTTTCATGGGAAACTCAGGAGAGGTGTGGAGGTAGCGAGGGGGTTCGCCTCGAGGGGCAATGCGGTAGCTGTCGAGGGCTGGGTCGGTGGTGGCCGCCGTGGACAAGGCGGGGGTCTCCACCTCCCACACTCCGCGGGCGGCGAAAAATGCCCGAATTTTGGCCAACAGCGCCGCCCGGCGGCGCAGGTTGGCCATGGAGGCGGTGGGTTGCCAGGCGTTAGCTACCCGTGGCCTCACTCCTTGACCCGAGAGGTGTATTCGCCAGTTCGGGTGTCCACCCGGATCACCTCGCCGGTTTGGACAAACAGCGGCACCCGCACCACCGCACCCGTCTCCAGGGTGGCTGGTTTGCCGCCGCCCCCGGAGGTGTCGCCCCGCACGCCGGGGTCGGTTTCGGTGATGGCCAACTCGACGAAGTTGGGGGGGGCGACCGACAGGGGCACGCCGTTCCACAGGGTGACCAGGCAGACGTATTCCTCCTTGAGCCACTGTTTGGCCTCGCTCATGGCGTTTTCGTCGGCGCTCAGTTGCTCAAAGGTCTCGGGGTTCATGAAGTACCAGAACTCGCCGTCGCTGTAGAGGTACTGCATTTCCACGTCTAGGACGTCGGCGGCCTCCACCGAGTCGCCCGACTTAAAGGTGCGCTCAACGACCCGCCCAGTTTTGAGGTTTTTGATCTTGACGCGGTTGAAGGCCTGTCCCTTGCCGGGCTTGACAAACTCGTTCTCGACGATGGCACAGGGGTCATTGTCGAGGAGAATTTTGAGGCCACTCTTGAACTCGTTGGTGCTGTAGGTTGCCATGGAATTGCTGCCGTGGGTTGAAGGGGCTTTGACCTTGGCCACCTATGATAACGGTTGGTGGGGGTGGGTGGGAGGAATTTGCGCTCCTAGAAGTCGGCAAGGCTAGTCAAACGCCAGTTCGCGTATTAGATTTAGGGTGCTTAAGACGACAGGGATGGACAATCCCACTGTGTTGGAGGCCGAACTCAAGACCCTCGCCGGGCCTTGTCGGAGCGAGTACTAATGGCAGTCACAGTGGACCACAAGGCATTTGCATTTTGATAGGGACTTACCGACGTGTCTGAGCTATCCACTATTCAATTACTCATCGTCGATCGCCAGCTCTCAGATATCGACAGTGTAGTCAAGATTTTGCGCGATGCGGATCAAGCCGTCGAGGCCAAGCACGCCGCCGATGTCGGTCAATGTCAGGCCCTGCTCAACACCCGAGAGTTCGACGCGGTGTTTGTGCGGATTGCGGAGGGTTTGCCATCGGTGGAGGAAGTGTGGCAACTCCTCGACCAGCGGCGTTTGACCTGTGCTCTGTTGGCGCTGGTGGACTGGCAGGACAGCCTGCGCCCTGTGACCTGGCTGCGCCAGGGGGCCACAGATGTGGTGGATTTCAACGAATCGAGCCACTTGGTCCACGCCTTGAAGCGGGTGATGGCAGAGCGTCAACTCCAAGAGGATGCGAGCCAAGCCCAGCGAGACAATGAGGAGCTGGAGACGCGGTTTCGGGCGCTTTTCAACAGCAGCAGCGATGCTGTCGCCTACATCCACGAAGGCGCCCATATGTTTGCCAACCCGGTTTATCAGCGCTTGTTTGGCTTTGCCAGCGAAGAGGAGCTCCAGGAGAAGCCCCTGATGAACCTGGTGGCCGCCAGAGACCAGGGGCGGCTCAAAAATCTGCTCCGCAGTGTCACCAAGGGCGAGCTCCCGGCCCCGCTAGAGGTGACGGGCGTCACCCAAAAGGGCCAGGAGTTGCCCCTGCGTCTCACGTCTGTGTTGACCCATGTCAACGAAGAGCCCTGTCTGCAGTTACAAATCTTCACTCAAAACAGCATCACCGCCCAGTTGGCCAACGCCCAGGCGGGGGCGGGGGATGCCAAGGGCAAGGGACAGCAACAGGACTTCGAGCGCCAGCGTCGGGCCCTGGAGGCCAAGATCCAAGAGTTGGAGCGCCGTCAACAGACCAATACCACGGCCACCCAGGACTTCACCGGACTTTTGACCCGCCAAGCCTTCACCGAGGAGCTCAATGGATTTTTCAAGGGCAAGGAGCCCAAGGTGGGGGTGTTGTTGTACGTGCTGTTGACCGACTATCGGGCGGTGATCGACAATTTGGGTATCGAAGCGGCCGATCGCCTGGTGATGGATCTAGCGCGACTGTTGCGAGGGGATGTGGCGAGTTACAGCAGCGCGTCGATCTCCCACTTTGCCGATGCGGTCTTTGTGGTTTTCCTCCCCGGCACCGACTTGGACAACGCCCGGGAAGTGGCGGAGATCATCGCCGCCGACATCGAACAGCACACCTCCCGGGCCAACCACAAGCTGGTGGCCACGGGGTGCGCCATTGGCCTTTGTCCCGTCCAGGAGTATCACGAAGCGGCGGGTCCCCTCATCGCCCAAGCCGACCGGGCCTGCGATTCGGCTCGGCGGCGGGGGCGCAACCAGATCGCCCTCTACGAGCCCGGCAAGGGCAGGGGGGGTGACTTGGGCGAGAGCAAAGAAATTGTCACCCAGCGCATCAAAGAGGCCATTGCCCACGATTGGTTGAGTGCTTTGTATCAGCCCATCGCCAGTTTCCAGGGAGATGCCCTACCTCGTTACAAAGTTTACCTGAGAATGGTGGACAGCGAGGGGAAGGCGGTGGATCTGGAGCGGTTTGCCGTGGATGCCGAGCGCCACGGTATGATGCTGGCGCTGGACAAATGGCTCGTCAATCGGATGTTGGAAGTGTTGGGCGAGAGCAAAGCCGGGGAGGCCGTGCCCCAGCTGTTCGTTCGCTTGTCAGCCAATGCCCTGGGAGACAAGGGTTTTTGCGACTGGTTGAGCCGGCGCTTTGAAGAGACCCAGGTCAAGCCCCAGTCGTTGATTATCGAGTTTTCCGAAGACGGTCTTCAGCAGCAGTTCGACAGTGCCAAGGTCATTCGCTATCGCCTCAAGCAGTTGGGTTGTGGCTTTGCCGTATCCCACTTCGGTGGCAAGGTGAATTCCGAGCGGGTGTTGCAGGGGTTGACTCCCAACTACATCAAGTTGGACATCGGTCTCATCGAGCGCTGTGTGCGGGGCAAGGATGACACCAGCCGCAAGGCGCTGTTGAAATTGGTGGAGATCAGTCGGGAGATGAAGATCAATATCATCGCCGACTCCATCAGCAACGCCTCTCAAATGGCCAGCATTTACGAGTTTGGCATTGCCCTGGTCCAAGGTGAGATGATCCAAGAGCCCGGGGCTGCCATGGAATTTAACTTCACCGAGTTCGCCGTCTAAACCCCATGGGTTTTAAGTCCTGCCTACCCCTTTGGGTGGGCAGGCAGGGTTTGGGGCCTTCGATTTTCCTTCTCGCCATCCATCAGCGCTTGTTGCCCACCTGGGACCACAAGCCAATGCCGGGCACCGTGGGGTCCACGGTGGTTTGGCGCTTGCCCCCGCCAGAATCTCCCCCCGTGTCATCGCCGCCCCCCTGAACTAGGGCCTCGATGCGCTTTTCCAAGGGCGGATGGCTGGCGAACAGCTGCTGGAGCAGGCCACCGGCGCCGCCGATGATGCCAAAAGCCGCCATTTCCGAGGGCAGGTGGGAGGGTTCGTGGGCCGCCTGGAGCCGGCGTAGGGCGGCGATCATCTTGGCGCGGCTGGCGTACATCGCCCCGCCGGCGTCGGCGCGAAACTCTCGCCAGCGGCTGAAGGCCATGACGATCATGGTGGCGAACAGGCCAAAGATGATTTCGGCCACCATGCTCACGGCAAAGTAGGCCATCCAATTGCCTCCCCCGGCTCCTTCTTCATCGCTGTTGGAGGCCATGGCCTGGCTCACCACCGAAGCCACTAGACGGGCCAACAGGATGACGAAGGTGTTGAGGACTCCTTGGATGAGGGTCAAGGTGACCATATCGCCGTTGGCAATGTGGGCCACTTCGTGGGCCAAGACGGCTTCGACTTCGTCTTGATCCATGTGGTCCAGAAGGCCGGTGCTAACGGCCACCAGGGCCCCATTGCGGCTGGCGCCGGTGGCGAAGGCGTTGGGGGCGGGGGAGGGGAAGATGGCCACTTCGGGCATGCCGATGCCGGCCTTTTGGGCCTGGGCCCGGACGGTGGCCACTAACCACTGCTCTGCGGCGTTGCTGGGTTGCTCGATGACCTGGGCGCCGGTGGAGCGCTTGGCGATCCACTTGGACATAAACAAGGAGATCAGCGACCCACCCATGCCAAACAAGGTGGCCATGATTACCAGGCCCGTGGCCGAGCCGCCGCCGATACCGAATACGGTCAAAACGATATTGAGGAGAAAGATCACCGCCAAGTTGGTGATGACAAACAATACGATGCGGTTGAACAAGGCCCATTCCTCTCTGCTGAAATAGTGGATTGCCCTACGATGAAATAGGGGTTTGGGGCCTGGGGTTCAAGGGTGGCATCTGCGCATAAACTTAT
>JBHJHK010000090.1:0-15189 GCA_050330975.1 Candidatus Competibacterales bacterium | reverse complement strand
TTCACCAAATCGATGACGGCCTCTCGATGGGAAAAGAGCAATTTGTAGGCGTGGTCGGTGTCGGCCATGGGGTGCGCTCTAGGGCTCTTTTGGGGGCGAACAATGGCCCCATAGGATAGCGGCTATGGGACGTACAAGCAGCATTCCCCGACGGACGACTCGACGGTAGGGCGCGGTCTCCACGGGCTCAAAGGGAAGCCAAAAACCGCAGCAGCGCCCGGCGCTGGGCCGCCGTCAGCTGGCGGAATCCCTCCCTCGCCGCGGTGCCCTCGCCGCCGTGCCACAGGATCGCTTCTTCCAAAGTCCGGGCGCGGCCGTCGTGGAGGTAGCCCATCTCGGGATTGAGGGCCTTGGCCCACCCCAGCCCCCACAGGGGCGGGGTGCGCCATTCTCGGCCCGAGGCGTCGAATACCACCCGACCGTCGGCGAGCCCGGTGCAGCGCTGGACCCAGGCGTCCCCCTCTTGGACCACGGGGTCGCAGTCCCCCCCCATATCGTGGAGCAATAGGTCGGTGTAGGGCCAAATTATCCCCCCGGGGGGGCGGGGTACGGCGCCGCGCCCCGTCCGCTGCAAGCCACTGGCCAGGGGCGACGGGCGGATGGGACCCACCCGCTGGCGAGGCGTGTGGCAGGTACTGCAATTCAACCCCTCGAACAACTCGGCCCCCCGGCGCACCTCGGGGTCTTGGGGATAGCCGCGCCGGGCGGGGGGCGGCAGGGCGAGGTGAAAGGCCTCTAGGGCCGCCAACTGGCCGCCGTCGGCGTCGAGCACGGCGAAATCGACCCGGGCCAAACAATCCCCCTGGACGGCGGTGCACACCGGCCAGGGAAACAGAGGACTGGTGACCCCCATGTCGCTCCACAGGGCCCCGGCGATCTGCTGGACCAACGAGGGCATCTCCCCCTTGTGGCCAAAGCGCCCCGGGGCGTGGCGAGCTTCTAAGATGTCCCACACCCAGTTGATCCGCCCGGAGATGCCGTCGCCGTCGGCGTCAAAGGGGTCGGCGCGGGCGGCGAGTTCCGTGGCCGGAATGGCCTGGAGGGCCCCTAGCCCCACCACCGCCGGGGCGCTGCGCACCGAAAAGGTCACCCCCTCCCCCAGGGGGCCGTGGGCCAGACCGCGCACCCGGTACACCGGAGCCCGCAGGGTGTAGGGGGTGCCGTCTGCATAACGACCCTCCACGGGGCGGTACACCACGTCGATGCGTCCCTCCCCCAGTCCCAGCCCGGGGTGGTGGGGGTGGTGGGATAGGGGTTGGAGCTGGTCGCCGTAGCGGACATCGGGGGCCGGTTCTCCGGTGCGGCGGCGGGCGGGGGCACTCAAGCGCAACACCACCGCCGCCGGCAAGGGACCACTGGCCGCCGGAGCGTCGCCCCGACCCCCGCCGGCGTGGCAGGCGCTACAGGCGGCGGCGTTGAGGAGCGGGCCGGCCTTGGGGTGGTCGGCCTTGAACAACGCCGCCCCCACCGCCACCGAGGGGGGAGACAACGCCCCCGGCGCCGTCCACCCCGTCGTCCAGAGGCCGGCGCCGAGGAGGGCGATCCCCCCGAGGGCGCCAAGAGGCATCGGTCTCAATGGCCGTCCTCCTCGTTGAAGGCCAGCTCCCAGGGGACGGTGTTCAACACCGGGGCGAAGAACAACGCCTCAACGGCGGTGCCGAGGCCAAAGGGAGCATCAATCCCATCGATCATGGTGAAGGGTCTATCCCAAGGGGTGTTAAAGGGAGGCCAAAAACCGCAGCAGCAACCGGCGCTGGGTCGCCGTCAGCCGGCGAAAGCCCTCCCGGGCGGCGGCGCCCTCGCCGCCGTGCCACAAAATCGCCTCCTCCAGGGTCCGGGCGCGGGCGTCGTGGAGGTAGCGGGCGTGGCGGGGGTCCACGGCCCGCAAACCCCACAGGGGCGGCGTGCGCCATTCCCGCCCCGAGGCGTCCCCCTCGGCGACCCCGTCGGCCAGCTCGTCCCCCATGTCGTGGAGCAACACGTCGCTGTAGGGCCAGATCACCTGGCCCGGGCCGGCGGGGTCGGTCCCGGGGTCGAGGGCAAAGCGGGGGGTGTGGCAGGTGGCGCATCCCACCCGGTGGAACAGGGCCCGCCCCGCCACCACCGCGGGGTCATCCCAGTCCGGGCGCCGCGGCGGACCGAGGCTCTGGGTGAGGCGGGTCACGGCGGCCAGGCGCTCGGCGTCGATCTCGTGGTCGGTGCCCGGCCCGGGGCCGTGGGGCCCGGCTAGGCAGCGGACTTGGGCGGGGGCGCAGGGCTGGGCGGGGTAGAGGGGGTTGGTGATGCCGATGTCGTTGGCAAAGGCGTGGGCCACCTGCTGGTGCACCGTGGGATGGCGGGCCTTGTGGCCAAAGCGTCCCAACCGCCGGGCGCCGCTGGCGAGCTCCACCACCTGGGCCGCCCGCCCGGAGATGCCGTCGCCGTCGCGATCACCGGGGTCGGCTCGGGCTTCGATGACCCCGGGGGGAATGGCCTCCAACAGCCCCAGGCCGTAGAGGGGCTGGGCCAGCCGCGCCGAGGCGGGGCCGGGGAGGCGCTTTGGCGAGCCGGGGTTCGGCGAGTCGGGGGTCCCATCGGCGACGGTATCGGCGACGGTATCGGCGACGGTATCGACGACGGTGTAGCGCGGGACGTAGAGGGTGTAGGGGGTGCCGTCGGGGTAGTGACCCGGACGCGGGGTATAGCTCACCTGCAAGTGGCCCTCCCCGGGCTGTCCCACCCCCAGGGGCTGGAGCTGGTCGCCGTAGGGCATGGCCCCCCGGGGGGACGGCCGCAGGCGCAACACCAAAGACACCCAGGGACCCCCGGGGGGAACGCGTCCCCGGCCGCCGTCGGCGTGGCAGCTGGTACAGGCCCGGGCGTTGTACAAGGGCCCCAGGCCGTCCCGGGCGGTGGTGGAGGCCGGTGCCATCACCCACGGGTCGGAGAAAAAGCCGTGGCCCACCAGGGCTTGGCCCTGGGCCGCCAGGTCCAAATTCGGCGCCAGGCGCCAGTGGAGGGGGCCCCGGGTGGCCCTCGCCGTGGCCTCGCCTCCGGGGTAGGCCTCCCGGGGGTCGAGGGCCGGGATATCCGCCCCCCACGCCCAAGGCCCTCCCACCAGGCCCGCAGCCAACAGTCCCGCGACGACCCAATGGTACATTTACAACGACTCCACAAACCGCAGCAGGGCGGCCCGGGCCGCCCGGGGCAACGCCATAAAGCCCTCTTTGGCGGCCCTGGCCTCGCCATCGTGCCACAAAATCGCCTCCTCCACGGTGCGCGCCCGGCCGTCGTGGAGGAATCCCGCCCGGGGATTGACGGTCTGGGTCAAGCCGATGCCCCACAGCGGTGGGGTGCGCCACTCGCTCCCCGAGGCGTCGAACACCGGGCGGCCGTCGGCGAGGCCCGTACAGCGCTGGACCCATACCCCCGGGGTCTCCTCGGTCACCGCCCGACATTCGCCCCCCATGTCGTGGAGCAGCAAGTCGGTGTAGGGCCAGATGGTCTGGCGGGACAACACCTCGATCTCCCGGGGCTCGGCCTCGGGGTCGAGGAACAGGCCGTTGATCTCCCCCAGGGCCGAGCCCACCAAGGGACCGGTCTCGTAGCGGGGGGTGTGACAGCCGACACAGCCCGTTTGGTGAAAATGGCCCTTGCCCGCCAACACCACCGGGTCGTCGGCGTCCCGGCGCCGGGGCACCGCCAAGGTGCGGTTGTAAAATTCCACGAGGGCCAATTCCAGGGCGGTGGCGTTGGGTCGGGCACTGGGTTCCTCCCGGGCTTGTTCCCGACAGGTGATCTGCAGCGGGCTACAGGACTCCTCGGGGAACAGGGGATTGGTGACCCCCATATCCCCGCGGTAGGTACGTCCCCATTCCCTTCGTGACTTGCCTGCTCTCATTGGTGACCCCCATATCCCCGCGGTAGGCCCCGGCTAGCTGTAGCAGCAAACTGGGGGAGGCCGCCTTGTAGCCAAACCGACCCGGGGCGGCGGCGCGGCCGGCCACGGCGTCCCACACCCGGTTGACCCGCCCGGAGATGCCGTCGCCGTCGCGATCACGGGGGTCGGCCCGGGCTTCGATGGCGGCGGCGGGGATGGCTTCAATGAGGCCCAAACCGTACACCGGCGGCGCCACCCGAGGGGAAAACATCACCGTCGGCGCCAGGGGCCCCTCGGTCAAGGCCCGGACTTTGTAAATCGGCCGGCGCAGTTCAAAGGGCTCGCCGTCGGGGTATTGACCCTGGATCGTCTCGTAGTCGACAAAACTGTGGCCCTCGCCCCCGGGGCCGGCCATGGCGAAGGTCTGGAGCTGGTCGCCGTAGCGGGGCTCGGGGCGCGGGCCGCCGTGGGGCCCCACCCCGGGGACGCTGAGGCGCAGAAACATCGACACCATGGTCTCGTCGCCATGGCTCGGGGGATGGCCGCGGCCGTCGTGGACGTGGCATCCCTGGCAACTGCGGGCGTTGTACAGAGGACCCAACCCCCTGTGTACCCCGCGAAACAGGTGATCGCCCCGCTTAAAACTCCCCTGGTCGATGAAACCCAACCCCGGGGGAAACTGGGAATAGGCCCGTTCGTTGAAAACCTCCGCGGTGGCAGCGCCCCCGGGGTAGACCTCCGACGGGTCGAACGCCCAGGGGGGGGCGCCATCGGCTCCCACCGCCAAGGCCTCGACGGCTGGGACTTGGGCGGCGATGACCGCGGCCACAGCCAGGCTCGACAGACGCCTCGGGAACATGGGACACCTCCTCGGGCGAGCGATTTCAGCGCCCGCCGTCATGGCCGTTGCTATGGTTTCTAGCCACCGGCAAAGGCCGGGCTGTCCTCGATGTCGTAGTCTATGCCCTCGCCAAACAGCGCGGCGATGGCGTCCTCGATGGTGCGGGTTTGGCGCTGGAGGGCCACCACCACGTCGTTCACCAGGATGTTATTGGCCATGTTGGCGTTGAGGATCGGCCGGCCGTCCTTGTCTTCCCCGGGGTACTGCTCGATGAGCCTGTCAAAGGGCATCCCCTGTTCGGCCTTGTCGACGATCACCTGGGCGGCCTCCATGGTGGCGGCCAGCTGGGCCTTGAGCCGGTCGGCGAGCTCGGTGTGACCCTGGGCCCGAAGCAGGGCGTCGATACCGGGGCCCGTGACCTCGGCGCCGTCCACCCGGGTGTAGCGACCGAGGTAGCTGTTCTGGATCCCCAGGGCGTTGAGGTAAATGTCCCGGTGGGTGTTGTCGGCAAAGCAGGAGTGCTCGTCTTCCTGGGAGTTGGCGGCCAACGCCACCAAAATCCGCTCGCCGGCCAGCTCGCCATAGCTCAGGCTGCCCATGCCGATGAGGATCTTCAACAAGGCGCGTCCCTCGTCCTCACCGGCGGTAAAGCGCTGGTAGTGGGCGCCACCGTCGGGGTCCCAGGCGGCGGCGATGCGGGTCAAGTCCTCCACCAATAACGCGGCGGCGGCCCGGAGGTACTGGCCCCGGCGCTCGCAAATCGCCGCCGGGGACGACTCGGCGCCGCTGGTGCAGTCGGCGTCGGCCCTGTAGTCCGTCACCGGCCGCTGCCCCGGGGTGTCGTCCCGCCGCCGACGGCCGTCGTGGGGCGCGCGGTCGCCGTTGAGGTCCTGACCCCAGAGTAAAAACTCGATGGCGTGGTAACCCGTGGCGACGTTGGCTTCGTTTTCCCCCAACTCGTTCATGGCGTTGAGGTTGGCGGGGGTGATCTCAAAGCGTTCGTCGGCGATCAGCGAGGTCACCGGTTGGTCCTCGTTGCGGGCGTTGCCGTCCACCTCCACCACGTAGTCGATCAACGCCTCGTCCAGGGGCCAGGCATTGATATAGCCCTCGCGCCCCTCGCCGGGGATCATTTCCCCGGCGACGGTGAGGGCGTCGATGGGGCCGTTGCGAAACCGGTAGACTTCCGACTGGCCATAGGGCTCTCGGGCCGCGAGCCACGCCTCCCGGGCGGCCGCCAGGTGGGCCTCCGTGGGAGCTTCCACCAGGGTGTCAACGGCGGCCTGGAGGGCCTTGGCCGTCTCCGCGCTGTCGCTGTACACGGCAAAGGCGATGGCGGCGTTTTGCGCCACCACGGCTTCGCGGCTCACTTCTGCACCGTGGGCGCAAAACGCGCCCCCCACGCCCAGCCACAGGGCACAACCCAGCCATAGGGCACGACCATCACTCGACATAGCGCACACTCCTCGTTTCATGTAGGGGGGTTTCACGCAGGGGGACCCCTGGGGTAAATCTGAAATAAGATTGCTAACGATTCTCATTAAATTAATTATTTTTTACTTAGATACCTTGCGTTTTAAACAGCCCTGGGTCCGAACCCGGGGTTGGGGGGGTTAGCCCCCGCTCTTCCCCCCCACCGGGGATCGGCAGCTTGACCCCCGCCGCCGCCAGGACGGCGCCGATGCGGGTCAACAGCACCGCCACCAGGGCCCGTTGGTCGGCCTCCAGGGGGGTGGGGAGGGCGTTCGGCCCCGGGGACTCGCCGCGCGATTGGCCATGGGCTGCCCCCTGGGCGCCGGCGATGGCCGCCAACAGCTGGCCTTCGTGGCCGGAGACCACGGCGCAGCCGGGGCAGCCCAGCTCCAAGGCCCGGGCGCGATCCAGGGTGACCAATAGGCGATCCAGACCCCCGGCGATCACCTCGGTGCCCCAGGGGGCGAAGTGGTCCCACAACAGCGGCACGGCAGACCGGCCCCGCCGGCCGGGATGGGCCCACAGCCGCAACCCCGCCAACAGCCACCGCTCCGCCGCCGACAGGTCGGCGACCCGCCGGGGCGCGGATGATGGGTGCGACCACTCCGAGGCCCAGTGGGCCAGCCAACGGGTATCCTCCGCCGTCAGACGCCGCTTGGCCCGGGCCAGCACCCCGGCCAGTTGTCCGGCGGCGCCCAAAAGCCCACCCACGCCCCCGGGCACCACCAGCCGCCGGGCGAGGCTGTGGGCCCGCACTTCGTCCGTCCCCTGCCAAGCCGCCAGCAGACCCAAGAGGGTCACCTCGTCGACGCTCAGGCGCGGCGCGGCGACGTCGAGCAGCTGGGGCCGGCGGTGGCCGTGGGCCCACCAGCGCGCCATCACCTCCCCCGAGATCGTCGCCACGGCCCGGGCGGCGGGATGGGGCAAGGCGAGGTGCAGGGCCACGGCGGCGGGGTCTGTATCCCCGGCGTCGCCACCACAGCAGCGCAAAGTCACCACCACGGCGTTGGCCTGGGGCGAAAGGCGCCCCAGGGGGAGACCCGGCGGGGGCGTCACGGTGGGGGCGCCTCGGCGCTGGGCAGGCGGTGGAGGGCGGCGTTCAGGGCGGCGAGGCTGGGGCTCTTCACCATGACCACCGGCTTGGCCGCCCGGCGGCAGCGGCGCTTGACCCCGTTGACGGCGTTGTGACTGATGCAGTTCAAAGGGCAAATCACCGCATCGGCCCGCTCTAGAAGCTCCCCGAGCCTGGCCGAGGCGTCTTCCCGGCCGCCGTCGTGGTAGAGAAAGCGGCCGTTGGCGGCCTCCACCAGGCGCTGGAGCCGGGCGCGGCAGCCCTGGCGACCGCCGACGTAGAGAATACAGCGACCACACAAATTCGGTGGGGTGGGGCAAGGGGGCAATGCCGGGGGCTCGGGATTGACCGGCACCGGGGGGGAGATATGGTTTCGGGCTCGGCCTCGACGGCGGGCGGCACCTCAGAAGCCAGGGCGGCCAGCCGCCCCTCGGCCCACTGGGCCCGGCGCTCGGCGGCGGCCAGCTGGCGGCGGAGGTCGGCGAGTTCCGTCGTCGTCTCCAACGCCACCAGTTGCGCCTCGAGATAAGCGATGGTGGCCTCTCGCTCCCGGAGGGCTTGCTGGGCCTTTTCCAGGGTCCGGCGCTCGTCGTGGCGCTCCCGCTGCAGTCGACACAACGCCGTGCTGCGCTCGGCCAACTGGCTTTGGAGTTCCCGACAACGCCTCTCCAGCTGCTGCTGTTGCCGGGCGCTGCGCTGACGACAACGTCCAGCCAGGTGGGAGAGCATATGGACGTCGCCAAAGGCCCGGGCGGCCAGGATTTTACTGAGGCGCGGATGGGTCATGAGGGCCCAGTAGGCGCCTGCCACCTCCTCCTCGTTGACCACCGCGACTTCCCACAAGGCCGTCAACTCGGCCTCATCCTTGGCCTTGGCAAAGCGCTGGACGGCAACCCGGTAGCGGGCTTCCAGGGCCTTGTGGACCCGGCGAATGGCGGCACAGGGAGCACTGGCCTCTTTGACGAACAAGCTGTGGATTTGGTAATCGCTCAGGTGAACCGGGGCCTCTCCCTGGATCTGGGTGTAGATTTGCCGCAACACTTTGACCGGCAAGCAAGTGCCCAATACCGCGCAGTGGCAGTGGGGCTCCAGCTCCCAAAGCTTGCGCCGTCGCCCGCAGCCACCGCCGTTGGGCTCCAACGGGGCGCTGTCACGCGGGGCAAAGGAAATGGTGGAATCGGGGTCGCGGGACGGCGGGGCGGCGGAGAGATCACACATTGTTCATGGATGTTTTTTGCACCGGAGGGACGGGATAGCGACCTGGAAAGAGATGAGCTCCGTCAGCGCAGCGCCGCCACCAAAGAGGTCACCGAGTGCTGAAGAGTCTTTTCCAGTACTACCCCAAAGAGCGCCTGGCCAAATACCGTGCCGGCCTTGTGCTGGACAGCTGGCGAGATGACGCCCACCGCGGGTGCGGGTCCGGCAATGGCCGCCTGCTCGGCGTGGATCACATCTAGCAACGCCCGCTGGGTGGTGCCTTTTGGGTCGTATTCCACGGTGATGGAGCCAGCCCGGGGATTGGTGCGTACGCTCTCTACGGCCTCGCACTCGTACAACGCTTCCCGCAGGGCCTCCAGGGCGGCGGGACGACGGACCAAGCTGCGGGCACTAAAGCGCAGACGACCGGGCACGTGGTGAACATAGGGTTTCATGCTGGACTCTCCTGGACGTTTTAGTGGGGTAATAGAGCGCCGAAGCTACCGCAAAGGCGAGAAGACAAAAGTTGTTGAGAACCATTCTCTTTTAGAAGCTTTCTAATAACAACCTTTTTTCTACCCGCCCAAGCGCTCCAAGGGCCGCCGGGTGGTGCTGGCCACGGCGCGGGCCATCACCGCCAGGGTGGAGCCGTTGTGGAGTACGGCGCTGGCCACGGGAGACAAAAGGCCGAGGGCGGCACCGGCCATGACGCCGGAGTTAAAGATCTCGGCGAAGCGAATGTTGCCGTGGATCAGCCCCATGGTATCCACCGCCACCTGGCGGGCGGCGGCGACTCCCCCTAGATGGTCCTCGGTGAGGACCACATCGGCCATGTGGCGGGCAACATCGGCGCCCCGGGGCATGGCGATACCCACGTCGGCGGTGGTCAGGGCCGGGGCGTCATTGACCCCATCGCCGACGAAGGCCACCCGCCGCCCCCGGGCCTGGAGGCGGCGGATGATGGCCGCCTTGCCCTCGGGGCTCAAATCGCCGTGGACCTGGTCCAGGGGCAGGCGAGCCCCCAGGGCCTCGGCCTTGGAGGTGCGGTCGCCGGTGAGCAACACCAAGCGCTGGACGCCCTGGCGCCGCAGGCGGTTCAGCAGGCGGCGGGCCTCGGGGCGCAGCTCGTCTTTGAGGGCGATGAGCCCCAGGGGACGGTCGCCCCACGCCAGGTGCAACACCATCTGGCCGGCGGCTTCCAGGGCGTGGATGCGGTCGTCGAGGTGGGAGAAATCCACCCCCCCCTCCCCCTCCACAAAGGCGCGGCTGCCGACCCATACCCCGCGGCCGCGGTAGGTGCTGCGCACCCCCCGGGCCACCAGGTGCTCCACGTCGCCGTGGGGGGGATGGTCCAAGCCCCTGGCCGCGGCGGCGGCCACTAGCGCGCTGGCGATGGGGTGGCGGGCGTGTTCCTCCAGGGCGGCCGCCAGGGCCAGGAGGGCGTCGCCGTCGAGGGTGGGCTCAAAGCTGATCACCTGGGTGACGTCCAGTTCGCCCCGGGTGAGGGTACCGGTCTTGTCGAAGGCCACGGCGTCCACGGTGGCCAGGTCTTCGATGGCCTTGGCCCCCTTGAGGAGCACCCCGTGGCGGGCCGCCCGGTACATGCCCCCCTTGAAGCTGATGGGGGTGGAGAGCTTGAGGACGCAGCCGTAGTCCACCAGGAATACCGCCGCCACCCGCCGGGGATCCCGGGTCAGGGCAAAGGCCCCGCTCCCCACCCCCAGGGTGATCAGCACCCGGCGGTCGGCCATGGCCTGGGTCACCTGTTGGGTGTTGGAGCGGCTCTGGAGGGACTCCAGCAAGAAGCGGTTGATGCGGGCGGTGGTGGTGTCCTCCCCCACCTGGAGGGCCCGAAGGCGCACGTTGCCCTCCTCCACCACGGTGCCCGACAGCACCCGCTCCCCGGTAAAACGCCGCACGGGCACGTCTTCACCGGTGATGGAGGCCTGGTTGATCAGGGCTTCGCCGTGGAGGATCTCGCCGTCGACGGCGATGGTCTCCCCGGGCCCCACCCACACCGTGTCCCCCACCACCAGTTCCCGGGCGGGGCACGACCGCACTTCGCCCTCGCGCTCCACCCACACCGAGCCCGCCGCCGGGGCCAACAAATCCACGATCAAAGACTCCGATTCCCGGGCGGTGTGGTGTTCCAGGTATTCCCCGGTCACCAGCAAGGTCTTGGTGAGGTTGGTGGTGAAAAACTCCCCCCGGCCGGCGGTGACGCTCAGGGCCACGGCGTCCAGTACCGCCACCTTGAGGCCCTCGTGAATCAGCGTATCCACCCCCTTGAATACCACTGGGGCGATGTTGGCGTAGGTGAGCCAAGCCCGCAGACTCCCGGGCAATGCCAGGGTCAGCAACGCCAACAGACCGTGGCCCACCACGCTAAAGCCGTCGGGGGCGGGTTCGTCTTCTTCACCACGGTGCGGATGAGGTTGTTTTGCGCCTACTCGTTGCTGAGGAAGTAGGCGGCGGCCACCCCCACCACCAGGCCGGTGACAAAGCGCCCCGTGCGGTTGGGCACCCCCGGCGTGCCGGGGGGTGGCGCACCTGGGTTGGCGCCGGGGGGTGGCGAACCCGGGGGGGGTTGATCATTCGGCGCGGGCCCGTAACCCGGCGGCGGGTAATACCCAGAGTAATAATTACTCATCGCCCTTGCTCTGAGTCGAGCGCCCCTCCAGGGCGAATAGCACCGCGGTACTCGCCGCCACCATCACCATGGTGGACAACGCCGGCCCACCCCGCACCGTGTCCACGGCCACCTTGGCAGCGGCGGTGGCAACGCCCACCTTTAAGGCGTCGCCCACGGTGTGTAAGGCAGCCTCCACGGGGGACATCTCCATGGCCTGGACCTGGCGCATGTGGCGGGCGGCACTGGCGCTGGCCCCCACCAACGCCCCGGCGACGCCGACTCGGGTCAAGGGTCCCATGGCCATGGGTTGGGGAAGGTAGCCGTAGCCGTAGCTGTAGCTGTGGTCATAGTCTTGGCCGTGGCCCTGACCGTGGCCCCGACCGTGGCTATGGGGGCCGCCGTGGGCCTCCGCCGATGAGTGGGCACTCTCGGAAGGATCAGTGGCGAGGGAGGCGATTCGGCGCCGCGAATCGACCGTTGGGGACGATGATAGACGCTTCATTTAAAAGCTACCCCAAGCCCTAGGCGTTATGCAAATCACTCTCATTAATAGAATCATTCTAAATTCACCCCCAATCCCCGCTGAGATCTTGTACTGAGGTTACAGACGGTTATACTGCTTCCATGATTTTTTGCGAACCGTTCTCATTTTTAGAATTGATCTAAATCCAACCCAAATTTGGAGAGCTGCCATGAATGCCTACAACCTCACCACCCCCCAGGGAGCCCGCGCACTACTGGCCAAGCTGGTCTGCTCCCGGCCGCGGCGGCAGCGGTTGGCTCTGAAGCTGGCGGCCATCGACACCACGGCGGCATGCATCAAAGCCACCCTTGCCGCCACAGCACACCAGGAAACCTCCCGGGCCTGAGTTCCCTTGGGCCGGACACAAAAAACCCGGGGTTCATCCCTAAAGCCCCGGGTGAAGCATTTCCCGCTGTCAAAAATTCAGAGCGCCATCAGCGCCCAGCCACGGTGTTGGGGCGGATCTTCACCAGCTCTTGCAGCACCCCTTCCAAGCCGCCAAACACCGTGAGGCTCTCCACCTTGTCGGTGACCTTTTCCAGCATCTCCAGCTCCTTGAGGCGCAGCAACAAGGGGTTTTCCTCCATCAACTTGGCGGTGTTGAGGAGCGAACGGGTGGCCGCCGTCTCCTCCCGACGCTTGATGACGTTGGCTTGGGCCGCCTTCTCGGCCTCCACCACCTGGTTGAAGATGGTGCGCATCTCCCCGGGCAAAATCACATCTTTGATCCCGACGCCCTTGAGTTCCAAACCGTGCTCGGCGACCTTGGGGACCACGGCTTCATTCACCACGGCGTCCACCCGCTCTTTGTCGGTCAAAAGCTCCTCTAGGGTGCGGTTGCCCACCGCCCAGCGCAGGGCGAACTGCAATTCTCGGTAGAGAAAATCCTTGAAGTTCGCCACCCCCTCCCGGGCCACCACGGGGTCCACCACCCGGTAGCTGGCCGACAAGTTGACCCGCAACGACACCTTGTCCTTGGTGAGGATCTCCTGCCCCGACACCTCCAAGGGCTGGAGGCGCACGTCGATGAGTTCCACCTTGACGCTGTTTTGGTAACCCCAGAAGGCGTATACCCCAGGGCTCAAGGTCTCCCGCAGGGCGCCGTCCACAAAGAGTAGCCCCACCTGGTGTTGGCCCACCTCGGCAAACACGGCGGCGTTGACGAGGGCCTGGCGCAAGAACGGATGGCGAGGGTCCCGCAGCAGCACCGCCACGTCCTTGGGCACCCGAAGATCCCCCCCCAAAGGCGTGGTGTCCACCCGCACCTGGGTGGGCCCCCGCCAGAACAGCTGACGGCTGCGGGGCGGCAACAAGTTCACCAACCGTTCGTTGTGGTATACCAGCCCCACGGCCTCGGGCCCCACCTCCACCACCTGGAAATGGGCCTCGACCAGGTCGGGCCGCTCCTGGAGAAAATAGTCCTCCAACCGGTGGCCGCTGAAGGCGGGCCGGTTGAGGTCGAAGCGCTCGACGGTCAGCCGTCCCAAGGGATCGAGGTAGCTGTAGACCCCCGGGGTTAGCACGGCCTCAAAGCGACCACTGCGGTATAAAAAGGCGCGCTCGTGCTGCGCGATAACATAGCGTTGTAAGCCCAACATGACGGCCATCCTCTAGCGAATAATGAGGGAGCCAGCCCCGCGCCGACGCTGCGGGCGGCGGCTGGGACCGGGGTCGGGCACCGGGGCGAGCCCATCATCCCCTGCCGGAGCGGGACGACACCTCGTCTCGAGCTGGACCCCGGCGCTCAACCGCCGCGCAGGCGGCACAGGCGCTGCGGTCGACCGCTGAGGCTCGGGGGCATTGGCCCCACCCCCCCAACGGCCACCGCGGGAGCTGGCTCCCGGGTTAGGCGTTAACCGACGCCCAGCGGATGGAATAGCTCCACAGGTTAGTACCATTTTTCAGATGGTCGGATAACGGGAATCGAACCCGCCACATTTCGAGTATGAGTCGAATGCTCTACCGATGAGCTATATCCAAGGGCACGAAAAGGCGCGAGGATCGGTACACAAAAGGAGAACGCAACCCCCCTGTGCCAGTCCGATATTCAGAATCGGAACCGCTGATTTTCTCCGCCCCTTCCTGCTCGGTTGGCGGCAATGGCTTTTGCCACTGCCCCAGAAAGGGTCATTTGCAGAGGGTGGATTCTGCAAATTCCAGGCAGCCCAGTCGCCGCCTCAAAAAGCGACATCCCCGGGGGTCGGTGACCCGCCGGGGATGTCGTCATCGCACGGGGGATCTACCTGCCGCCCCCCTGGAGAGAAGGTCGGCGCTAAAAGGCCCGGGACTGGGCAAAGACCGGCATAGGTCTCACAGCCGAGGGCCACAACCGCCCACGACGACAGCCCTTGGGGGCTGGGAGAGATATATAGTGTTGGTTCAAATCTTTACCCACGACGGATACCTATGGCCAATAAAGTGTTCAACACGAATTAGATGCGTAGTATAAACAGCTCGCCGTTATTGACAAGCACTGTCACAAAAATTTCACCCACTAGTTGTTTTCTTTCCCAGGTGGCAAATCGTCTGGCGAGTCGTGGGAATTGGCCGGGAGATTGGCCGTGGCCACCACGGGGGCACCTTCAGATACCACCACCCCGCCGGGGGGTTCTCGGGTAATGGCCACGGCGGCGAGATCCAAGACCCTCAACGCGGGGCGAATGGCCACTAGAGTCTCTTGAATTCCAGCGGGCACGTCGAACACCCCGCCATCCACTGGGTAAGGCCCCGGACGGCGACGGTCGACGAGCCACAGCTGGTACTGACTGCGGCGGGGATCGTTGGCCCCAAGGCCCGTCAAGCGCAGATACCCCCCCTGGGCCTTGGCACTCCACAGCAGCTCGCCCACGGGCCGTTGGCCCATGGGCTCCTGGGGAGCCCTCAGGGGGACGGCCACGGTGTCTCGATGGCGCGCTTCAAAGCGCGCCACCACGGTGGCGGGTGACGGAGCCGCCGGGGGCGCCAAACCGCCGGGGGCGGTCCACCACAAGACGCCCAGCAACCAAAAGCCCACCACAGCCACCCCAAGGCTCGCCGCCAGGGCCCAGGGAACGCCCCTCGAGGGGCGGGGAAAGCGTCCTCTCCCAAGACCTCGACCGGCCACGGCCGAGCCCGCGCCCGGGGGAGCAGTGGGCAAATGCCGCGGCGCCGCAGCGGCGATGCGCAGCGCCAAATCCCGGGGCAAGGACTCCTCGCCGCCGAGGTGGGCCAAATCCACCGCGGCGGCGGCCCGGTCCAACCCCCGAGGATCCACTTGGGGATAGCGCGCCAAGAGCTCGGCGAGTTCGGCCTGCTCTACAGGCCCCAAGCCCTCGGTGGCCCCATCGGCCTGGAGCTGGAGCAGACGGGTCAATGCCGCGGCATCGACGGAGGGGCGAGCGGTATTCATGATCGCCGTTGGGTCGCGTTGCAAAGAAGGTTGCGAATCTGCAGCAAACCGCGCCGCAGGTGGGTCTTGACAGTGCCCAGGGGCAACTGGAGGCACTGGGCGATTTCTCGGTGGCTCAAACCCTCCACCACTCCGAGGTAAATCACCCGCCGTTGGGGACCGTTGAGCCTTGCCAGGGCAGCGGCGGCGAAGTGGGCGTCGACA
>JBHJHK010000089.1:0-20231 GCA_050330975.1 Candidatus Competibacterales bacterium | reverse complement strand
ACTAGCATCACAGAAAAATCTCCATGAGTATCAGCTTGCTCCTTATAAAAAGCCCCATTCCGGGGGTCACTCAAAATCCCACTAAGGGGGGGTGACCGGGAATTGCTGAACAAACACTTACCCAGGGGGACCCCAGTCCGCCGCCCAGGCCACCTTCGGTGGCGCTGGCGGCGGGTTTGACGCGGCTTGTGGCAACGCCTCAAGGGGAAGCGGGGACCCCTGGGGGTACGGCATAGGCCCTGGGGCGTCGGTCGGCCCTAGTGTCGACGGCGGCCCGCTGGACGGCCGCCACCAGGGCCGTGGTGGCCAGGAGTAGCAAGGCGGCAGCGCCGTTGTGGGCAACGGCCACCCCCAGGGGCAATAGCCAGACGATGTTGGCGATACCCAACGCCACCTGGAGGGCCAAGGCGACCCCCACCGCCAGGCCCAGCCAGCGCACCACGGCCGCGCGCACCCCGAGCCCCAGGGCCAGCAACAGTGCCCCCCAGTAGGCCACCACCACCAAGGCTCCCAGGCGGTGGGCCATGTGGACCGCCACCCGCGCCTCGGGGGACAACACCCCGTATTCGTAGTTGACCCCCAAGCCCCGCCAGAGGACAAAGCCCTGCTGAAAGTCCATGGCCGGCGGCCACCAGCGGGTGTGGCAGGTGGGAAAGTCGGGGCAGGCCAGGGCGGCGTAGTTGGTGCTGGTCCAGCCGCCCAAGAAGATCTGGCCCACCACCAGACCCAACCCCAACCAGACAAAGGGCCGCAGCCGCCGGGCGCCGCCGTCGGCCAGGGTCGGCCACGGCAGCTGGCGCAGGGCCAAGAGCCCCAACAGGGCGAATATCGCCATGCCCCCCAGGAGGTGGGCTGTCACCACTAAGGGCTTGAGCTGTAAGGTCACGGTCCACGCCCCGAGGATGCCCTGGAACACCACTAGCCCCACCAATCCCACGGACAACCAAGGGGATCGGCCGCTGACGCGGCGGCGGCGCCAGGCGACGAAGGCCAGGGCGATGATGAGGAGCCCCAAAAACTTGGCCAGGTGGCGGTGGATCATCTCGATCCAGGCCTTGGCAAGCTCCACGGGGCGTTCGGGGAAGCTCTCGTTGGCGGCGGGGATCCACTGCTCCCCCGCCGGAATGACTAGGTGGCCGTAACAGCCCGGCCAATCGGGGCAGCCGAGGCCGGCGTCGGACAACCGCACAAAGGCCCCAAAGACGATGATGACAAAGGTCAATCCCAGGGCGGTGAGGATGAGGGCAAAGTAACTGCGATCCATGGTTCGACTTTTCCAGGTTAGCGTCAACCCAGTTGGGTGTACTTCAACAGGCGCTTGAGGTCCTTGATGACCAGCTGGGGGGGGACATCGCCGCCGTAGCGCATCACCAAGTTGCCCAAGGGATCCACCAGATAGATGGGGGCTGGGGTTGGCAGTGGCTCAGCGGGGGCTGCGGGGTCCGCCGGCGACACCTGGGGTGGCGGCGGGGCCCCGAAGGGAATGGCCAGGGCGTCCAGGGTGGCGGGGTCCGCCACCCCGGCGGGCAGATTGGGGTGGGTCTTGGCCAACCACCTCTCGGCCGCCGGCGCCCAGGGGGCGGGGTTGACCACGAGGGTCTGGACCCGGTGCTTGTCCTTGCCCATGAGCAGCCGCAGGGTGTCCAGCTGCTCTAGGCGAAGGCGACAAGCCTCGGGACAAGAGCCACCGGGATGCACCATGATCAAAGTCCATTGGCGGCGCAAGAACGCATCTCCCACGGCCTCCCCGCCGTAGAGTTCGACGGCCACTGGGGTCAGGGGTTGAGGGGGATCGAGGAGTTGGCCGTGGTGGACGGTAGCTGCGGGTTGCCAGCGTCCCACCATCAGGCTGGCCACCAACAACGGGGCGGCAAACAGGGCGACGAGACCCAACAGCAGTAGTCGACCCCGCCAACGACGGGGCTTGGGAGGGCCGGCACTGGACCTTGGGACGGACTCGGGAGCGGTGGTATTCATGGGGTCACGGAGTAGCAAGGGATCAAAGGGGCGCCCAGGGGCGTTGGCGTCTCAGCGCCTCCGGGACAGCCTCAAGCCGCCGGGGCGGGGCGGCGCCAATGGGCGGCGATGAAAACCACCCCCAGGGCCGCGGCCAAGCCGAACCACTGGACGGCGTAGCCTCGGTGGCGTTCGGGGCCAAAGCCGCCAAAGGTGGGCCGCCAATCCCGGGGGAAGCGCCCGGGGGCGTCGGCGTCCAAGAGGATGATCGCCGGCGCCAGGGGATAGCCCAAGGCGCGGGATAACTGTGGATAGTCCAGGTGTTGCACCACCTGGGGCCAAGGACCCTCCCCGGGATTCCCCAGGCGCAGGCCGGGGTTGGCGGGCTGGGCCAGGCGACCGCGGATCGTCCGCTCCTCCATCCCTTCCGGGTTCTCCACTGGGGTCAAGGCTTCTCCAGGGGGCAACCGCCGGTCGGGGCGGGCGGCCAGCCAGCCGCGGTTGACCAAGATACCCCCCTCCCCCAGGCGCAACGGGGTGTACACATGGTAGCCCGGACGGCCTTCTCGGAGTTGGTTGTCCAGCAATACATGGCGGGGATCGTAGGAGCCAGTGGCGATAACTCTTTGATAGCGCAGTTGGGGATCGTCCAGGGGCTGTTCGGGGTCGAAGTGCCTCAGGGCCATGGCTGGCAGCTCCTGGCGTTCGGCAAACGCCGCTTGGAGAGCTGCCTTCTCTCGCCCGCGGTCGAGTTGCCAAAACCCCAAGGCCAGCAAGATGGCTATCCCCATGGCCACAGCCATGGCGGCGAACCAAGGGGCACGAAAGCGCTGGCGGCTCATCGTCGAATGCCAACGACCACGAAATGACAACGGACACCTTTGCCCATGGTTAAAATCTTTGTCCTGATCATCATGTTGTTTATCGTCATTAGCCTCGGCACGGGCCTCTACGCCCTGCTCAAAGGCCAGGGACACCAACGGCGTTTGGTCCAGTCCTTGACCCTGCGCATCGTCTTGTCCCTGGGGCTATTTGCCATGTTGTGGCTCGCCCACTTCACCGGCATAGTCTCGTTTCGCGGCGATCCCGTCCCCGGGGTGCCAGCGGCCGCCGTGGAGGCCAATGGCCCCTGAGGGCCCTTAGCCCCGGGCGTTAGAACAGATAGACAAATATAAACAGCCCCAACCACACCACGTCGACGAAGTGCCAATACCACGCGGCGGCTTCAAAGGTGAAGTGGGAATGGGCGCTGAAATGCCCCATGAGGCTGCGAACCAATACCACGGCGAGGAAAATGGCCCCGAGCATGACGTGGAGACCGTGGAAACCGGTGAGCAGGTAGAACGTGGAGCCGTAGATGCCACTTTCCAGGGTGAGGTTGAGCTCGTGATAGGCGTGGATATACTCCTCGGCCTCTAAAATCACAAAGACCCCCCCCAACGCCACAGTGGCCAGCAACCCCAGGTTGAACTGCTGGCGGCGGTTCTCCAAGAGCCCCCAGTGGGCCCAGGTCACCGTGGCACCGCTGGAGAGCAAAATCAGGGTGTTGACAAAAGGCAATCCCCAGGGGCCCATGGCCTCGAAATGCCCCCCCAACCCCCCGGGTCCGTTGCTGGGCCAGTGGGTCTCAAAAGTCGGCCACAGGTACAATTGGGTGACGCCTTTAGCGGTTTCGGCGTCGCCTAGCCAAGGCAGGGAAAACACCCGAGCGTAGTAGAGGGCGCCGAAAAAGGCCGCGAAGAACATCACCTCAGAAAAGATAAACCAGCCCATACCCCAGCGAAACGAGCGGTCCACTTGTTCACTGTAGAGGCCAGCACTGCCCTCGCGGATGACATCCCGCCACCAGCCGCACAGCATAAACACCACCACGGCGACCCCCAACAGCCCCAGCAAAGGCCCGCTGGAGCCGTTGAGGTACATGGAAAACCCCACCGTGGCGATAAACAGCCCCACCGAACCCACAATGGGCCAGTGGCTGCTGTGGGGGACGTAGTAACTGCCTTGGCTCATGGTTGCAAACTCTCTCCCTATGGAGGGGTGGCCATCCGGTGGGCCTCAAGGCCACCTCTGAGATCAGCTACCCCGTTGTTGGTCGACGCGAAAGAAGGTGTACGACAAAGTGATGGTGTGGATGTCCTCGGCGAGCTCGGGGTCGACCCGAAACGCCAAGGGCATGCTCTTGGATTCCCTGGGACCAAAGTCCTGGCGCTCGAAACAAAAGCATTCGATCTTTTGAAAGTGGGGCGCCGACTTCCACGGCACGACGCTGGGCACCGCCTGCCCCGTCAAGGTGTGGCCCGTGGTGTTGGTGGCGGTGAAGTGGGTCTGGTAAAACCGCCCGGGTACCACTTCCATGGTGGCCATCTCGGGGGCCACCTGCCAAGGGGCCCCGGCGTTGAGGTTGACCAGGAATTGGACTTTGATCCGCCGGTCGACGGCGACACTTTGGTCGGCCGCGATCACCGCGGGTTCGTCGTTGGTCTTGCCGTTGAGAAAGGCGATGTCGCAAATGACCTCGTAGAGGGGCACCAGGGCGAAGCCAAAGCCGAACATCACCACCGGCGCCAGGGTCAACAGGGCGACGAGTTTACGCTGGGAAAAGGGCTGACTCATGGTTGTTGCAAACCCAATAGGACGATGATGCCAAAATAAAACGCCACGGCCACAAGTGCCAAAATCAGCGCGGTGCGGCGCGCACCGGCGCGCCGCTTGCCATGGTCGTTCACGAGGAGCTCACCCATGGCCAAGGCGTTACTTGACCACGGGGGGGGTGGAGAAGGTGTGGTGGGGCGCCGGCGAGGGCACGGTCCACTCCAGACCTTCAGCTCCCTCCCACACCTGGTCCGTGGCCTTCTGGCCGCCGAGGATGCACTTGATGACGGCGTAGAGGAAGATCAACTGGGACAGGCCGAAGATAAAGGCGCCCACGGAGGAAATCATGTTGAACTCGGCGAACTGGAGGTTGTAGTCGGGAATGCGCCGGGGCATACCCGCCAACCCCAGGAAGTGCTGGGGAAAGAACAACACGTTGACCCCGATCACCGACAGCCAAAAGTGAATCTGCCCCAGCCGCTCGTCGTACATGTTGCCGGTCCACTTGGGCAGCCAATAGTACACTGCGGCGATGATGGAAAAGATGGCTCCCGGCACCAACACATAGTGGAAGTGAGCCACCACAAAGTAGGTGTCGTGATACTGGAAATCCGCCGGGGCGATGGCCAGCATGACCCCGGAAAAGCCCCCCAGGGTGAACAGCACCACAAAGGCCACGGCGAACAGCATGGGGGTTTCAAAGGTCATGGCCCCCTTCCACATGGTGGCGATCCAGTTGAACACCTTCACCCCCGTGGGCACGGCGATCAACATGGTGGAGTACATAAAGAACAACTCCCCGGCCAAGGGCATCCCCACGGTGAACATGTGGTGGGCCCAGACGATAAACGACAAAAAGGCGATGGAAGCCGTGGCGTAGACCATGGAGCTGTAGCCAAACAGCGGCTTGCGGGCAAAGGTGGGAATGATGGTGGAGATCAGGCCGAAGGCCGGCAGGATCAAGATGTAGACTTCGGGATGGCCAAAGAACCAGAAGATGTGCTGGAACATCACCGGGTCACCGCCGCCGGCGGCGTTGAAGAACGAGGTGCCGAAGTACTTGTCGGTGAGGAGCATGGTCACGGCCCCGGCGAGCACGGGCATCACGGCGATGAGCAAAAAGGCGGTGATGAGCCAAGTCCAGCAAAACAGCGGCATCTTCATCAGGGTCATCCCCGGCGCCCGCATGTTCAAAATGGTGGCGATGACGTTGATAGCCCCCATGATGGACGACAGACCCATGAGGTGGATGGAGAAGATGATAAAGGGGAAGGCATCCCCGGTCTGGAGCACCAACGGCGGGTACAGGGTCCAGCCCCCGGCCGGGCCGCCACCGGGCATAAACAGGGTGGCGATGAGCATGGCGAAGGCAAAGGGCAAAATCCAAAAGCTCCAGTTGTTCATCCGCGGCAACGCCATGTCGGGGGCGCCCACCTGGAGGGGAATCATCCAGTTAGCGAGGCCGGTGAAGGCCGGCATCACCGCCCCGAAGATCATCAACAGGGCGTGCATGGTGGTCATCTGGTTGTAAAAGTAGGGATCCAGCAGCTGGATGCCCGGCTGGAACAACTCGGCGCGGATGTACAGCGCCATGGCGCCGCCGACGAAGAACATCAGCAGGGCCCACACCAAATACAGGGTGCCGATATCCTTGTGGTTGGTGGTCACCACCCAGCGCCACAGCCCTCGGCTGTGGTAACCCTCTTGGTGGTCGTCGTGGTCGTGGACAGCGGTGCTCATGGCGATCTCCTAGGCCTTGGGGCCGCAAGAAAGAAGGGTAAATCGGTCAATGAATCGCCCCAGAGGCATCCCGGGGGGCGAGGGCGAGATTTTGTCCCTGGTCCTCCCCCCGCTGGGCGGCCAACCAAGCGTCGAATTCTTCCCGGGACACCGCCTCCAATACAATGGGCATGTAGCCGTGGTAGCGGCCACAGAGTTCGGTGCACTGGCCGCGGTAGATACCGGGTTCTTCGATGAGAGCCCAGCTCTCGTTGACAAAGCCGGGGATGGCGTCCCGCTTCCAGCCCAAAGCGGGCACCCACCAAGAGTGGATCACGTCGGCGGCGGTGGTCAGAAAACGGATCTTTTCGCCGACGGGCACCACCACGTGGTTGTCTACCTCCAACAAGTAATTTTCCCCTTTGGCTTCGCGGTTTTCGATCTGTTCCGGCGGGGTGGTCAGGGTGCTGAAGAAGCTCACGTCTTCGCCGATGTAGTCGTACCGCCAACGCCATTGGTAGCCGGTGACGTTGATGGTCAAGCTGGCCTCCGAAGTGTCTTCCATTTTGATCAGGGTTTGAGTGGCGGGAATGGCCATGGCGAGGAGGATGAAAAACGGCACCACAGTCCACACCACTTCCACTTTGGTGCTCTCGTGGAACTGGGCCGGCTCGGGGTGGCGAGACTTGCGGTGGTGGTAAATCGTCCAGGCCATGGCGCCAAATACCCCGATCCCCACCAGACAGGCCAGGTAGAAGATGATCATGTGCAACCCGTACACCTCGCGGCTGATGGGGGTGACGCCGGGGGACATGTTGAGCTGGTAGTCGGCGAGGGCCGCAGGCGTCGCCAGGACCAAGAGTGCCACCGCGACAAACCACGGGGCGAGGAAGGCGATAGCCGAAGGGCGCTGGGGAGTTGAAAACATCGCGGGGGTCACTCTCAGTTGCTCGAGATGGGGTTGCTCAAGATGGGGTTGCTCAAGATGAAGTTGCCCAAGGGATCCTTCACAGGGGCGCAATAGCCGCGTTCGACCCAGGGCACCCAACTGCCATTTTACAGGTTTTGGCGCAAGTCCGCGGCCAATTGGCGCCGTTCGTCCTCGCGCAAAAAACCGCCGACCTCGACGCAGCGATCCCGAAATCGCAGCTGGAGGCGGCTCGTAGTGCGGCCGGGAACGGCGTCCAAATCCACCCGGGTCCACAGCCGGGGCAGCTGCTGGCGCTCCCGGGGACCCCGTTGGCCCCGCTCCACCTCCACCCACTCGGCGGTGAGGGAAATCACCTCCCGCCGGTAGGAGCGGTGGACGACGCCGTAGAGGCATATCCCCAGGGCCGTCAACTCAAGGCCGGCAAAGGGCAGTACCAGCCACAAACCCAGGGCGGCAAAGCCCACGGCGATAGTCAGCGATACGCAGCACACGGCGAGGAAGAACCACAGGGTTCCCCGTCAGGACAGCGAGCAATTGGGGCGCAGGATGTAGCGGTGTTGGGCTTTGTCAGTGGAGCTTTCGACGTCGACCATGGTGACAACGGTGAACTTTTAGAGTCGGCTATAGTAGCAAAAACACTCCGGGCAATCGCCCCCCAATACCCAAAAACTGGTTTTTTTTCAGAGCCCTAACAATCTAGCGCGGGGGCTTTACCCCCCCCTTGGGAGGCCTTTTCAAAGCGTCGATGGCAATGACGGCCGCGCCGTCGGTGCGGCGTCTTTGGGGGGGGTGCAAAGGCGCCCAGGCGTGGCCATAGACGATCTCAAAGGTGGCCGGCAGCCGTCCCCCTTGGCGCCATGCTTCGTAGGCGTCAAAGAGCCGCCCCCGGCTGCGGGGGTGCCACAGCCCCCGGGGACGATCTGCCAGGGCATTGCCGCCGCCGGTGGCCCGGAGCTCCGCCAACAGATCCGCCACTTGGGCATAGGTGAGGGTGAGGTGCTCCACATCTATCACCGGGTCGCCCCACTGACCCCGCAGCAGGGCATCCCCCACGTCGTGCATGTCCAAGAAGGCGTGGACCCGAGGTTTGGGGTCGACGGCGGCACAGCTGTGGCGCAGTTCCCTGAGGGTGTCGGGGCCGAACAAGCTGAACATCAACAGCCCCCCTGGGGCCGCCACCCGCTGCAACTCCCCAAAGGCCAGTTCGAGGTCGTTACACCAGCCCAGGGCCAGGTTGGAAAACGCCAAGTCGACACAGCGAGTAGCCAGGGGCAGGGCTTCGATATCGCCGGCCACACAGGGCAAGGGCCGCCACCAACTCTGGGCCTTGGCCCGGCGCAGCATGGCGGGGGCCAGGTCGAGGTTCACCACCTGGGCCTTGGGATAGCGGCGCTTGAGGGCCCGGGCGGCATCGCCAGTGCCTCCCCCCAGGTCCACGACGCGGTTGGGTGTCAGGCGGACAAAATCCAGGCGCTCCAGCAGCCGTCGACGCACCTCGGCGTGGAGCACCGCCCGGGCGGCAAAACCCGCCGCCGCCCGGTCAAAGGCGGCTCGGACCCGCCCCTTGTCCAAAACCCCCGGTCGTTCCACGTCAGCTCAAACCGAGCCGGGCCTCAAGACCGCCGTCCCAGCCAATGCCACAGGCCGGGCAACAACGCCGCCGCCAGGAGAATCTTGGCCCCCTCGGCGGGGAGAAAGGGCCACAAACCCACCTCCAAGACCCGGTGCCAACCGACAAAAGCGCTCAACCAGACGAGCCCCGGCACGAAGATCAACGCCGTTCCCAGGGTCATGGCCAACAAGGTACAAGGCGTGGAGCGATCAAATCCCCGCTCCGCCAGCCAGCCCATGAGGCCCGCAGCGGCGACAAAACCCACCAGGTATCCCCCGGTGGGGCCAGTGAGATAGCCCAAACCGCCACCGCCGGCAAACACCGGCAACCCCGCGGCCCCCTGGGCCAGGTACAGCACCACCGCCGCCATCCCCAACCGCGACCCAAGGCCCATGGCGATGACCAACACGGCAAAGGTCTGGAGGGTCATGGGCACCGGCCAAAAGGGTATCTGCAGCTTGGCGGCGAGGGTCAACAAACCACTGGCCGCCAATGGCAGCAGCCACTGGCAGTGGCTTTGTAAGAACCCAGCGGGCAATAGGACTTGGGACAAGGTGGGATAGAGGGGACTGGCGGCGGTCACGCGGGTTTCTCCGGCGGCGAAGGCGGTTGAGGGCAAAGTGAAACGGGCTCGGGGGGCAATGGTCTCGACGGGTAGGGCCGGGTCAGACGCCGTTAGGTGTCAGCGTTCACCACGACGGATTCCCAGTGGTCGCGGCGAATGCGCCACAAACTGAGCAATGACCACGGTATCAAAATGGCCACCGCCAGCAACCAGGAATACAGATAGTAGCTCCAGTCGTCCCCGGGAAAAAACAGCGCCACAATGACGAAGAAGCCGGTGATGCCGTAGAGGCGATAGGCCGCCTGCTGGGTGTAATGGCCCACCTTGGGGTTGGGATGGTGGCGGTTGATGGCAAAGACGACGATCGAAGCGCCAAACCAAAAGATCAACAACGGCACCGGGAGGATGATGGCGACGATGTTGCCCCAGTCCATGAGACTGGCCGAGCGGCGAGCGGCGGCGGCGCTGAGGACGGTATCCTGGGAATCGCTAGGGGAATCATTCATGGGCGGTGGGCACGGGGGGCAGCTGCGGTGTGTCGAGGCATGGGATTGAAGAAGAGAAGATCCATGATAGGCCACAAGGCCATTTCGTCAATCGGCCAACCGATCTCTGGCTTGGCTTGGTGGTTGTTCCCACCCCGGTGTTTGGTGTGCGGCGGCGAGGGCCAACCCGGGCGAGACCTCTGCCGCCCCTGCGAGGCCGAGTTGCCCCGGCGACGCGACCCCAACGCCCCCCTGGGGGCCACCCCCCAGGGCGCCACAACCCCTTGGGTGGTGCCCTTCCACTACCGACCGCCGCTAGATCACCTGATCCGCGACCTCAAATTCCGCCACCGCCTGCCGGTGGCGAGGCTGCTAGGAGAGCTGCTGGCGACGGCCGTCGAAGCCCGGGGGCTGGACCTCCCCGTCGCCGTCGTGCCGGTCCCCCTCCACCGGGAGCGCCTGCGCCAGCGGGGCTTTAACCAGGCGACAGAAATCGCCCTGGCCGCCGCTGGCCCTTTGGGGCTGCCGGTGCGGACCGACGCCTTGCTGCGCACGGGGAAGGCGCCGCCCCAGAGCCGCCTCACGGCCAGGGCCCGCCGGGCCAACGTGGACCAGGCCTTTGTCCTCCGACGCCCCCTGCCCCCGAGGGTGGCCCTGGTGGACGACGTGTGCACCACCGGCGCCACCCTCGAAGCCGCCTTGGCTCCTTTGACCCGGGCTGGGGTCCAGCAGATCCAGCTGTGGGTGGTGGCGACGACACCCCACGACGACCGCGGGGAAAACGCCGAGGCTTAACCCGGCGGCCAGGTCATCTGCCGGCCGGCCAACAGGTGGAGGTGAATGTGGTAAATATCCTGGCCCCCCTTGGGATTGCAGTTGATCACCGTGCGATAGCCCTCGTCCGCCACCCCCAGCTCCCTGGCGACATGGGTGGCCGTGGAGATCAGCTTACCCAACAGGGTCACGTCGTCGGGGGCGGCGTCGTTGAGGGTGGCGATGGGTCTTTTGGGGATCACCAGAACGTGGATAGGGGCCTGGGGGTTGATGTCGCGAAACGCCATGACGTCGTCGTCTTCAAAGACGACATCGGCGGGCACTTCGCCGCGGACGATCTTGCTAAAAATGGTCTCTGCCACAGAAAAGGTCTCCGTCTCCGAGTCGCAATGGAGCCGTCAAAAGTCACGACGGCCGTTGAAAGCGTGGGACAGGGTGCCGCGGTCGGTGTATTCCAACTCGCCCCCCAGGGGCACGCCATGGGCGATGCGGGTGATGCGCACCCGGCGCTCCCGGGCCAATTCGGCGATGTAGTGGGCCGTCGCTTCCCCCTCGACGGTGGGGTTGGTGGCCATGATCAATTCCTCCACCACCCCCTCGGCCAATTGACTCTCCAGGAGATCCAACCCCAGCTCCTCGGGGCCAATGCCATCCAAGGGGGACAGGTGGCCCATGAGGACGAAGTAGAGCCCTCGGTAGTCGGTGGCGTTTTCCAACGCCAACACGTCGGCGGGGGACTCGACGACGCACACCACCCCCCGTTGGCGCTGGGGGTCGGCGCACAGGGCACACAGCTCGGTCTCCGTGGGCAACCGACAACGGCGACAGCGGTCGATGCGCTCCAAGGCCATGCTCAGGGTGTCCACCAAGCGCTGGGCCCCCGGACGATCCCGCTCCAACAGGTGCAACGCCAGGCGCTGCGCCGATTTGGGACCGACGCCGGGCAGGCAGCGCAGGGCGTCCATGAGCTGGGCCAACAACGGAGAGGGCGTCATGGGGGAGAAAATAGTGCGGGCGGCGAGGCATGGGGGCGCTGGGGGCGAGGGAGGGGTGTGAGACCCAAGCCCCATGGCGCCAGAGATGGGGGAGTTAGAACGGCAGTTTAAAACCGGGGGGCAAGCCCATACCCTGGGTCGCATCGGCGTACTTCTCCTTGGTGGCCCGCTCCACCTTGTGGACGGCGTCGTTGATGGCGGCGGCCACCAAGTCCTCCACCATATCCCGGTCGTCCTCCAGCAAACTGGGGTCGATGGTGACCCGCCGCGCTTCGTGGCGCCCGGTCATCACCACTTTGACCAAGCCCCCGCCGGCCTCGCCTTCGACTTCCAAGTTGCCCAGATCTTCTTGGATCCGCTGCAGGTTTTCCTGCATCTTCTGGGCCTGTTTCAACATGTTGCCAATACCGCCCTTCATGGGTAAATCCTCTAGTCGGCCTGTTCTGTGGGAGTGATGGTACCGGATTTGACCACGGCGCCGAAGGTTTGACGCAGGGCCCGGAGGTTGGGATCGGCCTCTAGGGCGGCCTCAGCGTCCGCTTGGCGAGCCCGGGCGGCGTTGACCTGGGCCCTCGCCGGGGTCTCTCCCACCGCCTCGGGGGGCGCCTCATCGATGACCAAGGTGATGTCCCGACCGTAGTACTGCCCCAGGGCGGCCGCTAGGCGGGCCTCGGCGGGCTTGGTGCGGACAAAGCCATCATCTAGGGCCAGGGTGACCACACCGCCGGCAACGCCCTTCAAGGTGGAATGGGTGGCCAGTTGCTGGGCCAACCCCCCGAGACCCAGGCGGGGGACAATAGCCGCCCAGTCGGCGTCCGGAGCTGCACCCTCGGCCGAGGCCGAGGGCCCATGTAGCGGCTCGACCTCCGGGGGAACTCGGGGTGTTGGCGCCACTGGCGGGGCGGGCTTGGGTTCGGCCACCGCCGACCAGGAACGCTCCGGTGGGGCGCTGCTGGGTGGTACGGCGCTGGGCGAAGGGACACTGGGGGGCGGGATACTGGGCGGCGCCCGGCCCGGCGCCGGCGTCCGATTGGGACTGAAGTACAACAGCCGCAGGAGCAACATTTCAAAGCCCCCCCGCACATCGGGGGACAGGGGCAGATCTCGCCGACCCAACAAAGCAATCTGGTAGTAGAGCTGAATGTCCTCGGGGGACAACTGATTGGCCAAGGGTCGCAGGTCGGCGTCTTCGTCCGTGACCCCATCGGGCCAAGCCTGGATGACCGCCAGGCGCTGCAACAGGCCGATGAGCTCCCCCAAGGCCCCCTCCAGGTCCACCCCTTGGGCGTCGAGGAGCTCCACCTGGGCCAGGGCACTGGCGACGTCGCCCGCCACCACAAAACCCAACAGCGCCACCAACTTGCGGCGATCGATGAGCCCCAGCATCTCCGTCACGTCGTCTGTGGTCACCGCCCCGGCCCCAAAGGCGATGGCCTGGTCCAAGAGGCTCAGGGCATCCCGCAGGCTGCCATCGCCGGCTCGGGCGATGAACCCCAGGGCTTGGCGCTCAAAGGCAATGCCTTCGGCGTCGAGGATGGTGGCCAAGCGCTCGGCGATCATGGGCGTCGCCAGGCGTTTGAGGTGAAACTGCAAACAGCGGGACAGCACCGTCACCGGCAGTTTCTGGGGATCGGTGGTGGCCAGCAGAAAGACCACGTGGGGCGGCGGCTCCTCTAGGGTCTTGAGGAGGGCGTTGAAGCTGCTTTTGGAAAACATGTGCACCTCGTCGATGAGGTACACCTTGTAGCGCCCACGGGTGGGGGCGTAGGGCACGTTGTCCAACAGCTCCCGGGTGTCGTCGACCCCCGTGCGGGAGGCGGCGTCGACTTCGATGAGGTCGAGAAAACGCCCGGCGTCCACCTCCACACAGGCGCTGCAACGGCCACAAGGGGAGGCGCTCACCCCCACTTCGCAGTTGAGGGCCTTGGCGATGATCCGGGCGATGGTGGTCTTACCCACCCCCCGGGTACCGGTGAAGAGCAGCGCGGGGTGAAGGGTTTGACGATTCAACGCATGGGAGAGGGGCTTTACGATGTGCTCTTGCCCCACGAGATCTTCGAAGCGCCGGGGACGCCACTGGCGGGCGAGGACGCGGTGTTTAAACCCCACAGCGCTCATGGCCACCCTTTGCGCTTTTGCCCCATTTGAGGAGGCGACCCCAAACAGCCACACCCCGGCACACGATGGTTACCACTACCGCTGCTCCCTTCCGGGCCTGACGGGGTTCGCGGTTCACCGTTGCGAGGGGACCGAATAGGGTCACCATAAACTGATGGCGGAGAGGGAGGGATTCGAACCCTCGATACGGTGTTCGCCGTATACACACTTTCCAGGCGTGCGCCTTCGACCGCTCGGCCACCTCTCCGAAACTTGTGATCGTGGGGCCTTCACCCCGAACTCAGAATAACTAGCCTATCGAACTCGACGACCAAGTGCAAATGGCACTGGCCCTCAAAGACCGCGCATGGTCAGGCGAATGCGGCCTTGTTTGTCTACATCCAGCACCTTGACCTTGATGGCATCCCCCACCTTGAGCTTGTCACCGATGTTCTGGATGCGCTCTTCGGCGACCTGGGAAATGTGCACCATCCCCTCCCGGCCCGGGGCGATGCTGACAAAGGCGCCAAAGTCCATGAGCCGCACCACTTTGCCCTGGTAGATCTGGCCGATTTCCACGTCGGCGGTGATCTCTTGGACTCGGCGCAAGGCCTCGTCGCCGGCCTGCCTGTCCACGGCGGCGATCTTGATGGTACCGTCGTCTTGGATGTCGATGGTGGCCCCGGTTTCTTCGGTGATGGCCCGGATGGTCACCCCTCCCTTGCCGATGACATCGCGGATCTTCTCGGGGTCGATGCGGGTGGTAATGATCCGCGGGGCGTAGTCAGACATCCGCTCCCGAGGGGCGGCTAGGGCGGTATTCATGGCCTCGAGGATGTGAAAGCGCCCGGACTTGGCCTGCTCTAGGGCGTTGTGCATGATCTCCTCGGTGATGCCGTCGATTTTGATATCCATCTGCAACGCCGTGATGCCCTTGGCGGTGCCGGCGACTTTGAAATCCATATCCCCTAGGTGGTCCTCGTCGCCCAAGATATCGCTCAACACGGCGAAGCGATCCCCTTCTTTGATGAGGCCCATGGCGATTCCCGCCACCGGCGCCGCAATGGGTACTCCAGCATCCATGAGGGACAGCGAACTGCCGCACACCGAGGCCATGGAGCTCGAGCCGTTGGACTCGGTGATCTCCGATACCACCCGCACCACGTAGGGAAATTCCTCAAAGGTGGGCATCACCGCCTGGACACCCCGCCGGGCCAAGCGGCCATGGCCGATCTCCCGGCGCTTGGGGCTCCCCACCATCCCCGTCTCCCCGACGCAAAACGGCGGGAAGTTGTAGTGGAGCATAAAGTTTTCCCGATACTCTCCCTCGATGGCGTCGATGAGCTGGGCGTCGCGGCCGGTCCCCAAGGTGGTGACCACCAACGCTTGGGTCTCGCCGCGGGTGAACAGCGCCGAGCCGTGGGTGCGGGGCAGCAACTTGGTGCGGATATTGATGGGCCGCACGCTCTCGGTGTCGCGACCGTCGATGCGGGGTTGCCCCTCGAGGATGCGCCGCCGCACCAAGCGCTTTTCCAACTGGCCAAAGGCCTCTTTTACCGCGGCCTCGCCCCAGCGGTGGGGTTCGGTATCCGCCAAGGCCTCCACCACCCCTTGACGCACCTCGCGGATCCGCTGTTGGCGCTCTTGTTTTTCGGCGATGGTGTAGGCTTCCCCCAAGGCCACTTCGGCGCGCTCGGCCACCGCCGCCGCCAGGGCGTCGTCGCCGGCGGGAGGCTGCCAGGGCCAGGGCTCGACGCCGGCTTCGGCCACCAACCCACGAATGGCCGTGATCACCTGCTGCATCTGTTGGTGACCGTACATCACCGCCCCCAGCATCACCTCCTCGCTGAGCACTTGAGCCTCTGACTCCACCATGAGGACGGCGTTCTCGGTGCCGGCCACCACCAGGTCTAACTGGGATTGTTTGAGCTGGTTCAAGGAGGGATTGAGGAGGTAGCCCCCCGCCGAGTAGCCCACCCGAGCGGCCCCGAGGATTCCGCTACAGGGCAACCCCGCCAGGGCCACGGCCGCCGAGGCACCGATCATGGAGGGTATATCGGCATCCACTTCGCTGTTCAGCGACAGCACCGTGGCGATCACCTGGACCTCGTTGGTAAAGCCCTTGGGAAACAGCGGTCTCAGGGGGCGGGCGATGAGGCGGGAGGTCAGAGTTTCCTTTTCCGACGGCCGGCCCTCCCGGCGAAAAAAACTGCCGGGGATGCGCCCGGCGGCGTAACTGCGCTCTTGATAGTTGACGGTCAGGGGAAAAAAGTCCCGCCCCTCTCCGGCGTCTTTGGTGCAGACGGCGGTGACCAACACCACGGTGTCGGCCATGTCGACCACGACGGCACCCGTGGCCTGGCGGGCGATCTCACCGGTCTCCAGAGAGACGCGGTGTTCGCCGTATTGAAAGGTTTTCTTCACCGGGATCACGGTGGCCTCCTAGGGGCACGGGGAAGCGCTCAGCGGCGCAGACCCAGGCGTTGAATGAGCTGTTGGTAGCGCTGGCGATCCTTGCGCTTGAGATAGTCCAGCAGTTTGCGCCGGTGGTTGACCATTTTCAAAAGTCCCTGACGGGAATGGTGGTCTTGTTTGTGGGCGCTGAAGTGGGGCTGCAAGACGTTGATGCGGTGGGTGAGCAGCGCCACCTGGACCTCGGTAGAACCCGTATCTCCGGGACCCCGTTGGTACTCTTGGACAACTTGTGCTTTTTGTTCGACAGTGAAGGCCATGACAAACTCCTGAACTCGTATCCTGGACTAATCCTGGGCTAACTCATTGGGGCAAGGGCTGCAAAACTCTCGGGGACCGCGGGGTCTCTGGGGGTTTGAAAACGCCCCCGACCAGCGGCGTTTCCGGGGCGGGGTCACGCCGTGGCCATCAGGCGTTTGGGACGTACGCGGTGGCCCACCACCTCGCCGAGCCCTATGAAGGCATCGCTACCCCGGTACAACCGCACCCAACCGGCGGCAACGGGCACCTCCAGGGCCACGGTTTGGCCGCTGCACACCCGCGCAGCCGCCGCCTCCTCCAAGTGGAGGGCGGGCCAGTGGGCCACGGCGGTGTCCACGGGCAACAGATGGCGGGCCAACACCCCCTCGGGGTCGTCCTCGACGGCGGCCAATGTGACCAATGGGGCGTCGACAAAGGGACCAGCCCCAGTGCGGCGCAACGCCACCAAATGGGCACCGCATCCCAGGGCCTCGCCGATGTCCAGCGCCAAGGTGCGAATGTAAGTCCCCTTGGTGCAATGGACATAGGCGGCAAACCAGTCCTGGCCCCCATCGAGGAGGACGAGGCGGTGGATGGTCACCCGCCGCGGCGGTCGCTCCACGGTCTCCCCCCGGCGGGCCAGGGTGTAGAGCCGTTGGCCATGGTGCTTGAGGGCCGAATACATGGGGGGAATTTGCAGCTGTTCCCCACTGAAGTCCGCCAGTATCGCCGTCAAGTCCTCTCGGGTCAGGGGCGGTACCCTCCGGGTGGCCACGGGCGTGCCGTCGGCGTCGCCGGTGTCGGTGCACACCCCCAACTGAGCGGTGAAATGGTAGTGTTTGTCGGCGTCGAGCAAATAGCTCGACAACTTGGTGGCCTCCCCCAAACACAGGGGCAACAACCCCGTGGCCATGGGGTCGAGGCTCCCGGTGTGGCCGGCCTTGCGGGCGTTGAGTCGTCCCTTGACCCGCTGGAGGACGGCGTTGGACGTCGGGCCCGAGGGCTTGTCCACCAGCAGCACCCCGTCGATATTCCGTTTGGGGGGCTTGATCGCCTCGGGGTTCGCCCTTTGGGTGTTGTCGAAGACAGCATCGCTCACGGCTACTCGTCACCCTTGGAAACGGACCCCGTATCTTGTCGATCCCCTGGATACTCCCCATCCGCCGGCGCGGTGTCACCGGGGGCGGTGTTGCGCTGATCGTGGCTGACGGCGGCGTCGATCAACGCCGACAGCGCAGCGCCGCGTTCCACGGCCTCGTCGTAGCGAAACAGAAGCTTGGGCACCGTGCGCAGGTGGAGTTGGCGGCCCAGTTCCCGGCGCAGAAAACCACTGGCCTCGTTGAGGAGCTCCACCACTTCGGCTCGCTGGACCGCCGCACCCAGGAAGGTGACATACACCCGCCCATAGGCCAAGTCCCGGCTCACCTCGACGTCGGTGATGGACACCATGGCCATGCGCGGGTCGTCCACTTCATGGCGGATCAGGCTGGCCAAGTCGCGGCGGATGAGTTCGGCGACCCGCCGCAGTCGAGGCGATTCTCCAGGCACGAGGGCCAATCCTCTAAGCTGTCAATGGTTTGAGAACAAAGTCACAGGGAGCGCTCCACCTGGACGCGCTCGTAGACTTCGATTTGATCGCCCTCGCGGACGTCGTTGTAGTTGCGCACCCCGATGCCGCACTCCAAGCCCGCCCGCACCTCGGCGGCGTCGTCTTTGAAGCGCCGCAACGACTCCAGCTCGCCTTCGTAGATCACCACGTTGTCCCGCAACACCCGGATGGGGTTGTTGCGCTTGACCACCCCGTCCACCACCATACAGCCGGCGATGGCGCCGAACTTGGGATGGCGGAACACCTGGCGCACCTCGGCGAGGCCTATGATGTCCTCCTTGAATTCCGGGGCCAACATGCCCGTCAGGGCCTGCTTGATCTGGTCGATGGCCTCGTAGATGACGCCGTAGTAGTAGAGGTTGATACCCTCGTCTTCGATGATCTTCTTGGCGGCGCTATCGGCCCGGACGTTGAAGCCGATGATGATGGCCTCGGAGGCCACCGCCAGGTTGGCGTCGGATTCGGTGATACCCCCCACGCCGTTGGAGATGATCTTGACCTTGACCTCGTCGGTGGACAGCTCGTTGATGGCGTTGCTCAACGCCTCCACCGAGCCCTGGACATCGGCCTTGAGGACCACGTTGAGGGTCTGGACTTCCCCCTCTTGCATCTGCTCGAAGACGTTTTCCAGCTTGGCCTTTTGCTGGCGGGCCAACTTGACCTCGCGGTACTTGCCCTGGCGGAACAGCGCCACTTCCCGAGCCTTGCGCTCGTCGCTCACCACCACCACTTCGTCGCCGGCATTGGGAGCCCCGGAGAGCCCCAATACCTCGACGGGCATGGCGGGTCCGGCCTCGTCCACCTGTTGCCCGGTCTCGTTGAGCATGGCCCGCACCCGGCCGTACTCCAGGCCACTCAAGAGCATGTCCCCCTTCTTGAGGGTGCCCTCTTGGATCAAGACGGTGGCCACCGGCCCTCGTCCCTTGTCCAGGCGCGATTCCACCACCACCCCATGGGCCGGACCCTTGTCGTAGGCCCTGAGCTCCAACACCTCGGCTTGGATCAACAGGGAATCGAGCAGGTCGTCGACCCCGTCGCCGGTCTTGGCCGACACGTCGACAAAGATGTTCTCGCCGCCCCAATCCTCGGGAATCACCCCGCGGCCGGACAGTTCGCTCCGCACCCGCTCGGGGTCGGCATCGGGTTTGTCGATCTTGGTGACGGCCACCACCACCGGCACCCCGGCGGCCTTGGCGTGTTGGATGGCCTCCTCTGTCTGGGGCATCACCCCGTCGTCGGAGGCCACCACCAACACCACGATATCCGTGGCCTTAGCGCCCCTGGCCCGCAGGGCGGTAAAGGCGGCGTGGCCGGGGGTGTCGAGGAAGGTCACCATTCCCTTATCGGTATTTACGTGGTAGGCGCCGATGTGCTGGGTGATGCCCCCCGCTTCACCAGCGGCCACCTTGGTGCGGCGAATGTAGTCCAACAGGGAGGTCTTACCGTGATCGACGTGGCCCATGATGGTGACCACCGGCGCCCGGGTGATCTGGTCGCCCCGGTCTAGGCCCTCTTGTTGGAGGGATTCCTCGATGGCGTTTTCCTTGAGGAGGGTGTAGGTGTGGCCCATCTCCTCGACGACGATGGCCGCCGTCTCCTGGTCGAGGACCTGGTTGATGGTCACCATGGAACCCAGTTTCATCAACGCCTTGATGACCTCCGTGGCCTTGATGGACATCTTCTGGGCCAAATCGGCCACGGTGATGGTCTCGGGGAGGGCCACTTCCCGCACCACGGGGGCCGTGGGCTTGGAGAAACCGTGGCGATTGGGCAGCGCCGTGGCCTTGGCCGCCACGGCCTTGCCGTTTTTCTTCGGTTTGCGCCGCCCCACTTCTTCCCGATCGGCGATATCCACCGTCCGACCCTTGGCCTTGCCGGCGGCGTCGCGGCGTTTGGCCTTGGTGCCGTCGGCGTCATCGCGGCGTTTGGGAGCCTCGGTGGTCTTCTTGGGCTTGACCTCGGTGGTCTTGACTGGGCGACTGGGGCGCCGGCCGATGACCTCTTCGGCTTCGCGTTCAGCCCGCTCCCGGACCCGTTGTTGGCGGGCTTCGGGCGTCAGACCCTGGGGCTCGGCGGCAACGGGGGATTCTTCTAGGTGCTCGCCCTGGTGGAGCGGGGATTCCTCATAGCTGGCACTGGGGCCCTCGGCCGGGCCGCGATCGGCGCGCTGGGGACCGCGAT
>JBHJHK010000088.1:0-8953 GCA_050330975.1 Candidatus Competibacterales bacterium | reverse complement strand
CGGCGCCACGGCGCCTGTGCTGCGGTTCTGGCGCCGTGGCGACTACTGGCCGGTGCGCCTGGGGATCACCCGGGAAGCCACCAGCGGCAGCTACAGTGTCTTGGTGCTAAAACCCCTGTCGCCGACGGGCAGTGAGCTCTTTCGCCGGCTGCGCCCGCGGTTTCGCACCCAGTTGCGGCTTTTGCTCCCCGACCTGTGGCGGGACCTTGATCCCGCCCTGGTGGCGGCCCTGGCCGCTGATCCCCAGGGATCCCGTGATGACTTTCCGGCGGCATACCTCGAGGTGGCAGCGGGCTTTGCTCGGGGGGAGCGCCCCTATGAAAGCGTCATCCACGCCCTAGAGCCCCTGGTGTGGCAGGCGGCCGGACGGGTACCCTGCCCCTTGACAGAAGCCCCCTGGGCTGTGGCGGTGGCTAAGGTCCTCCAACGCCACCCCCCCCAGGAGGTTGCCGCCAGGACCCATTTGAGGGGCCGGGCCGCCGTGTTCGAGACCCTGCGCTGGGCCATCCAGCATCTATTAGCCCACCGATCCCCTCAACCCCCACCCTCGACGAGGTGTCGGCCATGGCCGTGAGCCGCCCTTTAACCACCACCGCCTCGGCCTCCAGGGAGTCAGCTGCCGTCGCGATGCCTCCCCCGGCCAACCGAGGAGCGCCGGTCCAAAGCATGGACCCAGCATTGTCGACTTACTTGGACATTGTGCGGTTCAGCGCGGCGCTGCTCGTGGTCCACGACCATCTCCCCGCCCTCTCCTTTGGTGTGGGTGTTCACATCACCTTTGGCCACCAGGCGGTCATGGCCTTCTTTGTGTTGTCGGGGTTTGTCATCGCCGCCAGTACCTGGCAAAGACCCTTGGGCCTCCAGGACTATCTCATCCGCCGGGGGGCGCGGATCTACTCCGTCGCCCTGCCCATCTTGCTGCTCACCTTCGCCATCTGCGCCCTGGGAAAGGTCTACCTACCCGCAGCTTACGAAAATTTCTATCAATACGATAAATTTTATCTCTATTTGGTTTTACATCTGTTTTTTCTCGGCGAAGTCTGGACCCTCAGTGAAGAACCCTATGCCCTCATCCCCTATTGGTCATTGGGATACGAAGTGTGGTATTACATTCTCTTTGCATTCGCCGTATTCTATCGCGGCTTCAAACGATTCTTTTGGCTTGTTGTGGTGCTTTTGCTGGTGGGATATCAGTTGTGGTTATTGTGGCCCGTGTGGTTGATGGGGGTGGCTCTCCACCGTTACAGCCACCGGTGGACCTTGTCTAAGCCCGTGGGCAGGCTGGGGTTTTGGTTGACTGTTTTTGGTTTTTTTGCTTTTAAAACCAGCGGTTTATTTGATGATCTAGCCCTGGCTAGCCAGGCCCTGTGGCCCTTTGAAGGCTGGCCTTTGGCAAGGGCCAACGCCTACCTCGCCGACTATGTAGTGGGAGCCTTGGTGGTGGCCAACATCCATTGTGCCCGTTGTAGCCAATTCGAGGGATTGCTCGTCATCCAACGCCCCGCCGCCTTCTTGGCTTCCTATACCTTTACCCTCTATTTGCTCCATTATCCCTTGATTGTCAACGCCGAAAAATGGTTTGCATTAGATGCTTCCCAAACCCAAGTTGCTTTTGGCTTGCTTTTATTGATTTTTATCTCTACCTTTTTAGTAGGAACGCTCACCGAAAAGCGCAAGCGCCACTTTCAAACCCTGTTCACCTGGCTCTTTGCCCGCGGCCAACCGCTGCTGCGGACCATCCCCGTTTTAAACCAATGGCTGAGACCCTAGGTCTTGGTCGAGGGTCACGGCTTACCCACGGGTGAGGACACGGGCAAGGGAGAGGACGGGGATTTGCCAAGGCTTTTAGCGCGGTGTGACAGCATTCCCCTGAGGTAGCGATGGTGTCCCATGCCGTCGCTCCAGTACCAACGCCATCGAGTAGCTTTGAGCCCCTGGGAAACAAACGTGGCCAAAACATCCCCCCCCGCCACCGAGATGCCTCCGGCGACCCACCGTGACGTCGCCCTGATACTGCTGCCCAATTTCTCCATGATGGCCGTCGCCGCCCTCATCGAGCCATTGCGCCTAGCTAACCGCGCCTTGGGCAGAGGGTACTACCGCTGGCAGACCTACGGACCAACGGCACCTTCGGTCACCGCCAGCAATGGGCTTGCCATCCCCGCCGATGCCAGCATCGACCAGTTGACCCGAGCCGACGTGGTGTTGGTATGCGCCGGCATAGGGGTAGCCCAACTGGCACTGCCGAGCAAGGTGGGTGCCCGATTGCGGTCCCTGGCGGCAAAGGGGGCTAGGATGGGTGGGGTTTGCACCGGCACCTATGTCCTGGCCCAGTTTGGCTTATTGGGAGAGCGGCGTTGCACCATTCACTGGGAAGAACTCGACCCCCTCCTGGAACGCCACCCCCACCTCAACGTCACCCGCCACCTGTTCGAGTTCGACGGAACTATTATGACCTGTGCCGGGGGGACGGCCTCATTGGACATGATGCTCCACTATTTGGGTCGCGAGCACGGCTTTGAATTGGCCGACCAAATCGCCGAAATCACCATGCACCCCCAAATCCGCGCCGAGGGGGTGAGCCAGCGCCGCAAGCCGTGCCACACGCCCCTGCCCTCCAGCGCCCGGGTCAACCAGGCGGTGGCCATCATGCACCAGCACCTAGAAGACCCTTTGAGTTGTGAGCAGTTGGCGCTGTTGTGCTCTTTGAGCACCCGCCAGTTGGAACGGCTGTTTCGCAAGCACATCGGGCTCACACCCCAACACTACTATTTAAAGATCCGTTTGGAGCGGGCCCGCAATTTGCTCATGAACACCAATCTGCCGGTGTTGGACGTGGCACTGGCCTGTGGTTTTGCCTCCAGCTCTCACCTGGATCGACGGTTTCGGGCGCTGTTTGGCCGCAGCCCCAGCGAGGAGCGCAAGCTCCACCTGCAGTTCATCGATAACGGCCACCATGGCCACCATGGGCGCTATCCCCATGGCAAGACCCACCATCAGTCCCCACCGGTCAGTTTGGGACTCTAATCGACCTTTCGACCTTGTCATGTTGAGAATGGGTAGTCCCACACCCCCCTCGGCCGCGCCCAGCGGGGGGGTATTGCCCCAGTGATGGGCTAAAACTCCAGCTCCACCCGCCCGATGGGGTTGGAGCAACAGGCCAAGACATAGCCTTCCTCGATTTCTTCGTCGTCGATACCGCCGTTGTGAACCATGTGGACCTCGCCGGCGCGCTTTTTCAGTTTGCAGGTGCCACACACCCCAAACTGGCAGCTGCTGGGGACAAATAACCCCGCCCGCTTGGCCACATCCAGCAAGGTATCGGTCTGGTGGCAGACCACGGTCTTGTTGGACTGGGTGAACACCACCCGAGCCGACGCTTCTTCGTCGGGGACATCCCCCACCACCTCGTCCCACTCGGGGATATCTTCGCTGCGGCGGATGGGCTGTTGGAAGCTCTCTTCGTGGTAGTGGTCAAAGTCAAAGCCCGCCACGTTGAGAACATCCCGCACCCCCTCCATGAAGGGAGCAGGACCACAGCAGAAGATCTCCCGAGTGGCGTAGTCGGGGCAGGTCAATTCCAAAATCAATTGGTTGAAACGCCCCAAAAACCCCGTCCAGACATCGAAGGGGTCGGGCTCCTCGACGATCCACGCCAGGCGAATGGAGGGGAGGCGTGCCGCCATGCGCTCTAGGTCGTTGCGAAAAATGAGTTCCGCCGGACTGCGGGCACAGTTGATCAAGGTGACGTCGGGGGCGGTGCCGTAGTCGTAGAGCCAGCGCATCATGGACATCATCGGCGTGATGCCACTGCCCGCCGAGAGAAACAAATATTTGTCGTTGGGGTAGTTGGTGATGGAAAACAATCCCCCCGGCCCCTTGGCCTTGAGGCGATCCCCCACCTTGAGATTATCGAGCATCCACCGAGAACCCACGCTGCCCTCCTGGGCCTTGACCGTGAGGGTCAAAGACAGGGGCCTAGAGGGGCTCGAAGAGATGGTGTAAGTCCGATGGAGAGAACCCTCGGGGGTGGGCAATTCCACCGTGAGGAATTGCCCCGGTTGGTAGCGAAACCAACTGTCGTCGGGGGCGCGGAAGGCGAAGGTCTTGGTATTGGGGGCCTCGGGGACCACCATGACGCACTCCAGCTCCTGGGCGGAGTCGCGCCAGGGCTGGAGTTGGTCGAGGGCCTTGTGGTTGCGGGCCATGGGCATCTACCCCCCGCCACCCACCGCCATGGGCACGAGCTTTGGGGTCTGGGGCGTCAAGCGCTGGCTCAACGTCTCGCAGTACCAGGTGACAAACTGGTCGACGCCGCCTTCTGAGGCCATGTAGGGACCCGGTTCATAGGCCGGGGACGTCACCCCCCGTTGATTTTCCTCCACCAAACGCCGATCTTGATCGTTGGTGGCGGCCCACACCGCCGTGAGCTCCTCCACGTGGTAGTCTCTCCCCTCCACGGCATCGGCGGGGACGTGCCACTTGGTGGTCACAGCGGTCTCCGTGGGGCTCAAGGGCAACACCCGGAAGGTGGTGGCGTGGTCGCCGAGGTAGTGGTTCCAGGTGGTGGGGAAGTGGAACAGCAACAGGTCACCGGCATCGGTGGTGGCCTCCCCCATGGGGCGGTTGACGGCCGGGCGACCGCTCAAAGTAAAACTGGCGGCGCCGTCGGCCAAGGGAGCGCGGGTGACCCGGTATTGGCCCGACTCGCTCATCAAGAACCGACTCGGCAACCCCCGAGCTTCCCAGGCCTGCCACTGGGCCACCAACTGGGGATCTTCAGCGGTGCTGTCCCTGGCCACGGCGGCGGCACTGTCCAGATAGGACCGCATGAGTTCGGGGTGGCTGCCGGCGCAGTGGTAGCACTCCCGGTTATTTTCCAAGGTGAGCTTCCAGTTGGCCTGCTCGACGATGGTGGACTCAAAGGCCACCTTGGTCTTGTCGAGGCGGTGGGGCTCGAGATAGGGCGAAACAGCTGCTTTGAAGGCGCCAAAATCCGGGGGGTTCGAAGCCACACAGATAAACAGCTGGCCACAGACCTCATCGACGGCCACGGGCTTGAGGGAAAACTGACTGGGATCGAAGTCGGCTGGCTTGTCCTTGGCGAACAACAACCGGCCGTCCAGTTCATAGGTGCACTGGTGATACGGGCAGACGAGCTTGGGGGCGCGGCCCTTGGCGAGGGTACAGATCCGAGAACCCCGGTGGCGGCAGTTGTTGTGGAAGGCCCGAATGTCGCCTTTGGCGTCGCGGACGATGACCACCGAGTAGCGCCCCACCTGGAGGGTGAGGTAATCCCCCGGGCGGTTGAGTTCGCTGGCGTGGCCGGCGAATAGCCAATCTCGGTAGAACAGCTCCTCGAGTTCGATGGCAAAGATCGAGGCATCCCAATAAAAAGGGCCTTCGAGGCTGTAGCCCGGACGGCGGGCTGCCAGTCGCTCGCTCAAGGTCTGGCGGGTTTCAAACGGGTCGGACATCGCGATGACTCGACTTGGGTTTTGGAGAATCTCGAGGGAGGACAATTCACCCCAGCTCAATGACTGGCTCGCCAACGGCAACGGCTTTAGGGAGCTACCTTAGGCGAGTGCATCAGGGGAGCCTTTCCTCCATTCGACACCCCACGGGCTAAATCCGACCCCCATCGATCCGTAGTACCCGGTGAAGGGTTGCTTTAAACTGTGGACGTGCAGCTCACATCCCCGAGGGGTTGCCCTTGGATGGCCATGCCCCCCGGGCCTTGGCCTTTTTCACCACGGACGGTGGTGGGCCCAAATCTCGCCGTTCCACCAACACACCGTCCATCGGGCCCGTCGATCGGGTCAATGCCAGGAGGTGGTGTGTCGTCGGGTCCCCCAGTCAACGCCCCCATGGATGACCCAAGCGCCCATTGGCGCTGCGCTTGGGAAACCTTTGTCGCCGCCTTTGAGGCCATTGAAGACCGACCCACGGCAAAGGCCGCCGAGGAGAGTGTCGCCACCTGCCTCACCCTCATCTACCGCCAGTTGATACCCGACCTCGGGGGCGCCCCCTCGGTGGCCCTAGCCGATGTAGAGGCTTTGCTGGCACGGCTAGAGGAGCGCGTGTTACGGCAACCCCGCGGCCAGGCCGCCTTGGGGCTGTTGGCCAGGCGCCAGCAACAACACGATGTGTTGCTGCCCTTGATTTTGGCCTGCCTGAAAAAGCCCCATCAACCCCTGCGTATGGCCCTGCTGCAGCTGGAGCAACTCCACGGCGACTTGGCCTTTGACGTCGAGCTGGCACGGCAAAGCGACGCCCTGAGGGGGCGACTTGGCGACCTCCAGGGGCAATTGTTCGCCGATATTAGCGCCCGCTGCCAAACCACCACCCCCACGGCCGATGCCCTGTGGGGAGCGTTGCAATTCGGCGATCGCCTGGCCCGGCACGCCGAAGGACCCGATGGGGCGGATGGCGACCCATCGATGCCCCCGCCCCACTCCTTGGAGGGGGCCGCCCTGGCGTTGGAGACCCAACTGGAAACGGCCTTGGCGGCCATGTCCGTCCCTGGCCGACGGGCCTGGCTCCGAGCCCGTACACCGGCCCTCATGGACGCTGCCGCCGACACCTTGAGCGAGTCCACCACCTGGTCCATGGGGGCCCAGGCCGTGGCCCTGGGCCGTATCCACCATCGCCTCCAGTGGTTCACCCAACAGCTGACCCGCGTCGAAGTTCCCCTAGAAGAGCGTTTGAGCCTGGTGGAGAGTCGCCTCCACGACGAGTGGCTGGAGGCCACCGTCCAGTATCGTCTCGAGCAGCGAGTGGGGGCCTGGGGTCGGCGGCGTTTGGATGATGTGTCCCTGGGACTGATCATCGCCGCTTTGACCTTGGTGGCCTACCAGGGGTTAGTGCCCATGGACGGCGCAGCTTACGTTTGGCTGGTGGTGGCCGACACCGCCATTTGCGCGGCGTTTTTCGCCGAATTTATCACCAAGTATCGCCTCGCCCCCGATCGCAAGCGCTATTTGCGTCGCCACTGGTTCAACGAGCTGTTGCCGGCGCTACCCGTGGGATTGGTGGCCTTTGCCTTGGCGGGGCCGGGCTTGGCCTCCCAGTCGCCGCTGCTGAGGATCCTCAAGCTGCCAGCGGTGTTGGCCCGCAAGGCGGCGGTGGTGTTGCGGATGCTGTTGTTGCTGAGCCGAGGGCTAGACCGCCTGGTGCGACGGATGGGGCCGCTACTCAACCGGGATATCGTCTTCTTTGAGCCCCCCGATACCACCCCCCAACAGGCGGACTTGCTCCAGCGCATAGCCGCCACAGGTCGGCGGATCCAATTCCGTATAGAGCAAGAACGCGGCGCCCTGGGTCGCCGGGCCCGCCGGGACCACCTGGCGGGGCAGCTATGGGTGTTGGAGCGCCGGGCCGAAACCCTCCAGGGGGGCATTTTGCAACAGCGCTGGCTCGAAGCCTTACCCGAGGCCCTCGCCCCCTGGGGGGGTGGCAGCGACACCGTGGAGCACCTCAACCGCCGCACCCTGCGGGTGGAAACTGCCATTGACCGACTGGTCAACGCCGAGCCCGAAGTGATCCAGTGGGAACTGGAGCCGGCACTACTCAACCAACTGGAGCGGTTGTCGTGGCTGGCGGGCCTCGTGCCGTTGCGCTACATCCCGCCGTTGCGAGACCTTTGGCTGGCCCGTCGAGAGGTGGGCAGTCGCGACCGCAAAAGCCGCCTGGCGGCGGCCTTTGCCCGCCGCCTGGGCCTCAAGCTCCAGCAGGTCAACGAAGTCTTGATGTCCTTGGCCGACCTCCACGGCGTGATCACAGCTCCCCAGTTCATCGATCGACTAGGGGCTCTACTGGTGAACACCATGCAGCGCCCGGCGGTGCGGCTGTTGATGCTGGGGGGGAGTTTTCTGGCCTTGAGCCTGTTGCTCCAGGTGTTGCACATCCCCTGGGTGGCGTGGTTGCTCACCTGGCTGCGGGACAGTTTGGGAATTCCCATTTTGCTGTTTGGCGCCGTGGCCTGGGGATTGGTGTTGGTGGGGCGCTGGCTCCAGCGCATCGCCGCCACGACCACCGAGTTTTACTTGCGGGTGGCTGAGGCCCAGTTTTTGTCCCTCACCAAAGAGGTCAAGCGCCAGCGAGCCCCCGTTGACTTGGCGCTACTCCACCAACGGATCCTGGTCCCAGAGGCTCGGGTGCGGGGCCTGGAACCCCCTCCCACCCCCACCGTCGAAGCCAGCCCCCGCCTCACCCTAGAGGCGCTGCTGCGCCAGGCCTTCGCCTGTGCTGCCACCTTCAGCGACGCCGACAGCCTGGTGGAGCGGCTGCAGCTTTTGTACCGCAACTATTTAGACGGTCCACCCCTCCATCGACACAACACCCACACCTCGGACCAGTTGCTGGGCAACTTGTATTTGCAAGACCTGATGCGCAACGTCCTCAAGCTAGAGCGGCGCGATATCAAGGCCCTGGAGGCCATGGATTTGCGCCGCCAGGGGGACATCATCGGCCCGGCCCTGTGGTTTAACTTTACCGCCCTCGCCATCGCCCAGCGCACTGGCAAGCTCATCGACGACTACAATCGCCATGTCTTGCCCCTGGAGGAGCTGGCCAGAGCCCCCGAGGACAGCCCCGAGCGGCGACGCCACGACGGCTGGCTCGTCCAAAAGCGCGGTGGGGGCAAGGCGCCCTCAACGGCCGACACCCCGACCACCTATGCCACCACCCGCTTTACGGCCCTGGACTTTCTAAGCCCCACGCCAGAGCGGGTCAAGGCTTTGGAGGACCACTTTGGGGTCGAGGTGCGACGCTTGGTGGCTTTAGACCGCCGGCGGATGATCCGGGCGGTCTTTGGCACCTTGCCCTTGGGCAATCGCACCCTGGCCGAACGCTCTTTTAATCCCTACGCCCTGTACTGGCGCTATTTGGGTGGGGGGCGAATCTTCTTACTCCCGGTGACCATGGCTTGGGCTGCCGCCAGGGGGGGGGGCCT
>JBHJHK010000087.1:0-6092 GCA_050330975.1 Candidatus Competibacterales bacterium | reverse complement strand
CGCTGCCGAAGGGGGCGGACCGGGCGCACGCGGTCCAAGACCTGTCGCTGTCGCTGGATGCCGGCGAGATCGTCTGCATCGTGGGCGAATCGGGGTCGGGCAAATCCATGGCCGCCAACGCCATGATGGGCCTGCTGCCGGACGGGGTCCGCGTCACCGGCGGGCGCATCATCTATGGCGGGCGCGACCTTTTGGCTCTGCCGGAGCGGGCGCGGCAGGATCTGCGCGGCAAAGACCTCGCGATGATTTTCCAAGAGCCCATGACGGCGCTGAACCCGGTCTACAACTGCGGCGAGCAGATCGCCGAGGTGGTGCGGCGCCACGAGGGCTTGGACCGCCGCTCGGCCCGGCTGCGGGCGGTGGAAATGCTGGATGCCGTGGGGATCCCCGATCCAGGGCAAAGGGCCAATGACTATCCCCATCAGCTCTCGGGGGGCATGCGCCAACGGGTGATGATCGCCATGGCCTTGGCCTGTAAACCGGCGCTGCTCATCGCCGATGAGCCCACCACGGCCTTGGACGTCACCGTCCAGGCCCAGGTGTTCGATCTCCTCAAGCAACTGCAACGGGCCACCCACACCGCCATCGTGTTGATCACCCACGACATGGGGACCGTGGCGGAGATGGCCCAGGGGGTGGTGGTGATGTACGCCGGGCGCGTGGCCGAGACCGGGACCACCGCCGCCCTCCTAGAGCGCCCGGCCCACCCCTACACCCAGGGGCTGATCCGGGCTGTGCCCCAAGTGCGGAGCGGCGAGGCGGCGGCCGAGGCGCCGCCCCCCCTGGTGGAGATTCCCGGCATGGTGCCGGATCTGAGCCAGCGGCCGGTGGGGTGCGCCTTCGCCCCCCGCTGCCCGGCGCGCTTTGCCCCTTGCGACCAACCGCCGCCGTTGCTGCCGGCAGATCCCCAAGGGGGGGCAGGCCACGGGGCCCGTTGTTGGCTCTTGGATGATTCCCCACCCACCTCGCCGGTCTCTCCACCAAACCCTCGGTGAATCCTGTGGACGCTGTGGACTCCTCCCCTCTGTTGACCCTCTACGACCTCCAGGTGCGCTTCCCCGCCCCCAAGCCCCATCCCCTGGCGCGGCGGCCCTTTGTCCACGCCGTGGATGGGGTGAGCCTGACCATCCCTAAGGGGAGCGCCTTTGGCCTGGTGGGGGAGTCAGGGTCGGGCAAATCCACCACCGCCAAGGCCATTTTGCGACTGGTCCCCATCTACCAAGGGGAAATCTGGCTGGGGGACGTGGACCTGGCCACCCTCCGGGGGGAGGCGCTGCGGCAAATCCGCAAGCGGGTGCAGATCATCTTCCAAGACCCCTACGCCTCCCTCAACCCCCGTTCCCGGGCCGGGACCATCGTCCGCGAGCCCCTGGACCGGCTGGAACTCGGCACCGAGACCGAGCGCCGGGCCCGGGTGGCAGAGCTCTTCGAGCGGGTGGGCTTGCGTCCGGCCCAGGGGGCGCTGTTTCCCCACCAGTTCTCCGGCGGCCAGCGCCAGCGCTTGGGCATAGCCCGGGCGTTGGCCCCCGCCCCCGATTTGATCGTCTGCGACGAGCCAGTATCGGCCCTGGACGTGGCCATCCAGGCCCAGATCCTCAACCTCATGGCCCGCTTACAGGGGGAGTTGGGCTTGACATATTTGTTCATCTCCCACGACCTGGGGGTGGTCCAGCACTTGTGTGACCGGGTGGGGGTGATGTATGCCGGGCAACTGGTGGAACAGGGCCGCCGGGAGGGGTTATTTGGCCGCCCCCGCCACCCCTACACCTGGTCGTTGATGAGTGCCGTACCCTGCGCCCATGTCCGGGGGCGGCGCCAGCGGGTGGTCCTCCAGGGGGATCCACCGAGCCCCGTGAACCGGCCCCCGGGGTGTCGCTTTGCCCAACGCTGCCCCTTCGCCGTCGACCGCTGCCGCCTCGAGGTGCCGGCGTGGCGCTGGCTGACCTCCGACCACGGGGTGGCCTGCCACCGGGTGGCCCTCGATGGCACCCCGCCCCACGAGGTCCACGCCCCGGCAGAATCCGCCGTCGGCTGACAGAACCATTGCCCCGTTCCCTCGCCCCCCGGAGCCCTGCCCGTGACCACCACTGTCTACCGCGCCCGCAAGATCATCACCATGGATCCCCACCGGCCCACGGCCACCCACTTGGCGGTGCGGGATGGCCGCATCCTGGCGGGGGGGGATAGCGAATGCGCCAGGGGCGGGGGGGTGGCGACGGTGGACGACACCCTAGCAGACAAGATTCTGCTGCCGGGCTTTGTGGAGGGCCACAGCCATACCATGGAGGGCAGCGTCTGGGAGTTTCCCTATGTGGGTTACTTCGATCGCACCGACCCCAACGGGGTGCGGTGGCCGGGCTCAAAAGACATCGACGCCGTGGTGGGGCGGCTGCGGCAAGCCGAGGCCCAACTCCCCGACCCCGAGGCGCCGTTGCTGGCCTGGGGGTTTGACCCCATCTATTTCGACAATCGCCGCCTCAAGGCCGCCGACTTAGATCGGGTGTCCACCACCCGTCCGGTGTTGGTGATGCACGCCAGCTTTCACCTATTGAACGTCAACAGCGCCATTCTCCAGCGGGCGGGGATCCACCGCGACACCCCGGTGAAGGGGGTATTTAAGGGGGATGATGGCGAGCCCACCGGGGAGCTCATGGAGATGGCGGCCAAGTTTATCGCCCTGCGGGCGGCGGGGCGCAATTTCTACGAGGGCCTCAACAGCCCCGTGGCCCTGTGGCGCTTTGGCCGCAGCGCCTGGCGGGTGGGGATCACCACCGCCGCCGATTTGTACAACGACTTGCCCGAGGCGGCGGTGGAGGCCCTGGTGGTGGCCACCCGGGCCGAGGACTTTCCCATCCGTATCGTCTCGGCCTTCATCGGCGGGGCGTTGCCGCCGTCCGAGGGGGTGGCCAAGTGGCAACAGCTCTTGGTCCACAACCATGACCGGCTGCGGTTTGGGCCCATCAAGCTCATGACCGACGGCTCCATCCAGGGCTTCACCGCCCGCCTCCAGTGGCCGGGTTACTACAACGGCGCCCCCCAGGGTCTGTGGAATTTGGAGCCCCAGCAACTGTTTGAGGTGCTCCATGCCTTCCACGCCGCCGGGGGCCAGGTCCACATCCACACCAACGGCGACGAAGCCTCTCACCTGGCCTTAGAGGCCATCGCCGCCGCCTTGCAGCGCACCCCGCGCTTCGACCATCGCCACACCCTCCAGCACTGCCAGATGGCCCCCGAGAGCCAATTTCGCCGGATGGCGAGGCTGGGGACGTGCGTCAATTTATTCAGCAACCATCTCTATTATTGGGGGGATGCCCACAAGGCCCTGACCTTAGGCCCCGACCGGGCTCACCGGATGGACGCGGCCAGAACCGCGTTGGCCTGTGGGGTACCGTTGGCCATCCACAGCGATGCCCCGGTGACCCCCCTGGGGCCATTGTTCACCGCCTGGTGCGCCGTCAACCGCCGCACCGCCAGGGGGGAACAGTTGGGGGACTACGAATGCATCAGTGTGGATGATGCCCTCAGGGCCATCACCCTGGGGGCGGCCTATACCCTCAAGCTGGACCACGAGGTGGGCAGCCTGGAGGTGGGCAAGCGGGCCGATGTGGCCATTTTGGAGGAGGATCCCCTGGCCGTGGCCCCCGATACCCTCAAGGATGTCCCGGTTTGGGGCACCATGCTGGGGGGCCGGCTGATGGCCCAATCCGATGGCCAGGGCTGAGGTCGGCCCCATGGCCATGCCGGTGACGGTCATCGGGGGATTCTTGGGGTCTGGCAAGACCACCCTGTTGAATCGGGTACTGGGGCAAAACCACGGGGTGCGCTTTGGGGTATTGGTCAACGACTTTGGCGCCCTGGAGATCGATGCCCAGTTGGTGGTGGCCCACGGCGGCGAGACCTTGAGCTTGGCCAACGGCTGTATCTGCTGCAGCATCGGCGACGATTTGGCCCTGGCGTTGGTAAAGCTGTTGGAGCGCCCCGACCCGCCGGATCACTTGCTCATCGAGGCCAGCGGCATCGCCGACCCGCGGCCCATCGCCGAGCTGGCCTACCTGGACCCGGGGCTTGTCCTGGACGCCGTCGTGGTGTTGGTGGATGCCGAGCAGGTGCAGAACCAAGCTCGTGGTAGCTATACCGGGGAGACGGTGCTGCGGCAGTTGGCGGCGGCGGACTTGCTGGTGGTGAACAAGGTCGACCGGGTGGATGCCACCGCCCTGGCGGATTTGGCGGCTTGGCTGGCAGAGCGAGCGCCCAGGGCCCGTCAGCTGCGGTGCCGCCATGGGGATTTGCCCTGGGGGTTGTTGTTGGGCGGGGTCTCGCCCCCCCCTTCAATGGCCTCTCTCAGTGCCGTTGCGCCCCCGAAAGAGACGGTTCATCACCACGGCTTCAAGCGCTGCGCTTTGACCTTTGCTGGGCCCTTGCGGCGCTCGGCCCTAGAGGAGGCACTTTTGACTTTATCCCCGGCGGTCATCCGCGCCAAAGGGCTGGTGTGGCTTGAAGGGCAACCCCAGCGCACCCTGTTGCAACTGGTGGGCAAGCGCTGGTCCCTGTTGGCGGGACCGGGGGCGGATACTGGGCGCCCCGGCGAGTTGGTGTTGTTGGGGACCGAGGCCATGCCGGACAGGGGGGCCTTGGAAGCACACTTTATGGCAGCCCTTGGAACGGCGTCACGGCCCTAGGCAGTGGATCATCTAAAGAAGTTTTTGATCTTCTTCCCCGCCTTTTTCACCGCGTCCCCCGCCGACTCCAGGCCGTCCCCCACGTAGCTATCGCCGAAGTCGGGGGCATGGCGGGGGGTGTCGTCGGGGCCGTGTGACCCGTGTAGGCATCAAAGGTGATGTCTCGCCACATAGCGGCACTAGATCTCTTGCAAAATGCTTTGCTCTTCGCCCAACCTAGTGGTGCCCGCGAGGCCAGGATCTTCGAGGGCCTGCTGGAAGACCACTTTGAGCCATCCCACCGTGAACTTGCTCTTTGTCTGCAGCCAAAACCGCCTACGCAGCCCCACGGCTGAGGTCGTGTTTGCCGATTACCCCGGCGTCACCACCCTGAGCGCGGGCACCGACAAAGACGCCGAAACACCCCTCAGCGGGGACCTCGTCCAGTGGGCTGACGTGATCTTCGCCATGGAACGGACCCACCGCCACAAGATCGCCCAGCGATTTGGCCCGCTGCTGAAGGACAAGCGCCTAGTGGTCCTCGACATCAAGGATCGCTATGGTTACCTGGATCAAGAGCTCATCAGAGTACTGAAGACCAGGGTGCCGCGCTACGTTCGCCTTTGAGCAGGTGAAGTGCCCGCCTGGCCCCCAAGGACCCTGGATCGCCTGCCAAGAACCTAGCCCCACACCGCTCAAGGGCAATAGATGACACTTTCTGTGTCAGTTGCTTCCCGGGAATCCTCCCCAAAGGCTCTATAAAATATTCACGCCAAGGCCCGTGGGATACCACTGAGCAATCGGGAGGGATTGAGCTATGTGCAGAATAGTTGCCACGTTGTCCGGGTTATCAGCATTGGCCCTCTGCCTCGGCGGCTGCGCCCTAACACCACCGAGCCCCGCCTTTCAACAGATTGACAGCATCGCCGTCATGCCCTTTGAGGGACCGCGGGGAGACGAGGTCCGACGCGATCTCGAGGCACTCCTCCTCGAATCCCAAACCTGGTCAGACGGCAACAAATTCACCGTGTTTACCGCTTACAATCCGCCGACACCGCAAAGCGAGATTTTATTTCAGAGCCCCCGCCTCACCCCGGCGGTGTTTAGCGCCGCCCGGGGAGCCGGAGTCCAAACCCTGATGACGGGCACCGTCGATCAGGTGGAAAACCGCTACCGCGACTACCGGGTCCAAAGGCAATGCATAGTCTATGACAAGGACGCTAACTGTACTTACGAGTTGGTGAACTCCGCCTATTGCACCGGCACCGAGTACATCCTCACCGTCCAACCCCAGCTCATCGATGTTGCCACTGGTGGGGTTTTCTACGCCCCCAACCTCAAGTCGACCAGCCGCACAGACGACGAATTTTCTACAATCGGCTCGCCCAACTAACGCGACCCCCACAAGCCCAAAATCAAAACAAACAGCCACCC
>JBHJHK010000086.1:0-4002 GCA_050330975.1 Candidatus Competibacterales bacterium | reverse complement strand
GATCGACGCCGATGACGACGCCCCCTACCCCAACCCAATCCCCCGTCCCCACCCCTGTGGCCGCCCGCTACACCGCCGTTTGCCGCCGCCTGCGCGACGCCGAGGAGCGCTTTGGGCGCCCGTTGGGGAGTGTTGCACTGGTGGCGGTGGGCAAGACCAAACCGCCCGAGGCCATCGCCGCCTTGGCGGCGGCGGGGCAGCGGCGCTTTGGGGAGAACTACCTCCAAGAAGCGTTGGACAAACAGCGCGCCCTCGCCCACTTCGCCACGGACCTCGAATGGCATTTTATCGGTCCCATCCAATCCAACAAGACCAAAGGCATTGCCGAGCATTTCGCCTGGGTCCACAGCGTCGACCGCCTCAAGATCGCCCAACGCCTCTGTGACCAGCGCCCACCGGACTCACCTCCGTTGGCCGTTTGCCTCCAGGTGAACATCAGCGGCGAAGCCAGCAAGAGCGGCGTCGCCTTGGGGGATCTGCCAGAGCTGGCCTTTGCCGTGGCGCGCCTGCCGCGCCTGGCGTTGCGGGGGTTGATGGCAGTGCCGGCCCCGGGCCCCGATTTCGCAGCCCAGCGTCAACCCTTCGCCGCCCTCAGGGAGGCCCTGACGGCGTTGAATCGCCAGGGTCTTGAGTTGAACACGCTCTCCATGGGCATGAGCGACGACCTCGAAGCCGCCGTGGCCGAGGGCAGCACCCTGGTGCGGATCGGCAGCGCCCTGTTCGGTCCCCGCTGAATCCGTCCTCGAGGACACGACTTTACCAACTGCGCTATGGTATTTTAGTCTTCCTTTCCATTCCGTCTCCATCGCCCAAACCCAAAGGGGCTGAGGGCGCGCCAATAGCGATCAAAACAACGCCATGAATCACTCCCATACCCTCGCCTTCATCGGCGGCGGCAACATGGCCAGCAGTCTCATCGGCGGCCTGGTCAAGGCCGATTATCCCCCCCCTGAGCTTCGGGTCAGCGACCCCGACCCCCAACGCGTGACAGACCTCAAGACGCGCTTTGGCATCGCCGCAATGGCCGACAACGGCGCTGCTGTGGCGGGCGCCGACGCCGTGGTGTTGGCCGTCAAGCCCCAAGTGCTCCAAGCCGTGGCCCGGGATCTGGCCGCGGCGGTCACAGCCCACCGCCCCCTGGTGGTCTCCGTAGCCGCCGGGGTGCGCTTGGTCGACCTCAACCGCTGGTTGGGGGGGGGAACTCCCTCGTCCGAGCCATGCCCAACACTCCGGCGCTGCTGGGATGTGGCATCAGCGCCCTGTACGCCAACGCCGCCGTCACCCCTGCCCAACGCCAGCTGGCCGACGCGGTCCTAGCGGCGGGAGGACCCGTGGTATGGGTGGAGGACGAGGCAGCCCTAGACGCCGTCACCGCCCTCTCCGGCGGGGGGCCAGCATACTTTTTCGCCCTCATGGAATACCTGGAACGCGGGGGGCAGGCCCTGGGGCTAGACGCCGCCACAGCCCGCACCTTGACCTTGCAAACCGCCCTGGGCGCGGCGCGGATGGCCCTGGAGGATCCCCGGGGCCCCGGCGCTCTCAGGGCCCAAGTGACATCGAAGGCGGGGACTACCGAGAGGGCCATCGCCACCTTTGAAGCGGGGGGCCTGGCCGAGTTGGTGGCCAGCGCCCTGGCAGCCGCCCGGGATCGCGCTCGAGAGCTGGGCGAGCAATTGGGGGAGGACCGCTGATGCCCTACACTGCCAACGCTGGGGTGTTCTTGATTCAGGCCCTGTTTGGCCTCTACATCTTGGCGGTGATGCTGCGATTCTTGCTCCAATTGGTGCGGGCCAACTTCTACAATCCCCTGGTCCAGGTGCTGGTCAAGGTCACCAATCCGCCGTTGATCCGCCTGCGGCGCTTTATCCCGGGGCTGTGGGGTATCGACCTCTCGGCCGTGGTGCTGCTGGTGGTGCTCCAGGTGGTGGAGTTGCTGTTGATCTTCGCCGTGGTGGGGCAGTCCGTCACCCCTGGCGGGGTGGCGGTGCTGGCCGGGGCCGAGTTGTTGTCGCTGCTGTTGAACGTCTTTTTTTGGTCGGTCCTCATCGTGGTGATCTTGAGCTGGGTCAACCCCGACCCCTACCACCCGGGTATCAGCGTACTGCGCCAGCTCACCGAACCGGTGTTGCGGCCGGCCCGTCAGCTGCTGCCGCCCGTCTCGGGGCTGGATCTCTCCCCCATTTTGGTGATGATCGCCCTGCAGTTGGGACGTTTTTTGGTCATCGACCCCCTGCGGGATCTGGGCATCCAGCTCAGCACTCCAGGGGGCTGGGGCAGCTCCCTAGCCCCGTCTGTGGTTTTGGCACACCTCGGCGGCCTGTGAACGCTTTGGTGGACTCCGTGGGTCAGGTAGCGCCCTTTGCCGTCGACTTCCAGGAGCCCTTGGCGTTGGTGTGCGGTCGCACCTTGCCCCGCTATAGACTGATGGTGGAAACCTACGGTCAGTTAAACGCCGCGGCCGACAACGCCGTGCTGGTATGCCACGCCTTGACGGGGGATCACCATGCCGCCGGCTTCCACGCCGCCACCGATAGAAAGCCCGGCTGGTGGGACATCATGATCGGCCCGGGCAAGCCCCTGGACACCGACGAGTTTTTCGTGGTGTGTTGCAACAACTTGGGGGGCTGCAGCGGCTCCACGGGCCCCGTGAGCGAAGACCCCACCACGGGCAAAGCCTACGGACCAGATTTTCCCCTGGTGACGGTCAAAGACTGGGTCAAAAGCCAAGCCCGCCTCGCCGATCACCTGAAAATAGATCGTTGGGCGGCGGTGATGGGGGGTAGCCTCGGGGGCATGCAGGCCCTGCAGTGGGCCATCGAATACCCCGAGAGGGTGGCCCACGCCGTGGTCATCGCCGCGGCTCCCGGGCTCTCGGCCCAGAACATCGCCTTTAGCGAAGTGGCCCGCCAGGCGATCCGCAGCGATCCCGACTATCACGGTGGCCACTACGTCCAACACCACACCGTGCCCCGGGGGGGGCTGAGCGTGGCACGGATGCTGGGCCACATCACGTATCTATCCGACGCCGGCATGGCGGCCAAATTCGGCCGCGAGCTACAGCGGGGGAAAATCAACTTCCACTTCGACTCGGAGTTCCAAGTGGAGAGCTACCTCCACTACCAAAGCAGTCGCTTTGTCGAGCGCTTTGACGCCAACACCTATTTGCTCATGACCCGGGCTTTGGACTACTTCGACCCGGCGGCGGACTTCGACGGCGATCTAGTGGCGGCCTGCCGCCGGGCCCAGGCGCGGTTTCTGTTGGTCTCCTTCAGCAGCGACTGGCGTTTTTCCCCAGCTCGCTCCCGAGAGATGGTCCGGGCCTTGGTGGGGGCGGGGCGCGATGTCAGCTATGTGGACGTCGAGGCCCAGCAGGGACACGATTCCTTCTTGCTACCCATCCCCCGCTACATGGACGTGTGCCGCGCCTATTTCGCGAGCGCCCTGGGGAGGGGGGATGGCGCGACCTGACCTGTCGATCATCGAGACCTGGGTGCCCGATGGCGCCCGGGTACTGGACTTGGGGTGTGGCGACGGCACGTTGTTGGCCCACCTCCAAAGGCGGCGGGGCGTCACGGGCTACGGTTTGGAGATCGACCCCGACCAGATCCAGCGCTGCATTCAAAAGGGGATCAACGTCATCCACGCCGACCTGGAGCGGGGTCTTGCGGATTTTGCCGACGATGCCTTTGACTTTGTCGTCGTCTCCCAAACCCTGCAAGCCGTTCACCACACGGAAAATCTCCTGGATGAAATGTTGCGGGTGGGGCGCCAGGGCATCGTCACCTTCCCCAACTTCGGCTTGTGGCGCTGTCGCTGGCAGCTTTTGTGGGGTCATATGCCCGTGGTGACCACCCTGCCCTACGCCTGGTACAACACCCCCAATATCCATTTGTTCACCATCGCCGACTTCGAGCGCCTGTGTCGCCAAAAGCCCATCGCCATTTTGGAGCGGCGGGTGGGGGGGGTCGACGGTCGCAGCTGGTGGGGTACGAGGTTGTGGCC
>JBHJHK010000085.1:0-6882 GCA_050330975.1 Candidatus Competibacterales bacterium | reverse complement strand
CCCAAAAACCTCGGCGTGGGGGGCCCCCCCGCGCCGCTTGGCGTACTCGATTACTACCACCACCAACACCCCAGCCCCCTCCCCCAACACAAAGCCAACGCGACCCCGATCCCAGGGACGGCTGGCGCCCCCGGGATCGTCGTTGCGGGTGGACAACGCCTTGGCGGCGGCAAATCCCCCCAGCCCCGTGTAGGTGGTGGCCATCTCGGCGCCGCCGGCCACCATGGGGTCGGCGTGGCCGTAGGCGATGGTCGGGGCGGCGAGGCCAATGCTGTGGGTGGCGGTGGTACAGGCCGTGGCCACGGCCAGATTGGGACCCTTGAGTCCCCGCATGATGGACAGGTGGCCGGCGATCATATTGACGATGCTGCGGGGAACGAAAAACGGCGTGATCTTCCGAGGCCCACCGCGCAAGAAAGCCCGGTGTCCCTCCTCGATGCCCGGCAAACCGCCGATGCCGGAACCGATGCACACCCCCACCCGCTCGGGGTTGGCGCCCTCCACCCCCAAACCGGCGTCGTCCATGGCCTGGAGGGCGGCGACGACACCGTACTGGATGAAGGTGTCCATCTTACGGGCTTCTTTGGGTTCGATGTGGCGGGTGGGATCAAACCCCTTGACCTCGGCGGCGATGCGCACGGCAAAACCATCGGCGTCAAAGTGGGTGATGGGACCCACGCCGCTTTGCCCCTTGAGAATCGCTTCCCAGGCGGTGGCCACGGTATTGCCCACCGGAGAAATGAGACCCAAACCCGTGATTACAACCCGTCGTTTGGTCAACGACAAACTCCCATAGAGCTCTTGACAGGCCCGTGGGCCCCGATCACTGAGCGTTGTCTAAGTTGTTTTTGACGTAATCGATGGCTTGCTGCACCGTGGTGATCTTCTCGGCGTCTTCGTCGGGGATTTCACACTCGAATTCCTCCTCCAGAGCCATGACCAGCTCCACAGTATCCAGGGAGTCGGCGCCGAGATCATCGACGAACGAAGCCGCGGTGGTGACTTGTTCTTCTTTGACACCCAGTTGCTCGACGATGATCTTTTTGACCCGCTCTTCAATGCTGCTCATGGTTGTTCTAGGCCTCGTGACGGACTCGTCGGTAAAAAAGCTCAAAATGGCAAGGGATTTGAATGAAAGGATTATTCAACTCGAAAAGGGGGAGGCTGCCGACGGACCGCCAGCATTCCCCAGACGGCTATTGTAGACCTCCCCCGGGGGGGGCACAACGGACCTGGCACCGGAGTGGCACACCCAAAAGCTCAAGCCATATATAGACCGCCGTTGATGTGGAGGGTTTCTCCGGTGATGTAGCCCGCCGCCTCGGAAACCAGAAACCCCACGGCGGCCGCCACCTCGGAAGGTGTGCCCCAACGCTGCAGGGGCACTCGGGCTAGGAGGGCGTCGCGCTGGTCGTCTTTGAGAGCCCGGGTCATATCGGTGTCGATGAAGCCGGGCGCTATGGCGTTGACGGTGATGTTCCTCGACCCCACCTCCTGGGCCAGGCTCTTGGTGAAACCCACCAAGCCCGCCTTGGCGGCCACGTAGTTGGCCTGCCCCAAGTTGCCCGTGGCGGCCACCACCGAGGCGATGTTGACAATTCGCCCCCAGCGGACACCCATCATACCCCGCAACACCGCCTTGGACATCCGATAGGCCCCCGACAGGTTGGTGTCCAGGACCCGTTGCCAGTCGTCGTCTTTCATGCGCAACAACAGCCCATCACAGGTGATGCCGGCGTTGTTGACCAAGATGGTCACGGTGCCCTTGGGCGCCAAGGCCTCGAGGGCCGCCTTGACACTGGCGGAATCGGCGACGTCGAGGACCAGGCCCACGCCCGGCGCATCGGCCTCATCCAAGCACTGTTGGATGGCCGCGGCTCCCGCCTCGGTGGTGGCGGTACCGGCGACAAAGGCGCCCTGTTTGGCCAGTTCGAGGGCGATGGCGCGGCCGATGCCGCGGCTGGCGCCCGTCACCAGGGCGAGGGGATTGGAGGGTTTAGGGCTTGAGGTGGCCACGCCACGACCTCGCGTCGGCAAAAGGTAGAAGGGAAATCTCTCGGGGGAGCGCTGATGCTGGGGGCGGGGGTATCAAAATTTGGCCAACACCGAGCCCCAGGTAAAGCCGCCGCCAAAGGCTTCTAACAACAAGGTGTGCCCCGGTTGGATGCGGCCGTCCCGCACGGCGGTGTCCAACGCCAAAGGCACCGACGCCGCCGAGGTGTTGCCGTGGTCTTTGATGGTGTCGATCACCCGGCTCAAGGGCAACCCCAAGCGTTTGGCCGTCGCCTGTAAAATCCGGGCGTTGGCCTGGTGGGGCACCAACCAGTCCAACTGGGCGGGGGTCAGACCGTTGGCCGCCAGGGTGTCCTCCACCAGTTGACCCAGGGTGTTGACCGCCATGCGAAACACCTCGCCGCCCCGCATGGCGACAAATGGCCGCTGGTGGGGCTCTTCGGCGATGCCCCGGGAGACGCCGCCGGGCACCCACAGAAGCTCCTTGTGGCGGCCGTCGGCGTGGAGATGGGAAGAGAGAATCCCAGGGGTGTCGCTGGCGGTGAGGACCACCGCTCCGGCGCCGTCGCCAAACAACACGCAGGTACTGCGATCCGACCAATCGAGAATGCGGGTGAAGGTCTCGGCGCCGATCACTAAGGCGCAACGGGCGCTGCCGGTGCGGATGAATTTATCGGCCACGTCCAAGGCATAGATGAACCCAGTACACACCGCCTGGATGTCGAAGGCGGCAAAGCCCGCACACCCCAACCGGTCCTGGACCTGGGTGGCCACGCTGGGAAAAATGTGGTCGGGGGTGGTGGTGGCGACGACGATGAGATCCAGGTCCGTGGAGGAGACCCCGGCCGCCCCCAGGGCGACCTCAGCGGCGGCGACGGCCAAATCGCTGGTGGTCTGCGAGGCCTCCACCACGTGGCGACGCTCGATGCCAGTGCGCTCGCGGATCCACTGGGCCGTGGTGTCGAGGCGGGCCTCCAGGTCTTGGTTGGTCACCACCTGGGGGGGCAAGTAACTCCCGGTGCCGGCGATGCGGGCAAAGGTCACAGGGCGCGCCTCGCTTGGACCAAGTCCATGAGCCGTTGTTTGATGCGGGCTGGAACGGCGTTTTCCACCTCCAGGGCGGCGATGTGGATGGCGTTGGCAAAGGCGACCTCGTCGGCGCCGCCGTGGCTCTTGATCACAATACCCTCCAAACCCAACAAGCTAGCCCCGTTGTAGCGGCGGGGATCGATGCGCCGCTTGAAGGCTTTGAGAACCGGCAACGCCAAAAGACTCGACAGGCGGGTCAAGGGGTTTTTGGCGAATTCCCGCTTCATCATATGGCCGATGAGATGGGCCACCCCCTCGGTGGTCTTGAGGGCGACGTTGCCCACAAATCCATCGCACACCACCACGTCGACGGGGTCGCGGAACATACCATCCCCCTCGATGTAGCCGATGTAGTTGAGGCCGCTTTCGGCCAACAACACCGCGGCGTCTTTGACTTGTTCGTTGCCCTTGATCTCTTCCTCGCCGATGTTCAACAGCGCCACCTTGGGGTTGTCCACCCCCCCCCCCGCCGCCGCCAAAACCGACCCCATGGCGGCAAACTGCACCAAGTGTTCGGCCTTGCTGTCGACGTTGGCCCCGAGGTCGAGGATGTAGATCCGGCCCTTCACGGTGGGCAACACCGTGCAGATGGCCGGCCGGTCAATGCCGGGGAGGGTCTTGAGGACAAATCGCGCCGTGGCCATGAGGGCCCCGGTGTTGCCGGCGCTGACACAGGCGTGGGCCTCGTTTTGCTTCACCAGATTGATGGCCACCCGCATGGAAGACTGCTTTTTCAACCGCAGCGCCTGGGAGGGCAACTCGTCCATGGCCACGGTTTGGGGGGCGTGGCGCAGGGACAGGGCCGGATGATCTAGGGCGTCGTGGGCCTTGAGTTCAGCGGTGATCGCCGCTTCCTGACCGACCAGGATCAGCCGCAAATCCGGTTGCCTGGCGACGGCGGCAAGGGCGGCGGGAATCACCGTCGCCGGGCCTATGTCGCCGCCCATGGCGTCGAGGGCGATGGTGACGGACCCCTTGGGGGTGCGCTCTTGGGGCAGCAAGGCGGTGGGGGGGGCGGACACGACTCAGTCCAAAGTGGTGCGGTGGCAGAAGCTCAGTCGTCGTCCTCGTCGACGTCGACAGCCTCAGTGACGACCACCCGTCGACCGCGGTAAAAACCGTCGGGGGTCACGTGGTGGCGCAAGTGGGTCTCGCCGCTAGTGGGGTCGACGGACAGGGTCGGTCCCTTGAGGGCGTCGTGGGAACGACGCATGCCGCGCTTGGCGCGCGTCTTGCGGTTTTGCTGTACGGCCATGGACCACAACTCCTTGAAAACAGTATCGATTCAGTATGACGCTATCGCCGAAAACGGCTTGCCCTGTCGGGTCAATCCCGGCCTTTGCGCAGGGCGGCCAAGGCGGCAAAAGGACTCGGAGCCTTGGCTTTGGCACTTTCTTCCAACAGGGGTTGGCAGGTCTGGCTCTGGTGGCGCGGTGCCAAGGGCAGCGCCAACAGCAATTCGTCTTCGACCCAACGGTACACGTCGAGCCCCTCGGCCTCGGGTTGCAGGGGCTCGTAGATGGCGGGCAGGCGGGCCGCCTCGCCCTCGGAGCGCACCAATCCCACACAGAGGTCGGTGTCCACCGCCAGCTCCATGGGATTCATGCAGCGCTGACAAATCACTTGGACTGTGGTGACCAAGCGGCCGCGGAGGTAGTGAACTCCCCGGTCGTCAACCCCGCCGCGGGCCTCTAGGGCCACTTCCCCCACGGGGGCGATGACCACCTCTTTGAGGCGGTCAAAGGCGGTCTGGGGCAAGACGCCCTCGAGGTCTTGACCTTCGGCGGCCAGCGCCCAAGGGTCGACGGTGGCTGGCAGTTGAGACATAAGGCAGGGAACTATAGCTAGGGTTGAGAAACCTGTCAAAGCCCTTGTGGTCAACGGGTGCTCGACAGGCGCTTGGGGGCCAAATCCACCGGGTATCCCCCTGCAAACCGTCGTCTAAACCCACGGGCACAGGTTTTGGGCCAACTCGGACAGGGGGTCCTTCGGGGGATTGTGCCCTGAATTTCGCCGTCTTTGGGTTTCGAGGTCAGGCTGGGCTCGGTAGTGGACACCTCGCGCTTCGCCGTCAAATGAGACGGTGCGTGGCTTTGAGATCTTGATAGACCAGATTTGACACCTCGCGGATGACGCTCCCCCGGTGGCGCGACCAGGTGTAATAGTTGGAAGCCCGGCGAGTCTTTTCGATGATGGCGATAAACGTGTAGGGATATTCGCGTCCGTCGCGCCCCCGGGCGGCGATGATGCCCATGTTGCCGCAAAGCCGCGCCGTGGTGCCGGTCTTGTCGTAGACCGTCGCCGTGTTGTTGGGGCCGTGGTAGAGGCGATCGCGGTTGGGCAGCCCCATGAGATGCTTGATCTCCCGGGCGTTGGGCAGGGTTTCGTGCCACAGGGCGTAGAGGTAGCGACTGTAGTCCCGCGCCGAGGCCAAGTTGCGATAGGTGCGGCCACCGGAGGGAATGCGCTCGACGATGCGCGTCTGGCGGAAGATCCCCGGGGCCCGGCGTTTGAGGACCCGCTCGACATTGCGGGGATTGCCCTCTCCCACCCGGTCGATGAAGTAATTGGTGGCACTGTTGTCGCTGTGGCGAATCATGGCTTCCATCAACGTTCGCACCCGGTGGGTGTAGCGAAACCGCCCCGGCTGTTCCAGGGTGCGGTAGAAATACGCCTGGGCCACAAAGGGCTTGATCATGCTGGCGCTTTGCCGGGGATAATCCTCGTTGATGGAAACCAACTTGGCCTTCAAGGTGAAATCGTACACCGACCAGGCGGTCCGCTCGTCGGCGGGAATGACCCCCCGCCGACGCAGGCCTTTGATATAATGGTCTATGCGCTGCTCCATGCGCCGGGAGAGTGGCCCCTGCCCCACGGCCTCGGCGGAGACCGGATTCCCCCCCAGGGCCGCCCCCCCGAGGGCGAGGGCGGCCATGAATAATCGCCGCTGGTCGTTTATTGTATCCTGCTGATCAAACACATCTTCCGAGGTACGCATCATCGTCGACAACTCATCGGTGGCGCTTTACGGCCCGTTTCCCCTTGGGCCACAGTCTTTAGTCACGGCTGGGATAGAAGTTAATCAACTCCATTACCCATGGGGAATACCGTAATCGGTTGCCGTTACAGATTCAATCTTCAGCACTTCCTCCCCGATGAGGCGAAGCCCTTTTCCCTTATCCCGCTCCTGGAGCATTGACCATGTCCCCTCCCCCCGGTCTCACCAGCTGTCGGTTTTGTAACAAGGTGCAAGCCCTGCCACCAGGGCCTGGGCGCGGTCGCCTGTTGTGTCACCACTGTGGCGCACCCCTCAAAACCCCCAAGCCCCACGGCAATATCTGGACGGCCACCCTGGCCCTGGGGGCCTTGGCTTGCTACCCCCCGGCGATTCTATTGCCCATACTGCGGGTCGAGCGCCTGGGCCAGACCCACGAGGACAGTCTGTTGTCCGGCATTGGCGCCTTGTTGTCCCAAGGCGACTGGTGGGTGGGGTTGTTGGTATTTCTTTGCTCCCTAGTATTGCCCCCCCTCAAGCTCATCGCACTGGTGGGCTTGTCCTTGGGGGGCGTCACCAAGCCCCACCACCGGGTGGGCCTCTATCGCCTCACCGAGGTCCTGGGGCGCTGGGGCATGCTGGATGTGATGTTGGTGGCTCTCCTGGTGGCGTTTGTCAAACTCGGCGACGTGGTGACCATCCACACCGGGGCGGGGCTGTTGGCCTTTGCGGCGATGGTGGTGCTGAGTCTGATGGCGAGTTTGGTGTTCGACCCCCATCCCCAC
>JBHJHK010000084.1:0-2015 GCA_050330975.1 Candidatus Competibacterales bacterium | reverse complement strand
GGTTCCTTTTCCCCACGCGGCGGGTGAGCGCTTCATCTTCGGTTGGGGCCGGGGGGGGGGGGGGGGTGCCCTGGGCGGGGGGGGGGGGGGTGCCCTGGGGGGTTGGGTGGGGGGGCGGTTTGCTGCTGGCCCTCAAGGAGCACTTTCCCCACCTCGCCTGCAAAGGGGGGGGGGGACCGGCCATGGCCGGCCAGGGTTTGGTGGGTCTGGCGGATTTAGAGGCCTTGTCGGTTATGGGTCTGGTGGAGGTCTTGGGCCACCTCCCCAGGCTTTGGCGCCTCAACCGACAATTGGCGGCCCACATTGCCGCCTGGCGTCCCCACGCCTTTATCGGCATCGACGCCCCCGATTTTAACCTTCCCCTGGCCAGGGGGTTGCGGCGTCGGGGGGTGATGACCGTCCAGCTGGTGAGCCCCTCGGTGTGGGCTTGGCGTCGGGGGCGGATGGCCACCATCAAAGCCGCGGTGGATTTGATGTTGGTGTTATTTCCCTTTGAGGCGGATATCTACCGCCGAGCCGGGGTGGCGGTGTCCTTTGTGGGCCATCCCCTGGCCGACGCCATCCCGTTGGTGGTCGATGGGGTTGCCGCGCGGCGCCAACTGGGTTTGCCTGCCGAGGGTACGGTGTTGGCGGTGTTGCCCGGCAGCCGTCGGGCCGAGGTGACGCGGTTGTTGCCGCCGTTTATCGACACCGTCCGCTGGTTGGCGGAGCGTCACCCGGGATTGCGGGTGGTGACCCCGGCGGCCACGCCTACTCTGGGGGAGCAGATCATCCATACCTTGCGCCAGGGCGGGGGCGATGTTCCTTGGCGGGTGGTGGCGGGCCGAGCCCAGGAGGTCTTGGCGGCCTGCGACGTGGCCCTGGTGGCCTCGGGGACGGCGGCTTTGGAGGCGTTGCTCTTCAAAAAGCCCATGGTGGTGGCCTACAAACTCGCCCCCGTTACCGCTTGGCTCGCCCGGCGGCTGGTGGCCGTGCCCCACTTTGCCCTGCCCAATTTGCTGGCGGGGGAGCCCTTGGTGGCGGAGTTCTTCCAAGAGCAAGTGACGGCTTCGACCTTGGGGCCGGCGCTGGGGGGGTTGTTGTCACCCGCGGCGGCGGCCCAGGAGCGGGGGTTGGTTGACGCCTTTGGCGCCATCCACACCACCTTGCGCCGGGACGCTTGCCGGGGGGCGGCGGCGGCCATTGTGGCCGCGGGGCGCGGGCGGGGTATCGCCGCTTTTGCCGCTCCCCTCAAGCCGTTGCCAGCAGGATATTGACCCGGGCCACTAGGCGGCTGAGGAGGGGGTCGTGGATCCCCATGGCCTCCAGGTGGTGGGCGGTGCGAAACAAGTAGTCCGCCGAGGAGCCCAATTGGCCCCTGGCCTTGGCCAGGCACTGGGCCACCTCGGCCTCGCTCAAATGGGGGCGGTAGTTGGGGCCTTCGGGGTTGATGGTAAAGACGATGGCCTGGACCCTGGCGCCGTCTATGACCACCTCGGCCCAGTGGGGGTGGTAGGCCCCGGTGACCATTTCCCGGCGCCACACCACGGCGAGTTCTTCCTCCATGTAGGCCTCGTCGATGCGGTAGACCAGGCCCTGGCAGTGGCCGCCCTTATCCAGGGCCAACACCAAGCCCGGGCAGTCGGGGCTGCCCCGGCCCAAGGGGGTGGCGAGGCAAAACTGGCGGTGCCAGCCCTGGAGTTCCCCCTTGGCTTTCTCGGCGTAGTGGAAGGCCGGGTTCCAGATCAGTGAGCCGTAGGCGAACAGCCAGATGGGGGCCCCTGGGGGTCTGACGGCTAGGGTGGCGTCTAAAGAGGCCTCCAGTTCGGCGTCGCTCAACACCCGGATGGGCAGCCCCGAATTGCGGATCATATTTTGGATGGCACCGCTGGCGATGGTGGTGCGATCCAGGGTCAACGGGGGGGGATGGCTAGCGGCGTCGGGGCGGGAGGATTCATCGGCATCGGGATTGGAGGGGCTCACCGTGACTCCAGGGGGGTTGTTGGACAAGGGGTTAGCGACGCTAGTTACAGTTT
>JBHJHK010000083.1:0-6711 GCA_050330975.1 Candidatus Competibacterales bacterium | reverse complement strand
CGGTCCCTTAGCCGCCCCCAACTTGCCCCCGCCCCTGGACTACATCCTGGGCCCCGGCGACAACTTGATCATCCAGCTCTACGGCGCCAGCAACGTGGAATACGACCTGGTGGTCCAGCGGGAGGGCACCTTGTTGCTGCCGGAGCTCGGGCCCGTCAATGTGGCGGGGCTGACCTTTGGGGAGGCCAAGGGGTTGTTGGCGTCGCGCCTCACCGCCAGCCGGCGGGGGGTGGAGGTGGCGGTGACCACCGGGGAACTGCGATCCGTGGGGGTGTTACTGCTGGGGGAAGTGACCCGCCCCGGCAGCTACGCCGTGGATGGCCTCAGCACCGTCCTCAACGCCCTCAACCGCGCCGGGGGCATCGCGCCGGGCGGCAGTCTGCGGGCCGGCGCCCTGCGCCGCCGAGGGGTGCCCCCCCGGGCGTTGGACCTCTACGACCTTCTATTGCGGGGGGACCCCGCCGGCGATGTGGCCCTCCAAGACGGCGATGTGCTGTTCGTGCCCCCCGTCGGCACCACCGTCGCCGTGGCCGGGGAGGTCAAGCGCCCGGCCATCTACGAACTGGCCTCGGAAACCACCGTCGCCGAGGCCATCGCCCTGGCCGGGGGGCCGTTGCCCACCGCCGCCCTGGGGCAAATTCAAATCGAGCGGGTGGTGCCCTCCGAGGGCAGGGTACTGGTGGATGTGGATTTAGAACGCCCCGCGGGCACCGACACCCCCCTGGCCGACGGGGATGTCATTCGGGTGCTCCCCACCCCCCGGCGGATCGACAACGCCGTGGTGCTCACAGGGCCGGTGCTGCAGCCGGGCAGTCGCCAGTTTTATCCCGGGATGCGGGTGTCGGATCTGTTGCCCTCCACCGCCTTGCTCCTCAGTCGCGCCGACCTCGGCATCGCTTTGCTGCGCCGGGAATCCCTGGCGACCCGCCGGGTGGGGGTGCGCTACGTCGCCCTGGACCGGGCCCTGGCCCGTCCGGGCTCCGGGGTCGATCCCCGTCTCCAGCCCCGGGATCAACTGCAGGTCTTCGACCTCGAGCGCCCCCGGGCCGCCCAGACCCGGGGGCTAGTGGATGTCTTGACCACCCAGGCCGTGCCGGGGGTGAGCCCGCCCATGGTGGTGGAACTGGTGGGACGGGTGCGCTTTCCCGGGCTTTTGCCCCTGGACCCCGACGCCCGGTTGCTCGACATCGTCGCCCTGGCCGGGGGTCCGTTGGCCGACGCCGACCGCCGCTACGGCCTCATCGCCCGCCGGGAGTGGCCCGGGGAGCGGGTGACGTTTTTGTCCTTTGACCTGGTGGAGGCCCAGGGCCAACCCCGGGGTCCGGAGAACTTGGTGATCTTCCCCCGGGATCGGGTGTATCTATTGCCCGAGGGTGCCGAGGCGAGGCGGGACTTGATCCGGGAGGATGTGGCGCGCCTGGTGGCCCAAACCCCCTACGGCGAGGCCAGCCGGGTGGTGACCGTGAGCGGTGCCATCCGGGTGGCGGGGCGTTATCCCCTGGAGCCCGGGATGCGGATTGGCGATTTGTTGCGGGCCGGCGGCGGCTTGCGGGAGCGCAGTTCCGGCGTCACTGGGGAACTCACCCGCTACCGTCTGGCCGCCGGGGAGTTGCGCCGGGTGGAGCACGTCACCGTCGACCTAGACGCCCTGTTGGCGGGTCGGTCCGGCGCCGATCGAGTCCTGCAGCCCTTCGACCATTTGTTGATCCACCCCAAACCCCAGTGGGACGCCGGGGGCGAGGTGGTGTTGGCCGGGGAGGTGCGCTTTCCCGGGCGCTATCCCATCGCCCGGGGGGAGAGCCTGTGCCAAGTGCTCCAGCGGGCCGGTGGCCTCCAGGGGGGGGCCTACCCCTTTGGGGCGGTCTTTACCCGGGAACGGGTGCGGGTGGAGCAACAGCGGGCGCTGGATCGGCTGCGGGAAAATATGGACGACCTCTTGGCCCGCATCCACCTTTCTCCCTCGGCCCGCAACGACGAAAAAATGCCCGCCGGGGAACTCAAACACCGGGTGATCGACACCATCCGCCGGCTGGAGGCCGCCGAGGCCTCGGGGCGGATGGTCATCGATGTGGCCCGGGCCCAGCGCTGTGACCCCGCCGCCGATATCACCCTGGAAGACGGCGACCGCCTCGAGGTTCCGGGGCGTCAGCAAGATGTCACCGTGGTGGGGGAGGTCTACCACGCCGCCAGCCACCGCTATCGCCCCGACTTGTCCAGCCGCGACTACATCGATCTATCGGGGGGGATTACCCTGTTGGGGCGCAGCGAACACGCCTACGTGGTCCAGGCCAACGGCGAAGTTTTCTCGGTGCGGGGGGGGGACTGGCGGGGCGAGCGCCTCGCCGTCACCGTCACGCCGGGTTCCACCATCGTGGTGCCCATCGACGTCGATCGCATCAACGACCGCGAAGCCGCCCAGTCGTGGTTAGAGGTCATCTCCCGGGTGTTGACCTCGGCTGCCAGCTTGCGGGTGTTGTTCGGTGGTTTCTGAGCGGTTTTCCACCATTGGGTGCTGCGACCCCAGGGATTGTCTGCCATGACTGGTCCACTGCCTTCGCCTTTGCCCTACGATCTCAATGATGACCTCGATCTATTGGCCTACATCAGTGCCCTGTGGCGGGCCAAGTACATCATCGCCCTCCTGGCGATCGCAGCGAGTGTGGGCATGTACTTCTACGCCAAGACGTTGCCCCCCCGCTACCACGCCTTTGCCCATTTGGCGCTGATCGAGCCGGAGGAACCCGGCGGGGTGACCCCGGACAACCGCCGGGCCCCCGAGGTCTTTACCCTGGTGGAGCACGGCTTTGTGCTGGATTCCCCGGCAGAGAACTACCGCCACCGGGTCTTGGCCCGGATGCGCTCGCGGCTGGTGACCAAGGGCTTCTTGGAAACCCACGACATTTTGCCCCAGCTGTTTCCCGACCACTGGGACAGCCGGGCCGCGGCGTGGCGCGAGGGTTTTAGCCCCAATTTGGAGCTGGCCTATCGAATCTTCCACCAGCGCATTCGCAGTATCACCTTTAACCCCGAAAACCAACTCATCGGGGTTCATATGTACTGGCACAATCCCCACCAGGCTGCCCAGTGGGCCAATGATTTTGTGGCGTACTTCAACGCTTATATGCGCGATAAAACCATCGCCGACGTCCAGGCCCGCCTGGCTTATTTAGAAGAAATCCTCGCCGACAAGGTATCTTTGGGGGTGGAGATGACCCAGTCGATTTATCGCCTCATGGAGGCCGAGGCCCACAAGGCCATGCTCACCCGGGCCCTCAACGAATACACCCTCGAAATCCTCGATCCCGCCGTGGCACCCCTGGAGCCTTTTGCCCCCTCGGCGGCCAAATGGGCCGTGGCCGTCGGGGCGGCAGCGGGGTTTTTCGGGGTGGCTTTGGTGGTGGCGAGGGTGATGGTGGGCAAACTGCGCCGGGCGTTGCAGCAGTATTCGGTTCGGGGGTCTTCGCCGTCTTAGGGATTTTGGCCGTTTCAGGGGCCTCGCCGCGTCAGGGAGCCCTCACCCCCAGCCCCTCTCCCGCGCCGCGGAAGAGGGGTGACTTGGTCTTCGGGTTTTGTCGTCACTGCTCAGCTGGGACTTCTCTGGAACGGCGCTTCAATAGGCGCCTCGGCCGGAGAGTACGGCGGGTACGGTTCTCAACAAAATGGTCAAATCGGTCTTGAGGGATAGGGTGGCAATGTAGCGCTTGTCGAGCAACACTTGTTGTTCAAAGGGCAAGTCCGAGCGGCCAGAAACTTGCCACAGGCAGGTGATACCCGGAACGGCCCGGAGGCGCTCGGCGTCGCTGGCCGAATACAGCGCCACTTCCTTGGGCAGGGCGGGTCGCGGCCCCACCAGGGTCATATCTCCCCGCAATACATTGATGAGTTGGGGCAATTCGTCGATGGACAGCCGGCGCAACCAGCGGCCAACCCGGGTGATGCGCGGATCGTTTTTCATTTTAAACAATTTTCCGCAGTCCATTTCGTTATGGCTGAGGAGCGCTTGTTGGCGGGCCTCGGCGTCTGTATACATGGAGCGAAATTTCAACATGGTAAACAGTTTGCCCCGATACCCCACCCGGGTTTGGTGAAAAAACAAAGGCCCAGGAGAATCCAAGCGGATGGCTAGGGCGGCAAAGAGAAAAATGGGCGCCAAGAGAATCAGGGCGCCGCTGGCGACGATTAAATCGAGTAAACGCTTACTCCACGCTTCGTAGGTGTTGGGCGTTTCAATGAGCTTGTCAATGAACTTAGTGGTAACGGGCTGCTGCTGAAGAGAGATAATGCTTTCCATGGCTATAGGCTCCACGAGATCAACACGAGATCAATGGGTTTTGCCATAGCCTTTTGCAAAGGCAATGCCAGCCCAAAAAGGCCCGTGGTTGGGGCAAAATGGCCGCAAAGTGATTTCATGTCGAGAATTTGGCTTCGCAAAATGAGAGTTAATTTGCATTTTGCAACGAAAGCCACTATCCACGGGTCGCACACGCCATTGGGGTAATTTTTGTGAGGTTATTGGCCATGGTGGCCCGTGGGGCGTTGCAAAATGCAAACTCCTTTGCAATTTGCAAATCAAAATGCCCCTCGCGGAAAGTGTGGGATTGAGGAATGCCCAGCCCCTGCCCCGGGGTGGGCTGGCCCGACATTTGCGCTTCTCCAGGCGACTGGATCTCATCGTCGGAGGGCACTGTGGACATCATCAAACGCCGTGGAATAGAAACGCTCGGGGAGGGGACCTCTCGTCGTAGCTTCGGCGCCCTGGCCTTGGGGCTCGCCTTGGGGCCCGTGGTGGGCCATAGCCAGCCGCCTCCGCGGGCCCTGTCCTTTGGGGTGGTGCCCCAACAGGCCGCCAGCACCCTAGCGCGGCTGTGGAGCCCTTTGTTGGCCCATTTGAGTCAAACGACGGGGTTGGCCCTGCGCTTTCGCACCGCCCCCGACATCCCCACCTTTGAGCGGCGCTTGGGGGCCGGGGAATACGACCTGGCCTATATGAACCCCTACCACTACACGGTCTTCCACCGCAAACCCGGCTATCGCGCCTTTGCCAGGGCCAAGGATCGGCAGATTCGCGGCATCGTGGTGGTGGGGAAGGTCAGTCCCATCGAGCACCTCCACCAGTTGGCGGGGGCAACCCTAGCCTTTCCCGCCCCGGCGGCCTTTGCCGCCAGTTTGTTGGTGCGCTCCCACCTCAAGCGCCAGGGCATTCCCTTTACCCCCGCCTATGTGGCCTCCCACGATTCCGTCTACCGCACCGTGGCCCGGGGGTTGTATCCCGCCGGGGGAGGGATTCGCCGCACCTTTGACACCGTGGCCTGGGACGTGAGGTCACAGCTGCGGACATTGTGGACCACCCCAGGTTATACTCCCCACGCCTTCGCCGCCCACCCCCGGGTTCCCCATGGGTGGGTCGAAACCCTAACGGCTGCCATGGTGGCCGTGGACGGTGCTGGAAATGGGGGTCAAGATCTTCTAAGGCCCTTGGGCATGGCGGGATTTCGCGCCGCTGATAACGGCGACTGGGACGATATCCGCGCCCTGGAGATCGATGCCCTGACCGATTGAGCGGCCCGCGGTCAACGGCGTCTCGACCTTTAATGAATTCCCCGAGGTGATCGCGGGGCCCGAGGCGCCGCACCTCGGGGTGGTCACCCCGTCACCTGCGAGTTGTCTCCGGGCCGCCGCGACGCTACAAGGAGTTTATGTCATGGTACCCCTCTGCATTTTTAAGGACCTGCTGTCTCCTTCCAAAAAGATGGGATTGAGCTTCGTCGCCACGGCGGGCATCGCGTTGGGGACGATTTCCCCCCTGGCGGCGGGTCAATACGTCACCACCTTCGAGCGCCTCAACCAGCGCCTCGACGCCTTCACCCGCTGCATCGGTGAACGCAACCCCGAGCTGCCGGCGTTCACCGAGATCACCTTCTCGGGCAGCGACCAATCTGGCGATCGGCTGGTGTTTCGCGGCGAACTGTCGGTGGTGGGAGGCGGTTGGGGCTCCCCCCACGCCTTTGAGGCGACGTTTCAACGGGATTTCGACCGGTTTTTGCTCAAGGACGTGACCAGCGGCAGTTGTTTCTTGGAGATCGAGTTCAACTGCATCGACATCAAGCTCAAGGTGTTCGGCGAAGAAAACGCCCCCTGTCTCGATCAATAATGCCCCCTAGGTAGCGAGGCTCAGTCCGTGAAACGCCGAACCCTATTGACGATGACCGCGGCGGCGACCCCCGCCATGGCGGCCCCCGCCATCGCCACCCAGAGCCCCCGGGTGTTGAAAATGGTCACCTCCTGGCCCCGGGACTTCCCCGGCTTTGGCACCGCCGCCCGGGGCTTCGCCGAGCGGTTGGAGCGCGCCTCCGAAGGGCGCTTGCGCATCGAACTCTACCCCGGGGGGGAGCTGGTGCCGGCGTTGGCGGTCCACGACGCCGTCCAAGAGGGCACCGCCGACCTCTACCACTCGACGAGTTTTTACTTCGGCACCAAACACCCCGGTTACTACTTTTTCACCGCAGTGCCCTTCGGCCTCACCAGCCAAGAGATGTTCGCCTGGATTTACCACCGCGGTGGACAAGCGCTTTGGGATGACATCGGCGGGGCCTTTGGCATCAAGCATTTGATGTGCGGCTGTACCGGGGTGCAGATGGGGGGCTGGTACCGCAACCCCATACGAAGTCTCGACGACTAAAAGGCCCTGAGGATGCGGGTACCGGGCTTGGG
>JBHJHK010000082.1:0-4592 GCA_050330975.1 Candidatus Competibacterales bacterium | reverse complement strand
GGGGCGATCCCGGGGTTCGTCGGGGGGGGGGGTGCGCCGCCCCCCGGCCGTGGGCAACCCCGCGGACAAATGCAACCGATGGGGGCCGGCAAGTCGCCAGCTGGCCGCCGGGGGCAGGATAAACTGGCAGCGAATCTTGGGCTGGGTGGTGACCCGCCGTCGCAGGGTCTCGATGACGAACTCGGCGTTGAGGAGCGCTGCCGCCACCAGGGGGGTGTAAAAGCAAAACTCCCGCCGGGTGGATTCCAGCAGGGCCGTCACCGCCTGGACGGCGGATTTACTCCCGTCGATGGTGGCGTTGTCTTGGTCCGCCCCTGGGGCGCGTTCGGTGGGCTTTTCCATGGTGCAGGTCTCCTCGCCGATGTGAGCTGGCAGCGCGTGATTCTAGATTCTAAGGAGAGGTTCCCAAAGTGGCTACCATGTGGCGATGGGGCAACCCCGCCTCTTGGTAGACCTCGCCTTCGGCGACAAATCCCAAACTTTGATAAAAGGCCAAGGCGTGGGTTTGGGCGCTCAACTCCACGTGGCCAAAGCCCCGGCGGCGGGCCCGTTCCATGAGTTGCAACATCAAGGCTCGCCCCACCCCGCGACCGCGCCAGGGGGCGAGGACCGCCAAGCGACCGATGTGGCCGTCGGCCAGCAGGCGTCCCGTGCCGATGCCACGGCCTCGACGGTCTTGGGCCAGGAGGTGGTCGCAGACCGGGTCGTGTTCGTCGCGCTCCAACGCCACGGGCACGTTTTGTTCCACCACAAACACCTGGTAGCGGATGGCGTAGAGGGTGTCGGCGTGGTCGCGCCAGGGGGCGGCAATGATGGTAAAGGGTGGGGGGGGTGAGGTGTCCACGGGTAGAAGATTTGGGGTTTGATGGGTCAAGGGGGCAAACTCGCCCCAAACTTTGGGCGAGCCTTGTTCGTACCGCATCATACCCATGGACAGCGAGGATTACGACAATCCGTGGGGGGGCATTCTGGGGCGCTATTTAAAGGCCTTTGCCGAGCCATTTTGCCCCCATCTCCACCGGGATATTGACCGGGGGTTGGGCTGCGCCAAGGTCGAGTGATGAGTTAGGGCTTCGAGGGGCGCCGCCGGGCCAGAGCCCACAGTCCAGTCATGAGCAACAAACCCGGAGCGGGCAGCGGCACGGGGGTGACGAGGTCATCGGCGGCGATGAGGGTCAGCGCCGCAGCATCGAAGCTGAGTTCAATGATGTATTCCTCGCCGATCTCCACATCGACCTCTTCCCCGGTAGAGGGATTGATACCACCCTGATTATTGGAGTTGCGCAGCAGCCCCGTGCCGTCGCTGTTGAGCTGTAACAGAGGTGGATGATAACGCCCGGTATTCACTTCCCGGCCGTTGAACAGGAAAACATCCGTCGTGCCCAGCAACTCGGAAACCTGCAACCCATCGCTGAAATCAGCGCTGGGATCGATAGCAAACGCCAACGAGCTGCCCTGGCTGTAAAACTCCGTGCCACCGATGGTCCGTTGGAGGGCAAAAGCCGGAAATCCCGAAGGCGTATCCTCCGTCAAGACGCCATTGACGCTATATTCGACGCCGCTGAGGTCGGGGTCGCTGTAGTCGGTACCGGGAACCAAGGCAACGTCGAGATCGATGCTAAAGTCAAAAGAAGTGATTTCGTTAAAGGTTGGATTGAGGGTGAAGTCATCTTGATCAAGGCCAATCATGGCGGCGCTGCTCGAGGAGCTAATCAAGAGCCATCCCCCAAAGCCCAGCAGTCCGCGCCAAAGCCAGTGCCCCTGGTCAAACCTGCCCAATGTCGTCGCTAGCATGCTATGTTGCCCCTAATCGTGATTGCTTCCCGCCGCGATCCCCAACGGCCGCTTCCAAAGCCGAAGCCATTGTAAGCCAATGGGCTCGCTAGATGTTTAGAATCACCCCAGGGCGAGGAAGCTTGGCACGACTCACTGTGGACAAAGACGATGAATCCCCTCAGTTACTTTGACCCCGACAATCCCTACCCCGAAAGCGACGGCCAACCCATGGCTGAGCATACCGGGCAGTGCGAGGGGATTGTCAAAACCAAAAAACTGAGCTGGCGGGAAAAAAGCCCAACTCACACCTGTTGCCCTAGGGCTGCTCCCAAGCCCACGTAGTCCTGGGGCGTCAAGGCCAGCAAGCGCGCCTTGGCGTCGGCGGGGAGATCGAGACCTTCGACAAAGGCCCGCAGGGTAGCGGTGTCGACGCGGTGGTCCCGGGTGAGGGCTTTGAGTTGTTCGTAGGGGGCTTCAAGGCCGTGGCGCCGCATCACCGTTTGGATGGGCTCGGCCAATACCTCCCAGTGGCGGTCGAGCTCTTCGTCGAGGGCTTGGGTATTGACAGCCAACTTGCCAATGCCTTTGAGACACGACTGGTAAGCCACCAAGGCATGGCCAAAGGCGGTACCCGTGGCCCGTAGCGCCGTGGAATCGCTCAAGTCCCGCTGGAAGCGAGAAATGGGCAGCTTGCGGCTCAAATGATCCAACACGGCGTTGGCCAACCCCAAATTGCCCTCGGCATTTTCAAAGTCGATGGGATTGACCTTGTGGGGCATGGTGGACGAACCCACCTCCCCGGCGACGGCCCGTTGGCGAAAGTAGCCCTTGGCAATATAGCCCCACATGTCGCGGCAAAAATCCAGTAGCACCACGTTGAGGCGCGATAGGGCGTCAAACAACTCGGCGATGCCGTCGTGGGGCTCGATTTGGGTGGTATGGGTGTTGAACTGGAACCCCAGGCCCTCGACAAAACCACGACACACCCCAGGCCAGTCCACTTCCGGATAGGCCGCCACAAAGGCGCTGTAATTGCCCGTGGCGCCGTTTAGCTTGCCCCACAGGGGCACATCGCCAAAGCCCTGTCGGGCTCGACGCAGGCGATGAACAAAAACTGCCAATTCCTTGCCCACCGTGGTGGGGGAGGCCGGTTGACCGTGGGTGTGGGCCAGCATGGGCAAATCAGCCAGTTCCCCAGCCCGTTGGGTCAACGCCCCTTCGATGGCGTCGATGGCTGTCAACACCACCCGTCGTCCCTCGGCCAAGGCCATGGCATGGGCGAGATTATTGATATCTTCTGAAGTACAACCGAAATGAATGAATTCCGCCACCGCCGCCAGGCTGGGACGAGGGGCGACCTGCTCTTTGAGCCAGTACTCCACGGCTTTGACATCGTGGTTGGTGGTGGCTTCCAACGCCTTGACTCGCCGGGCGGCGGCCAGGTCGAAATCTGTTCCTAGCCCTTCGAGAAAAGTCCGATCGTCGGCGGGCAGGGCGGGAACCTCGGCAATGGCCGGCGCGTCGGCCATTGCCAAGAGCCAGCGAATCTCCACCTGAACCCGATGGCGGATCAGGCCATACTCGCTAAAAACCCCCCGGAGATCCCGGGTTTTGTCGCCATAGCGCCCATCCAGGGGGTTGACGGCGCTCAACGCCTCCAAGGGCAGTTCAGTCAAACTAACGCTCATAGGTCCCGCACGGTCTCTTCGATGAGAAAGTCCACCACCGCCTTGAGGGCCTCGGGTTCGTCGGCACCTGCCTCTAGGGCTTGGTGGTAGACCCGGCGCTGGTTGTGGGCGCTGGTGCCCCGATCGATGATGTCAAAGCCATGGGCTAGTTCTCGGCGACAGCCGATGTCGGTGGCGGTGCCGGCGCCGAGCTCGACGATTTCGCCAAACAAATCTCGGTAGGGCACGATCCGCCCAATACCCAGATCCAGCAGCCCCTCGTCCAGGCCATAGCGCTGGGCCCGCCAGCGATTCTCCTCGATCAACAACCGACTGTAGCGCCGCCAGCGCTGGTTGTTGCGCCGCAGCCGACAGAGCATTCCCAGCAGGCACACCGTACAGGCGGCGATGCACATGGCGTCGTCCAAGCGGGTGCACATATCGCAAATGCGGGTCTCCACCGTGGGGTACCGGGCCGACGGCCGAATGTCCCACCAGATCTTGGTGGCGTCCTCGATGACCCCGGCGTTCACCAGGATTTCCACGTGGCGCTGGTACTCGGCAAACGAATTGAATTCGTCGGGGGTACCCGTGCGGGGCAGTTCGTTGAACACGCTCAAACGGTAGGACTGGAGCCCCTGATCTTGACCTTCCCAAAAGGGCGACGAGGTGGACAGCGCCAACAGGTGGGGGGTGAAATAGGCGAACTGATTCATGAGGTCCACCCGCAAGTCCGGGTCGTCGATCCCCACGTGGACGTGCATGCCACAGATCAACAGCCGCCGCACCACCCCCTGGAGGTCCTTTTCCAGGGCCGAATAGCGCTCCTTGGGGGTGGTCTTCTGGGCCCGCCAGTGGGCAAAGGGGTGGGTGGAGGCGGCGATGATGGCCAAGTCGAAGTCCGCCGCCACCTGGGAGACCGTGCGCCGCAAATGGGCCAGGTCCTGGCGGGCCTCTTGGAGGGTGCCATGGGGCAGGGTGCCCACCTCGATCTGGGAGCGGAGAAACTCCGGGCTCACCCGCCCCCCCAGGGCCGCTTCGCACTGGGCGAACATCTCGGGGGGGGGGTTGGCCAGGGCGCGGGTGGCCCGGGAGCCCAAGAGGTACGCCTGGGCTAGCCCAATGGTGCACGGGGGTTCTGCCGCCATG
>JBHJHK010000081.1:0-5034 GCA_050330975.1 Candidatus Competibacterales bacterium | reverse complement strand
TGCCCTTGGTCTTCACTGTGTTTTTTGTGTGGTTTCCCGCCGGTCTAGTGCTCTACTGGTTGGTGAATAACGTGTTGTCCATCGCCCAGCAATACGTCATCACCAAGCGGGTGGTGGCGGCGGGGGACTTGAAGAAGGCCTGAGGGGGGAGCACTTTGGTCAGCGGCGACACCATCGCCGCCGTCGCCACCCCACCGGGGCGGGGGGGCATCGGTGTGGTGCGCGTGTCGGGTCCCGCCGTCGCCACCATCGCCAGGGCCCTGTTGGGAAGCCTCCCCGCTGCCCGCTACGCCCTCCACCGTCCCTTTCGCGCCGCCGATGGTCGCCCCATTGACCGGGGGATCGCCCTGTATTTTCAAGGCCCCCTTTCCTATACCGGCGAGGACGTGCTGGAACTCCAGGGCCATGGGGGACCGGTGGTGATGGACCAACTGCTGGCCCAGGTGTTGGCCCTAGGGGCCCGTTTGGCCCGTCCCGGAGAATTCACCGAGCGGGCCTTCCTCAACGGCAAGTTGGACCTAGCCCAGGCCGAGGCGGTGGCCGACCTCATCGACAGCCACAGCGCCGCCGCCGCCCGGGCCGCCCTGGAATCCCTCCAGGGGGGCTTTTCCCGGCAAATCCAGGCCCTGGTCGGCGGGGTCACCGAGTTGCGGGCCTTTGTCGAGGCGGCCCTGGATTTCCCCGACGAAGACCTCGACTTCCTCAGCGACGGGCGCATCGGCCAACGCCTGGGAGCCCTGGGGCGCGACTTGCAAGCCCTCCAGGCCGCCGCCCGCCAGGGTCAGCGGTTGCGCGACGGCATGCGCTTGGCGATCGTCGGCGCTCCCAACGTCGGCAAGTCCAGCCTCCTCAACGCCTTGGTGGGGCGGGACAGTGCCATCGTCACCGCCAACCCCGGCACCCCCCGCGACCTGCTGGGGGAATCCCTGGAATTGGACGGCATGCCGTTGCACATCACCGATACGGCCGGCCTGCGGGACAGCATCGATCCCGTGGAGCAAGAGGGGATACGGCGGGCCAGGGAGGAGATGGCCCGCGCCGATGGGATTGTGTGGGTGGTGGACCACAGCGCCGGGGAGTGCCCCCCCTTGGACGCGGTGCCCGGCCTCCCCGAGGCGTTGGCTGCGGGGGCGGGGAAATTGGTGGTGGTCTTGAACAAGATCGACCTCACCGGCGCCCCCCCGGGCCGCCGGATTCCGGGCATCTCCCACGTCGGTGGCTCCGCCCCCGGCGCTCCCCTGGAGGTCTGCGTCTCGGCCAAAACCGGTGCCGGTCTCGACGCCCTGCGCCAGTGCCTCAAAGGGATCGCGGGCTACAGCGGCGGCGAGGGGGCCTTCAGTGCCCGCCGCCGCCACCTCCACGCCCTGTCCCAAGCCAGTGAGGCCCTGGCAATGGCCCAGGGACTTCTGTCGGGCGGTTCGGCCGCCGAGTTGGTGGCCGAGGAACTGCGCAGCGTCCAAAGGTCCCTGGGGGAAATCACCGGCCAAGTGGGCAGCGACGAGTTGCTGGGCCACATCTTCGCCCGATTTTGCATCGGCAAGTGACGCCCGGGGATCACCCGGGCGAATCCTCGATTTTCCCAATCCACGGCAAATTTGACCTAGGTCAATGCATCCGTAGCCCCGAAATCCCAAGATAGAACCCGTAAGGCAATCTCCTGTGCTGTCTTGACCGGATACCTCGGGTATCCGGTTTTCTTGTTGGATCCCCCCTCCCCGATGCCGCCGTCCGCGGTGGCGCCTTGACCCGCCGTGGTATAGCCGTAATAATCCTCCTGGCAAGTTATATTTTTTTTGTTGTGTAAATGAATAATAACAGTCGAGCATCCAGGACATGTCCTGATACGTACCAATACTCGACGTCATTTTTCACTGTGATCCGCCCGGATTGTCGCACCGAGGGGCAATGCCGAGGTCATAATTTCTGGCAGAGAGTCATCACAGCCACAAATAAGGTGCAGAGATGACCTCATGAACATGGAATAGGTTGCCTCGCCAGTCCCCCACATCTCCTGGATGCGGGGGTACCGACCCTCGAAGTCGCTGGGAGGCCCGGGCCGGGAACGCTGACACCCAAGCTGTAATGCCTTACCCCAAGTCTAAGGATTCAGTCATGACCGACCACTGACTTGTGTCAGCATATGAGGTTGAGTAGAGATCATGGATAAGCACGCCATCAAAGAGCGTTTCAAACTGTTGTCCCCCTTTCTCGACGAGCACTTGCGCCGTCGCATCGCCGCTGCAGAAGCCATGGCCATCGGCTATGGCGGAGTCTCCGTCGTCTCCCGGGAAACCGGTTTATCCCGGGGGGCCATCGCCCTGGGTTGCGAGGAGCTCAAACACCCGGAAAAGGTCGACAAAACCCGCATCCGCCGCAAAGGCGGTGGCAGAAAGCAAGCCATCGTCAAGGATCCCACCCTCAAACAGGATCTCGAGGCTCTCATCGAGCCCCTGGAATCCCCGGAAAAGTCGCCATTGCGCTGGACCTGCAAGAGTGTGCGGGTGTTGGCTTCCGAGCTCAACGCCATGAATCACACCATCAGTCACAACCGGATTGCTGACCTCCTCCACGAGATGGGCTACACCCTGCGGGCCAATCAAAAGACCCTCATGGGCGCTTCCCAGGCCAATCGCGAAGCCCAGTTTCACTACATCAACGAACGGGTCAAACAGTATCTGGCCAGCGGCGATCCCGTGGTGTTTGTCGATACTAAAAAGCGCGAATTGGTCAACAACGTTCGGCCGCGGGAAAAGCGCATGGACGAGCGGGACCGCCACATGCAAGAGCTCGTTCTCCTGGAGCAGGGGCGGCGCCCCGACGAACTCGACGACGACGAGGCCAAGAGCAACATCGGCTGGATCAGCGTCGGCATCGACGGCGACACCGCCGAATTCGCCGCCGAGAGCATGGGCCGCTGGTGGACCACCATGGGCCAGGAAGCCTTTTCCCGGGCGCGCCGGGTATTGCGGGTATTGGTGGTGGTGGACAGCGGCGGCAGCAACGGCCAGAGCATCGCCCTTTGGAAGCGGGGCCTGCTCCACCTGGTGGAAAACGAAGACCTGGAACTCACGGTTTGTCACCTGCCGCCGGGAACCAGCAAGTGGAACCGCATGGAGCACCAGTTGTTTTCCTTCGCCAGTCAGAGTTGGCAAGACAAGCCCATGGCCAGCCATCGGGTGTCCATCAACCTCATCACCGGTCCCAAGGTGCGCGGGGGCAAGCGGGGCAAGGACAGCGCCGAGGAAAACCGCGCCGAGGAGCCCTACCACCAGGAGTGGAACTATGTGATTCGCAGCACCTCTGTGGCAGCCAGCTCCCTGGAGACCGTCGCTTGAGGGGGGGATGGGGTTGAAGGCAGACCCGGGGCGCAGGCGCTATTGTCGCCAAACGCCCAGCCCCCGCTATTGCGACCTCCTGGCGAGCTACCGCCAGCTCCACACCACCGGTGAGACGGCGTTGGGTCTGTCTCCCGAGGCCACCTTCAGCGGCAAGAGCCTGTTGCCCCACGCCCCCGCCATCCGCCGCTGGGTGCAACACACCCACAGCCGGCGCCTGTTGGACTACGGCGCCGGCAAGGGTCAGCAATACCTCTGGCGGGACATTCCCTTGGCCAACGGCGAAGTCGCCCCAGACCTCAAGGGCTACTGGGGCGTCGACGAGATCACCCTCTACGACCCGGGCTTTGCGCCCCTCAGCCAGTTGCCCGAGGAGGTCTTCGACGGGGTGATCTGTACCGATGTCCTCGAGCACTGCCCCGAGGAGGATCTCCCCTGGATCGTCGACGAGCTCTTCAGTCGCGCCCGACACTTTGTCTATGCCAGTGTGGCCTGCTACCCGGCCAAGAAGTCCCTGCCCAGCGGCGACAACGTCCACGTCACCGTGCGTCCCCCCCCTTGGTGGGAGGGGATGTTCGCCGCCAGCGCCTGGCGCCACGGGGTGGCGGGCTACTGCCTGGTGGCCACCACCAAGGCCCGTCCCCCTTGGCGGCCCTGGGCCAAGCCCCAGGTGGTATCCCAGCGCTTTGGGATGGAGTTCGGGGGCGGCGTGGCGCCCACTCCCCCCGTCCCCGGGGGGGATTAGGGCTTTTCCCCCTGTCGGGGACAGAACAACTGTCGCACCGTCGCCGCCACCCGCTCTAGGTCGTCGGGAGGGGGTGCCGCCCGGGCGCGCCGGTCTTGGCAAGTGCTATCCCCCAAGCCGTCGATGGTGGCCTCGGCCCACCCCCGGGCGATGAGGTGGCGGCGAAAGTCCTCCAGGTCGCGGTAGTAGGTCAGCCCCAGGCCGTTGGCGGCGTCGCTCAGTCGCCGCCGCCAGGGGGCCAGGGGAGTTCCCGGGGGAGCGCCGTGGACGGCCCGCTGGAGGGCGTTTTTGGCCCGTTTGCCCCACGACCAGCGGGCGGGTAGGGGGGCGATGGCCAAGGGCTTGCCGGTGCGCACCACTTCGGTGGCCATGGATACGCTGTCGGCGGTGACCACAAAGCGGTGGGCCAGGGCCAAGAGGGCGGCGTAGGGATTGGCGCCCTGGGCGTCGGGCCGCCAGCGATAGCCCACATCACCGGGGCGCAGCCAGGCTTCGAGGCGGGGCCAAAGCGCCGCCGGTGTCCTGGGGCTGGTGGTCAATAGCAAAGTGCCTTTGCAGGCCTCGGCCACCCGGCGACACCCGGCCATGAGGCGATCTACACCGGCGCCGTCCAGCACCAGAGGCTGGGTGGCGCCGCCCACCAACACGGCGATCCAGGGGGTGGGCTTGGCGGCCCACTCGGCCCGCCAGGCATCGATAAGGGTGGGATCGGCGGGGCGGGGACGCTGGAGGGGCAACGCCAGCCGCAGGACGTTGGGGTGGGGAGGGACGCCGTACTGGGGGGGAACCACCACCAAGTCGAAGTCCGCCAGACCGTTGGGGCGGTTGATGTACACCAGCCGGGGGGGGGCCGGCGGCCCCCCCCCCCCCCGCAACGGGGGGCGCCACACCCCGCCCCCGGCCCCGCGGGCGGCGGGGGGGGTCGACAAGAGCCGCGAGGCGGGTGCCCCGGCG
>JBHJHK010000080.1:0-4148 GCA_050330975.1 Candidatus Competibacterales bacterium | reverse complement strand
GATGTACTCCATATTAAAGGGGGGGTCGACCCGCATGAGAATGACATCGAGCTCCACCAGGTCGAGTTCCTCGGGGGCTTCGAGGCGATACCAGGCCTTGGGGTCGTCGGCGACTACCAAGGGGCGTCCAAGGCCTTGGGCGCGACCGTCGCGCAAAAAAAGATCCACGGGCTCGAAGTACAAGAGCGACCAGCCCCGGCGCTGGGCGGCCAGCAACAGCGCCAAGGTGGTGTCCTTGTGGGGTTTGATGGCGTCGATGGGATCCATCACGACGCCGAGGCGAACGGTCATGGGGAATGATCTCCTCCGGTGGGGGGCACGCTGTATCGCATTGTCGAAAGTTATTTCTTCGGGTTCAACTCATTTGCTCACCGAGTCCTCAGAAACGCCGTTTGGCGGCCCTCGGTGCGGGTGACGCGCGTGGCATCTCCGTGGATAATGTGTTAAACAGTCCCTGGCGATCCGGCGCAGTGGGCGCAGGGACCCTCAAGTCAAGGAGGTCAAGGAGGCTCTGTGGAAGCTCTTCACAAGGACGACTCGCCTCGCTCCGTTATCAAGGTCATGATCGTCGACGATAGCGAAACCATCCGCCGCACGGCAGAGACGTTGCTCACGCGCGAGGGCTACCGAGTGGTCACGGCCGACGACGGTTTTGAAGCGCTGTCAAAGATCGTCGACAACCACCCCGATATCATTTTTCTCGATATCATGATGCCGCGCCTAGATGGTTACCAAACCTGTTCGGTGATCAAAAATAACCGGGTTTTCAAGGATGTGCCGGTGATTATGTTATCGTCTAGAGACGGGATCTTCGACAAGGCACGGGGCAAACTCGTGGGGTCTGAACAATATGTCACCAAGCCCTTCACCAAAGAAGATCTCATCGAAGCCATTGACCAGCACGTGCGCGCGTCGGCTCGCGAGCGATGAACTCGAAGCCCCACCGCTGTACCTGCGCTCGCACCCCGTCTGAGTTGGGAAGATGAACCATGGCTCGCATTTTGATCATCGATGACTCGCCCACGGAGACCTTCGCCTTTAAGCGCATGCTGGAGGAGAGTGGCTATCACACCCTCAATGCCACCAACGCCGAGGACGGCGTGGCGTTGGCCAAGCGCGAGAAGCCCGACTTGATCTTGATGGATGTGGTGATGCCTGGGATGAATGGCTTCCAAGCCACCCGATTGCTGTCTCGGGATCCCGATACGGCCAACATTCCGGTCATCATGGTCACCACCAAAGACCAGGAGACCGACCGCATTTGGGGTCTGCGCCAGGGGGCTCGGGACTACGTCGTCAAGCCGCCCTCCACCAAGGAATTCATCGCCAAAATTCGCGCGCTCCTCGACGCTGGGGCGAATTCCGACGCCGGTTGACGGAGGGCGCGACCGTGGAAGCCGACCAGCCTCGCCTCCATCCCTTCGAGCTGCTGTTGGCCCTCGACCAACGCAGCCGCGGGCGCTTGGCCCAGAGCGACGAGGCCGACGAGGGCGTCGTCATCGCCGGGCGCCTCGCCCTGCGCCTCGGCACTTGGCACTTGATGTTCGCCATGGGGGAGATCGCCGAGATCATTCCCATGCCGAAGATCTCCCGGGTGCCCGGGGTCAAAGCCTGGCTGTTGGGCATCGCCAACTTGCGGGGAACGGTGATTTCCATCGTCGACCTCAACCGGTTTCTCGGCCGTGCCGGCAGCGTCATTACCCCCAGCACCCGCGTGGTGGTAGTGCGCCAGGCAGAGTGGAGCTACGGCCTTTTGGTCGACGAGATCGTCGGCATGCGCCACTTTGGCTATGAGAACCGCCACGTCGATCTGCGAGAGGCCGAGGACAAGCTGCGCCCCTACCTCACCGATGTCCTCGACGCCGAAGGCAAGTTGTGGATGGTGTTCAGCCTGAGCCGTTTCCTCGACGATCCCCGCTTTATGGAAGCTGCTGAATAGGGGAAAATATTCGCTGTAACTCCCCTTCGACCATCCATCGCGAGGTCTCAAGGGGGGAAATTGGGGCACACTGAGCATGGGACTGGATATGGGCAGCGCTCGTGGTGAAGCTGGAACGCCCCGTGTGGGGGCTGGAAAACGCCGTGCATAGGGAGACTGAACATGAGCGAAGCTCGTGGTGAAGCCGGGGTGTCCGCGGGCACCTTCAGTTCCAAGTATTTTGTCCTCCTCACCTTATTGGTGATTTCCATCGTTTTGATGGTGCTCACCCTGGTGTCGGTCGCCCGACAAGATAGCGTAGACACCAGAAACTTGAGCCTGATGGCCGAGCAGCGCCTCTTGTCGCGGGACATGGTCATCGAGGCCCTAGCGGCGGCGCGGGGTGATGGGGCGGCCTTTGAGGCCTTGCGCAACAGCAAAAACCGCTTCAATGAGATCCTCGAGCTCGAGAAGCTCGGCGACGCCGAGGCCGGCTTTAGCGCCCTGCCCTCCGGGGTGAGTTCCCAGATCGACGTCCTGGAAGAGCAGTGGCGGCAAATGCGCCTCAACATCGACACGGTGTTGGCGGGGCGAGACACCATTCAGCTCATCGATACTTTCCGCCGGGACAAGCTCGACCGGGTGTTCGACGACTTGGTCAACAGTTCCGAGGTGGTGGCCCGGGCCCTGATCAACGCCAACGCCTCCGATCAACAAATCTTCGAAGCGACCCTGCAGTTGGCGCGGCTGGAAAGCGTGGCCCAGAGCTTGGGGCAGATGTTGGCGGTGACGGCCAACGTCGAGCGGGCCACCCGGGATTTTGGCACCGATATTCGCCAATTTGCCACCGCGGTGCGCGACCTCATCGAGTCCGCCCCCCAAAGTGGCATCGAGCGGGTCAACAGTTTGTTGAATACCCTCAGGGCCGACGCCGCCCGGATCATCAACGCCGCCCCGGAAATCCTCCAAGTCCAGGAGGCGGTGCGAGCCATAGCCGCCCAAGGGGACGAGCTCCTCAGCGAAGTCACCGCCCTCCAGACCGCCTACACCAGCTCCAAGGTGGGTCGGGTTGAACTGTTTGGCCTGTCGTTCAACGCCGACCTGGCCTCCTACGCCTTTGGTGCTACTGCTTTGTTGCTCCTCGCCGCCTTGGCGCTGTTCCAGCGCCGCGACACCCGCTTCAGACTGTCGGAGAACGAACTCCGGCGTCAGGCCACCGAGGAGCAAAACCGCCGCAACCAGGAGGCCATTTTGCGCCTTTTGGACGAACTGGGCGATTTGGCCGAAGGCGACCTCACCGTTCAAGCCTCGGTCACCGAGGACATCACCGGCGCCATCGCCGATTCGGTGAACTACGCCATCGAGGCGCTGCGGGACCTGGTCTCCACCATCAACCGCACCGCCGAACAGATGGCCTCCGCCGCCCAGGACACCCGCGCCGTGGCCGACCGCCTAGCCCGGGCCTCCGAAGTCCAGGCCCGCCAGATCGAATCGTCCTCCAAGACGGTGATGCAGATGGCCCAGTTCATGGACGACGTCTCCGAAAAGACCGCCGCCTCGGCGGAGGTGGCGGAGAAATCGGTGGGTATCGCCCACGAGGGGGGAGATCGGGTGCGTTCCACCATCCAGGGAATGGATGCCATTCGCGAACACATTCAAGAGACCTCCAAGCGCATCAAGCGCTTGGGAGAGAGCTCCCAGGAGATCGGCGACATCGTGGCCCTCATCAACGACATCGCCGATCAGACCAACATACTCGCCCTCAACGCCGCCATCCAAGCCTCCGCCGCCGGCGAGGCGGGCCGGGGGTTCGCCGTGGTGGCCGACGAAGTCCAGCGCCTCGCCGAGCGCTCCAGTAACGCCACCAAGCGCATCGAAGCCCTGGTGAAGACCATCCAGGCCGACACCAACGAGGCGGTAATCGCCATGGAAAAGAGCACCACTGAGGTGGTCAAGGGGGCGGGTTTGGCGGAGAAAGCCGGCGAGGCCCTCGAGGAGATCGAAAAGGTCTCCGCCAACTTGGCGGAGTTGATCAATGAAATCTCCACCGCCTCGGGGCAGGTGACGGAAATGGCCGCCCGGGTGTCCAGTGCCATGGCCTCCATCAATGAGATCACCGCCCAGACCTCCGAGAGCAGTGTCGCCACTGCCAACTCCATCAACAAACTCAATCAATTGGCCCAGGAGCTCCAGCAGTCGGTGGCCGGCTTTCGCCTGCCCGAGCAGACCC
>JBHJHK010000079.1:0-3474 GCA_050330975.1 Candidatus Competibacterales bacterium | reverse complement strand
CCCTTGATCACCCTGGAGAGCGACAAGGCCTCCATGGACATCCCCGCCCCCAAGGGGGGGGTGGTGGAAGCCGTCCAGGTGGCGGTGGGGGATAAGGTGAGCCGGGGGGATTTGATCATGACCCTCAGGCTCAAGGACGCCGCGGCTTCCCAACCGACCCACGGCGCCTCGAGGCGGGGCAATGGTGCCGCCGGTCCCGGCCCCGCCGCCGGCAGCTACGAGGGGCGCAGCGATATCCAAGTGGAGGTGTTGGTGTTGGGCTCGGGGCCCGGGGGCTACACCGCCGCCTTTCGGGCCGCCGACTTGGGCAAAAAGACCGTCCTCATCGAGCGCAACCCCACCTTGGGGGGGGTGTGCCTCAACGTGGGCTGTATTCCCTCCAAGGCGCTGCTCCACGCCGCCAAGGTCATCGACGAAACCAAGGACTTCGCCGCCCACGGCTTGAAGTTCGGCCCCCCCACCATCGACCTCGATGCCCTGCGGGACTGGAAAAACGGGGTAGTGGGCAAACTCACCAAGGGCCTGGACGGCCTGGCCAAGCAGCGCAAGGTCCAGGTGGTGCGGGGCTACGGCAAGTTCATCGATCCCCACCACGTGGAGGTGGTAGATGCCGACAACAACCACACGGTTATCGGTTTTGAGCGCTGCATCATCGCCGCCGGTTCAGAGCCGGTGAAACTCCCCTTTATCCCCGAAGACCCGCGGATCGTCGACTCCACCGGCGCTTTAGAGCTGCGGCAGATCCCCGAGCGGATGCTGGTCATCGGCGGTGGCATCATCGGCCTTGAGATGGCCACGGTGTACTACGCCCTGGGGACCAAGATCACCGTGGTGGAGATGTTGGATGGCCTGATGATGGGGGCCGATCGCGACGTGGTGCGCCCCTTCCAAAAGCGGATGGAAAAGCGCTACGAGTCGATTTTGCTCAGCACCCGGGTCACCCAAGTGGAGGCCCTGGAGGAGGGCTTACGGGTGACCTTCGAGGGCAAAAACGCCCCCGCGGAGCCCCAGTTGTACGATTTCATCTTGGTGTCCGTGGGTCGCACCCCCAACGGCAAGGGCATCGACGCCGACAAAGCCGGGGTGTACGTCGACGAGCGGGGCTTTATTCCCGTGGTGGACGGTCAGTTGCGCACCAATGTGCCCCACATCCACGCCATTGGCGATGTCATCGGCCAGCCCATGTTGGCCCACAAAGCCGTCCACGAGGGCAAGGTGGCCGCCGAGGTGTGCGCCGGCAAGACCTCCCACTTCGACGCCAAGGTGATCCCCAACGTGGCCTACACCGACCCCGAGGTGGCCTGGGTGGGGGTCACGGAGACCGAGGCCAAGGAAAAGGGTATCAAATACGGCAAGGGGGTGTTCCCCTGGGCGGCTTCGGGGCGATCCCTGGCCAACGGCCGCGACGAGGGGCTCACCAAGATCTTATTCGACGAGGAGACCGACCGGATCATCGGCGCCGGGATCGTCGGCAGCAACGCCGGGGATCTCATCGCCGAGGTGGGCTTGGCCATCGAACTGGGGGCCGACGCCGCCGACGTCGGCATGACCATCCACGCCCACCCCACCTTGTCGGAGACCGTGGCCATGGCCTCGGAGGCCTTTGAGGGCACCATCACCGACTTGTACATGCCCAAGCGCTAGGTTTTGGTGTTCGGCCGTGGGAGGCGGGGTATTGGGGTCCATCGCCCTACTGTTGGTATTCCAATTGGCTGGGGAACTGGTGGTGTTGCTCACCGCCTTTCCCGTGCCGGGGCCGGTGGTGGGGATGGTGTTATTGTTGTGCGCTCTGGTGGGGGGGGGCGGCCCCTCTCCGGCCTTGGAGGGCACTGGCAGCGGGCTCTTGGGGCATTTGTCGCTGTTGTTTGTCCCGGCCGGGGTGGGCATCATTCGCTACGGAGAACGGCTGGTGGCGGACGGGGTGGCCATTGTTTTTGCCGTCGTCGTCAGCACGGGCCTGGCGGTGGCGGTCACCGCCGTGGCCATGGACTTGGTCCAGCGTCGGCGAGGGGCGGAGCGGGATGGAGTCGATGATTGACGCCGTGGACGTCGCTCAGCTGCGGGATATCTGGGTTTACCTAGCGGCCTCGCCGCTGCTGTGGCTAACCCTCACGGTGGTGGTTTACACCGGAAGTTTGGCCCTCTATCGCCACCTTGGCGAACCGCCCCTCCTCAACCCGGTGTTGCTGAGCGTCGCGGTGTTGGGTGGGTTGCTATTGGTCACCGATACCGCCTACCAGGTCTATTTTGAAGGGGCCCAATTTATCCATTTTTTGCTGGGACCGGCCACGGTGGCCCTGGCCATTCCCCTCTACCAGCAGCTGCCCCGGGTGCGCCAGTTGCTGGGGCCCATGGTCTTGGGCCTCGTGTTGGGCTCTGGGGTGGCCATCCTGGGGGCCATGGCGGTGGCCTTTGGGTTTGGCGGCGACCGGGAGACGGTATTATCCCTGGCCCCCAAGTCCGTCACCACCCCCATCGCCATGGGCATCGCCGAAAAGATCGGCGGCCTGCCGTCCTTCACGGCGGTGCTGGTGATCCTCACCGGCATCACGGGCGCCGTGGTGGCGCCTTGGTTGCTCCGGCGCCTCAAGGTGAGGGATCGAGCCGTCCAGGGCTTTGCCATGGGTTTGGCCAGCCACGGCATCGGTGCCGCTAGGGCCTTTCAACTCCATCCCCGGGCCGGGGCCTTTGCCGGCCTTGCCATGGCCTTCAACGCCCTTTTCACCGCCCTGCTGGTGCCCCTGCTGGTGCCCTGGCTGGGGCGGTGGTGGGGTTTTTGACGGAGAAGACCTTTGAACTTGCGTCTACGCCGCTCGGTGCTCTATCTGCCGGGCTCCAATGCCCGGGCTCTGGAGAAGGCCCGGGGACTGGCCGCCGATGGATTAATTTTCGATTTGGAAGACGCCGTCGCCCCCGAGGCCAAGGCCCGAGCTCGGCAGCAGGTGGTTCAAGCCCTTGGTGCTGGAGGCTATGGCCAGCGCGAGCGCATCATCCGGGTCAACGGCCTCGACACCCCCTGGGGCAATGATGACGTGGCGGCTGTGGCGTCGACGGATGCCGACGCGGTATTGTTTCCCAAGGTGGAAAACGCCGACCAGGTGGCCGATGCCGTGGCGGCCTTGGGCAAGGCTGGGGCTCCCGAGGCCATGGCCCTATGGCTGATGATCGAGACCCCCCGGGGTGTGCTGGATGTAGATTCCATCGCTGGGTCCCACCGGCGGTTGGACTGTTTGGTGATGGGCACTTCAGATCTGGCCAAGGAGACCCGCATTCCCCACACCCCTGACCGCCGGGGTTTAGTGGCGGCGTTGTCCCACTGCGTCTACGCTGCCCGGGCTTGGGGGTTGGGTATTTTAGATGGGGTACACTTGGCCCTAGACGACGCCGAAGGCTAACTCGCCGCATGTCGACAGGGGCGGGAGATGGGGTTTCATGGCAAATCCTTGATCCAACGCAAACCACTCGAAACAGCCC
>JBHJHK010000078.1:0-12327 GCA_050330975.1 Candidatus Competibacterales bacterium | reverse complement strand
ACCTCGAATGGACGATCTCTCACACTCCCCCAACGCGGCCCCATCGGGGCCGAGCATGGGCCTTGAAGCCGCGCGGCCCACCACCACAGTGACCCCCATGCCCGACTCTTCGCCGCCCGCTTTGGCCCACACCCCCCTCTTCGACCTCCACCGAGAACTCGGCGCTCGCATAGTGCCCTTTGCCGGCTACGCCATGCCCCTCCACTACCCCCAAGGCATCCTCCAGGAGCACCACCACACCCGGGCCGAGGCGAGTTTATTCGATGTGTCCCACATGGGTCAGGTGCGCCTCGATGGCCCCGGGGCACCCATGGCCTTGGAGGGCCTCACCCCGGCGGATGTGGTGGACCTGGGCCCTCTCCGCCAGCGCTACGCCCTGTTGACCGACGAGAGTGGCGGCATCCTCGACGATGCCATGGTCACCTGTGGGGGCGACCACTGGTTATTGGTGGTCAACGCCGCCCGCAAAGCCTTCGACGTGGCCCACCTGGAGGCCCACTTGGCGGGACGCTGTGGGGTGACGGCCCCGGGTGATCGGGCGCTGTTGGCCCTCCAGGGGCCCGGGGCCGCCGCGGCCCTGGCAACCCTGGCCCCGGCGGTGATCGATCTCCCCTTTATGGCGGCCACCACCGTCGACCTTCAAGGCGCCCCCTGCCTGGTGAGTCGCTCGGGCTACACCGGCGAGGACGGCTTTGAGCTGTCGTTGCCCGAGGCCGTGGCCGAGGCCGTGGCGCGGCAACTGTTGGCCCTGGAGGGCGTGGCGCCAGCGGGCCTTGGGGCCCGAGATTCCCTGCGCCTGGAGGCGGGGTTGTGCCTCTACGGCCAAGACCTCGACACCACCACCACCCCCGTGGAGGCGAGCCTGGCTTGGGCCATCGGCAAGGCCCGCCGGCCAGGCGGACCCCGGGCAGGGGGATTTTTGGGGTCCGAGGTGATCCTCCGGCAACTGGCCGCTGGACCCCAGCGGCGCCGGGTGGGCCTGTTGCCCCGGGGCAGGGCCCCCGTGCGGGGGGGAACGGTCCTGGCCGACGGCGACGGCCGACCCGTGGGACAAGTCACCAGCGGCGGCTTTGGCCCCAGCGTCACCCGCCCCATCGCCATGGGCTATGTGGCCACGACCACGGCCAAGCCCGGCACCATCCTCTACGCCGACCTCCGGGGCCGCTCGGTGGCCCTGGAAGTGGCGCCCTTGCCCTTCGTCACCCCCCGCTACCACCGCCGCAAAGCTCCGTGAAGCCCCAGTGACATTTTCGTGACAATTCGGTGTAGACGGCTTCTAGGGGTTGGGTTACATTGGTTTCTCGGGCCTCCATAAGGCTCGAAATCCCTTCAGATCGCCTTCTTGGGCTGGAGATCATCATCTCCAGCCTTTTTTATTGTCAAGCCCTGTAGTACTCACCAAAAGTGGCACTCGCTCTCTCGCGGGCTGAGACCCATTGCCGTTAAATACTCCCTGTCACAAAGCTGTCATGTTGTAGTGATCATCACTGGCCGGGTTTGCCGGTACATCTCGACGGCGGATTGCGCGGTGCGATTCGCCCTCCAGGGGTACCACGGTCGATTTAGCCCCCCATCCTTGAGGATATGCCATGAACACCCTGGTCAACGGTCCCCTTGATCCCTTGAACCCCGCCACTGGTGGGAACCTCGACCCCAACCCCGACGCCCATGGCGTCGACGCAGACCGCTTTGCGAATCGCAGCGCCGAAGGGGCTCCCCAGGAGGCGGGCAAGGCGCCTTTGCGGATTATGGCCGGCAACATCACCAGCGGCCGCAACCAGTCTTACGATGAAGGTCACGGGGCGCGGATCTTCCAGGGCCTCGCACCCGACGTGGCGTTGATCCAGGAGTTCAACTACGGCAACAACTCCAAGGCCGCCATCGACGAGTTTGTCGCCGACACCTTTGGCGAGCAGTTCAACTATTACCGAGAGCCCGGGGCCCAGATCCCCAACGGGATCATCAGCCGCTTCCCCATCAAGGACGCCGGCACCTGGGACGATCCCCAAGTGGACAACCGGGAGTTCGCCTGGGCCCGGATCGACATTCCCGGGGAGAAGGACCTGTGGGCGGTGAGCGTTCACTTTTTGACCCGCAACGCCAGCACCCGGGACGCCGAAGCCAAGGAGTTGGTGAACCAAGTCCGCAACTTTGTCCCCCCCGAGGATTACTTGGTCATCGGCGGCGATTTCAACACCTCCAAGATGAGTGAGCCGGCCTACGGGACCTTGGACGAAGTCATCGACTTGGACCATCAGCCCGCCGACGCCGATGGCCGCATCGGCACCAATGCCAAGCGCGCCAAGCCCTACGACGGGGTGTGGGCCGACGGCGATTTAAACGCCCACCACGTGCCGGTGGCAGTGGGCGACCAGCAGTTTGACAACGGCTTGGTGTTCGACAGCCGGGTGTTTGACGACCTCGACGCCGTGGCCCCGGTGCGCAAGGGGGACAGCGGTGCCGAGGCCATGCAGCACATGGCGGTGGTGAAGGACTTTATGATTCCCACCGATGGAGAAGCCGTACCCAACCGCCCGACGTTCCCGGTGGACGGCGTGGATGCCGTGGACGGCGTGGACGGCGTGGACGGCGTGGGGGGTGCCAACGCCCTGCGCATCGCCGCCGCCCTGCCCAACCCGGCGGGGGGCGACGCCGGCAACGAGCAGATGACGTTGCAAAACACGGGCGATGCCCCCATCGACCTGGAGGGTTGGCGCCTGTTGGACAAGAGCGGCGCCTGGGTAGAGCTGACCGGGGAAGTGGCGCCGGGGGCCGATTTCACCTTGACCCTGGAAGAGGGCAAGCTGCCCTTGGGCAATGGCGGCGACACCCTGCGCCTCATCAACCCCTTGGGGGATACCGTCCACGAGGTGAGCTACACCCGGTCTGAGGCCGGCAGCGGTGATAGGGTGGAGTTTTAGGCCCCCGGATAGCTGGGGTATCCCAAAGCCCCTGGCGATGGTCCGTCAGCCAAGGACGAGTCGATGGCGCGGTACTCAGCTCCCCGATGCCTGAGTGCGAATCTCCTCCGCCAGCTGCCCTTGGGTGACGCTCTACCCTCGCCCTTGGCGCATCAAGGCTTTCATCTCAAGGACATAACGCGGAGCTCATCCACCAATTGGTCTTGGGTAACACTCAGCACTTGCCCTTGGCGCAAAATCTGAGGAAAGATGTCGCTGGAGCCGTGGCGGTCGTCGGTGAAGTCCATTTGCAACCCACCTATATCAAAGGCGTGTCCCAGGAGGGCGTTAGCAAAGCCCGTTGGGGTCAAGTCATCGCCGGCTCGACGCAGGCCTTCGAGGGCCAGGCGTCCGACGACAAAACCCTCTATGGAGAGAAGATTAATCGCCGACCCCAGAGCTTCTCGGGCATCGGCGACAATGGCCAGGTCGCTGCTGGGGGACGGCACCACCTGGCTGGTCACCACGCCTTCGGTCACATTGAAGCGTTTGAGCGTATCGAAGAACCCCAAGGCGGTAGTAAAAGAACCCGTCAAAACGATCCAAGATTTGCCCTTGAGGCGGCTATAGGCGGTAAACGCGGCGGTTTCAGTCGATAGGGCCGAGACCAATATGGCTTGACACGGCGTGCTGTAGTCCTCTCCCCACACATCCAAGGAGAGTACGGCATCGCGCACCGGGAGGGTTTCCCGTTGGAATACCCCCACCGGGCCCAGGAAATTGCGCGGGGGATTATCGCCTTCCAGGGTGGCGATGGTGTCGAGGAGGGAGATCAGATCAGCCATGGCGGGGATATCAACCCAAATTTGTCGCAGGGCTTCGACGGCGAGCATGCCAAAAGCGTCGTTTTGTCCAAAGGCGCAAATGGCTCGGGGGGGGATCCCCGCATCTTGGCGTTGGCGTTGGCGTGGAGCACTTTGGTGGCAAATATTATCAACAGTAGACATTATCGGAAACTCGATCGCTGACGCTTAGTAGCTACTTTGGCGGCAGTCGCTACGAAAGTTGTGCCATCCCCCAAAACTCGATTGATACCTCCACCGACGTCAAAAAGGCTTGGTTTCCACCTGGGGCAAGGCCGCTTCACAACGGCCAATGGCTTCTCGGACGGCTTCGGTCTGGGGAGCCCGGCGCAGATAGCTCAAAGCCTCCTCCCACTCCTCCAGCTGGACCGTGGCGACCCCTAAGATTTCCCACAGCCGCCCCATGGCCTTGGGGGGCATGGCCTTGACGTCGGCGCGCAGCTGGTGGCAAAGACGGGCGGCACGATGCCAGTCGCCCTCGGCGTAGGCGGTTTCTGCTTGGTCGAATAGGGCTTTGCTGGTGGGGCTGAGCTTTGGCGCCACCTGGCGGCCCCCCCGAGCGATGAGGGGCATACCCAGCTGGAGAGCCTGAACGTTGCTCAAAAACAGCATCCCCAAAATGAACAGTGAAAACACCAACCCCATTTGCAGGGCAAACAGGGCACAGACGATGATGGCGCTGATGCTGACCCGCAGCGCCCAGCGCTGGGCGACACTTTCGGTTAGAAAGCGGCGCAACAACAAGTGGGTCAGTTGACCGCCGTCCAGGGGCCACACCGGCAGCAGCAAGTTGATGGCGCCCCAAAACCAGCTCACCCAGATGAAATTCACCAAAAAGGCGTAGAGCCAGGGGTTGTCGATGAGAACCCCCACCACGACCGACGAGGGACGGGCCGCCGCTTGTAACCCCCAGGAGACCAATAGCCCGGCGGCGATCTGCACCAAAGGCCCAGCGGCGACGATGAGGGCGTCGTGGCGGTCGCTCTTGGCGACCCCGTGGAAACACAAGCCGCCAAAGCCGTGGAGGATAATGGCGGGGTTGAGCTGGTAGTATTTGGCGACGACGGCGTGGCCAAATTCGTGGATTAAAATCGATACAAAGATCGCCGCCAGCCAAGGCAGTCCCTGCTGGGGGCCGATGAGAATCAGCAAAAGCCCCATCAGCAGAAAAAAAGACCCCGACAATGCCACAGGCACGCCGGCGAGGGTGAAGATACGGTAACCCGACGATTCAAACATAGGGGTGTAAGTCCTTGGAGCCGAAGGCGAGGAGGTATTTGAGGCCGGGATAGCATAGCGCAAGATCCCGGCGACACCGCGCCAACACACCCTGGGAGTTTTTACCATGGCACAACCCAGCGCCACCGAACGCCCCCTCCTCGAAGCCCTCCACCACCTGGTTTTCACCCAGGCCGTATTTCGCGAACTCATCGGCGAGGGCTTTGCCAGAGCCCAGCGCCGCCTCGACGCAGCTGACTTCGACCGGGTTTACATCAGCTATCCCCTGCCCATCGCCCCTTTCCACCGCGCCCTACCGGCGGAGTTGGCAACCCAAGTGGGCTTGTGTCGACTGTTTGTCCTCAAGGCGGGGCAACAGCCCCCCCACCCGGAAATACACCGCAACAGCACCCAACGCCTGGTGGCCTACCGGGGCAGCGGTGCCATTTGCTCGGCCAAGCCCGGGGGGATTGATCGCCATTTTCAGGCCTGTGCCATCGCCGCGCCCACCGAGGGTAAGGGGCAGGGGCTAGAACACCACTGGGACGTGGTGAGCCCCAACACCTGGCACTACCCCAGGGCAGATGGAGGGGCGGACTGGTGGACCGTGACGTTTCACAGTGCCACGGCGGAGAACATCGTCGACGAATACGACCTCACAGCGCACACCTGAGCCCGCCCTAGGGCGAACCCAAGGCCCTAGAAAAGTCCCTTGATCTGTCCCCGGTCATCGAGGCCGATGGCCAGGGCAGCGGGCTCTTTGGGTAGCCCCGGCATGGTCATGAGGTCGCCACAGATGGCCACCACAAACCCCGCCCCGGCGCTGAGACGCACCTCCCGGACCCCCAGGGTGTGGTTTTCCGGCGCCCCCAACAAGGTGGGGTCGCTGGAGAAGCTGTATTGGGTTTTGGCCATACACACCGGTAGGTGGCCGTAGCCTTGGTTCTCAAAGCGCGCCAACTGGCGCCGGGCCCGGGGCTCGATGACGACCTCCCCAGCGCGGTAGATGCCCTTGGCCACGGCCTCGATTTTGGCGACCAACGGCAATTCCAAGGGATAGAGAAACCGCGGACTCGAAGGCGTCGTACCCCCCCGCTCCGCCAGCTCCACCACATCGCGCGCCAGGGCCTCGGCGCCCCGCCCCCCCTCGGCCCAGTGGGTGCAGACCACCGCCTCCACCCCCCTAGCCCGGCAAAAGGCCACAATCCGCCCTTGTTCCGCCGCCGTGTCCCTGGGAAAGTGGTTGATGGCCACCGCCGCGGAGAGCCCCAAGTTCGCCAAGTTTTCCAAATGGCGCCCCAGGTTGGCCAGCCCCCGCTCCACCGCCGCCTCGTCGGGCTCGTCCAGCCGATCCTTGGAGATGCCACCGTGCATTTTTAAGGCCCGCACCGTGGCCACCACCACCACCGCCGCCGGCACCAGACCACTTTGCCGGCACTTGATGTGGATGAACTTCTCCGCCCCCAAATCGGCCCCAAAGCCCGCCTCGGTGACGGCGTACTCCCCCAGCCCCAAGGCCGTTTGGGTGGCCACGAGGGAATTGCAGCCGTGGGCAATGTTGGCAAAGGGACCGCCGTGGATCAGCGCTGGGGTGTGCTCTAAGGTCTGGACCAAATTGGGTCGAAAGGCGTCCTTGAGGAGGGCAGTCAACGCCCCTGCAAAGCCCAACTCGGCCACGGTGACCGGCCGGCGCTCAGCCGTTTCCCCCACCACCATGGCGCCGATGCGCCGGGTGAGATCGCGGAGGTCATGGGCCAAGCAAAAAATCGCCATGAGTTCCGAGGCCACGGTGATGTCGAAGCCGCTCTCCCGCACCACGCCGTTTTGGCCGGCCCCCAAGCCCGTGGCCACCTGGCGCAGGCTGCGGTCGTTGACGTCTAAAACTCGGCGCCAGGTGAGCCGCCGCGAGTCCAAGGTGGGGGTCTTGCGCCAGTAGAGATGGTTGTCGAGCAGCGCCGCCAGGAGGTTGTGGGCGGTGGTGAGGGCGTGGAAGTCGCCGGTGAAGTGGAGGTTGATGGCCTCCATGGGTGCCACCTGGGCATGACCGCCCCCGGTGGCGCCGCCTTTCATGCCAAAACAGGGCCCCAAGCTCGGCTCCCGCAAACAGATGACCGCATCCTTGCCAATGCGCCTCAGGCCATCCCCCAGGCCAATGGTGGTGGTGGTCTTGCCCTCCCCCGCCGGGGTGGGATTGGTGGCGGTGACCAAAATCAGCTTGCCCCGGGGGCGCTCCATGAGTTGGGCGGTGAGATCCCCTTCGAGTTTGGCCACGTGGTGGCCAAAGGGATACAGGGCGTCCTTGGGGATGGCCAGGGTGGCCGCCACTTCGTCGATGGGCAACAAGGTCGCCCCTTGGGCAATGGCGAGGTCGGTCTGGGTGCTTTGAGTAGTAGTCATGGGCGCGTCCTTTGGGGGGTGTTGTTTTGGAAGAGCTTCGGGCCGGGATCGCCACCTCGCGCAACCACACCCAAAGCAAAGTTTACTAAACCGTCACCTGGCGGGGTCGGGATTGGTCTGTAATATCTTTTCTATCAGAGGTTTAATGGTTTCCGCCAACTTGGGGTAACCAGTGTAGACGGCTCCTCCACGGCTCGACAGGTTCCCCCCTATGGATACCCTGCAACCCAACCCCGTTCCCCCCAGTTCCTGGCGCCACTGGCTGGCCGATGCCGCCAAGCTCAGCAGCCGCCGGTTGCCGGTCTTTGTCGTCCTGTGTGGGGTGGCCTTTGCCACCAGTATCGCCATGAGCGTCTTGGAGCGGGGCCTCAATCCCACCACCTGGTACGGTAGCATTCCCATGGTGTTCACCCTATTAGTGCTCTACGGGGTGATGGCAACGGCGGTATTGGTGGCCCAGGCGGCGGACTACGGCCGCACCACCTACGCCCACCTAGCCCAGCGCTGGCCGGCGTGTCGGGGGGAGTTGCTGGGGGCCATGGGCAGCTGGCTTGTGATGATCCTCCTGGGCTACCTGATCCATGCCGCGGTGCTGGGGGTCCACTCTCTGGTGGGTATTTACCAGCCGGCACCGCCGGCGTTGAGCCAACAACTGCTGTTGGACAGCACCCTGGAGTGGGTATGGCTCAACGTCTTGCTGCTGCCCTTGGCCACCTGTTTGATCGGTCTGTGGTTTTTCCTGCCCCTGGTGGTCTGCGCCGACTGTCCCCGCCGGATGGCCCTCAAATTGGCCGTCGACGCCTTCAGCGCCAACCCCTTTGTCTGGGGGGTGGGGTTTGGTTGGGCTTTCCTCACCTTGATTCTCCCCGAGCCGTTTTTTATCGCCATCATCCCCCTGATGGGCGCTATGATCTACGTCTCCTATCGCCACGTATTTTGGGGTCGGCTCCACAGCAAAGATCCCAAGACCAAGGCCGTTGCCGTCGGGGGCCATGGGGAGGTCAAAACGCCGGTGTGACCGTCGGGATTTGAGGAGATACCATGGACTATAGCACCGCAGCCAATGGCGAACTGATGCAGCGGCGTTGTTTTCGCTGGTGGCACGCCGTCGTCATTTTCCTAGTGGCCCACGGCATCAGCGCCCTGCCGGCGGGTTTGTTGTGGAATGAGGTGTTTTACAACAGCTTCCAGCAGTCGCGATTCGCCCCTCCCAGCTGGCTGTTTGCCCCCATGTGGCTGTTTCTCAACGTCACCTCCCTCGTGGCCTTGTACTGGGTGGCCAACCATCCCGTGTCCAGTGGTCGCCGGCGGCTTTTTTTGGTGTTCGAGGCCAGCGGTTGGGTGCTGTTCGCCAGTTTCACCACCGTCTACTTCGGCCTCAAGAGCCCCATCCTCGGGGCCGGCGTCACCGTCGCCAGTTTGGCGGTGGCCCTGGGCAGTTTTAGCGCGGGCCTGGGGGTCGACCGGCGGGCGGCGGCGCTCATTTTTTTGCGGGTGCTGTGGCTGGCCCTGGCGTCTTACATTTCCCTCTATACAGCAGGGCACAACACCGATCCATTTTTGTTTGGCGCCGTGAATCCATTCACCGCGGAAGTGCCGCTGCCGGTGTAGGGCAGCGACGCCAACGACGCACCTTCTGTCGGAGGGTGTCGGGGGGCGGCGTTAGCCCCGGCACACCCACGGCCCATTCACAACCCCCGGCGCCGCAAATCCGCCATGGCTGTTCTAAAGCCTGCCGCGATCTCATCGCGTCGCCCGTGGCGCCCGTCTTTGACCACCCAGCGGCCCGCCGACCACACGTGGCGCACACAGCCCCCAGGGGCGGCGAAGATCCAGGTATCGAGGAGGGCATCGCCGTCCAGCCCGGCGAAGGAGGGATGGGTGAGGTCCAAGCTCAACACATCGGCCAGCTTGCCGGGGGCGAGGGCACCGGCGTCGCGTCCCGCGGCCTGGGCACCCCCGGCGGCGCAAGCCCCCAACAACGTCCGCCCCACCGAGGCATTTTCGTCGCAGTACACCACCCGCCGCCGCCGGTTGAGCCGCTGGGCGTATTCCAAGGTGCGCAGCTCGTCGGCCAGGGAAATGGAAATGTTGGAGTCGCTGCCCACGGCGATGCGGCCCTTTGCCTCGCGATGACGGGGAGCGTCGAATACCCCATCCCCCAGGTTGGCCTCGGTGAGGGGGCAAAGCCCCACCACACACCCCGAGCGGGCCACGGCCCGGGTCTCGGCGGGCACCATGTGGGTGGCGTGGATCAGACACCAGCGCTCGTCCACGGCGATATCGTTGCACAACCGCATCACCGGGCGCAGGCCACTGTCCCCGACAATGGCCGCCACCTCGGCCATCTGCTCGGCGACGTGGATGTGGATGGGCCCCTGGGGCCGCAGGGCCACGGCGGCCTCGATATCCGCCATGGCCACCGCCCGCAGGGAGTGGGGGGCCAATCCCAAGCGACTGTCCCCGGGAAGCTCGGCCAGCCTGGCCTCGCTGGCCTCCAGGAGTTTGGCAAACCCCTCTAGGTCATTGCCAAAGCGCCGTTGGCCAGCCGTCAAAGGACTGTTGTCCACCCCACCCCGGCAGTAGAGCACCGGTAGCAGGGTCAAACCTATCCCAGTGAGCTTGGCCGCCTCGACGATACTCCCCGCCATGGCCGCCAGATCGGCGTAGGGCTGGCCCCCGGGTCCGTGGTGGAGGTAGTGAAACTCTCCACAGGCGGCAAAGCCCGCCTCCAGCATCTCCAGCTGGGCCATGGCGGCGATGGCCCGGATGTGGTCGGGGTCCAGGTGCTCTAAAAAGGCGTACATCAACTGCCGCCAGGTCCAAAAGTCGTCGTCGGGGCCGGTGCGGACCTCGGTCATGCCGGCCATAGCCCGTTGGAAGGCGTGGCTGTGGACGTTGACCGGCGCCGGCAACAGCCGCTGCCCCCCCAGGGTGACGTCGTCGCGCCGGGGAGCGACCCCCGCCTCCACGGCGGCGATGACGCCCGCTCCGTCCACGGTCAACCGCACAGCCGGTCGCCAGCCGTCCGCTAGCAGGGCCCCCTCGGCCCAAATCGTCGTCGTATCTGCCATCGTCAGTGCCCCGTTGACTGGCTGGCCCCCGGCTGCCAATCTCCATTGACCATCTCTATATGACCATTGTCCATCACCAAAACCCACTGGGTGGGGATCGCCGCTATGCGCAAGGTCTTTACCAATGCCCGTCTCGTCACCTTAGCCGACGGCAAGGGTTACGACCCCGTCGGCGGCGCCCTGGCGGTGGACGCCGGGATCATTCAATGGCTCGGCCCCCACCACCAACTGCCTCCCTCCTGGGCCGGGGCCGAGACCGTCGACTTGGGGAACCGACTGGTCACCCCCGCATTGGTGGACTGCCACACCCACTTGGTCTACGCCGGCAACCGAGCCGCGGAGTTCGAGCAGCGCCTCCAGGGGGTGAGCTACGAGGCCATCAGCCGCGCCGGGGGCGGCATCCGCTCTACGGTGACCGCCACCCGCGCCGCCCCCGCCGAGGCACTCCTGGCCAGCGCCACCAGGCGTCTCGACGACCTCCTCGCCGACGGCGTCGGCACCGTGGAGGTCAAATCGGGCTACGGCTTGGATTTGGCCACCGAACGGAAAATGCTGCAAGTGGCCAGGGCCCTGGGCCGCAAGCGCCGAGTGCGGGTGGTCACCACCTTCCTGGGGGCCCACGCCATCCCCTGGGAGTACCAGGGCCGCAGCGACGCCTACATCGATTTGGTGTGCGAAGAGATGCTCCCCGCCCTGGCCGCCGAGGGGTTGGTGGACGCCGTGGACGGCTTTTGCGAATCCATCGCCTTTTCCCCGGCCCAAATGGCGCGGGTGTTCAGTCGGGCTCAAGACTTGGGGCTACCCGTCAAGCTCCACGCCGATCAGCTGAGCGACGGCGGCGGTGGCGCCCTGGCCGCCCGCTTCGACGCCCTGTCCGCCGACCACCTGGAGTATCTCTCCCGAGACGGCGTCGCCGCCATGGCAAAAGCCTCCACCGTGGCGGTGCTGCTCCCCGGGGCCTTTTACACCCTCCGGGAGCAACAGCTGCCCCCCGTCGCCGCTCTGCGGGAGGCCGGGGTACCCATGGCGGTGGCCACCGACGCCAACCCCGGTTCGTCGCCCCTCACTTCCCTGCTGTTGGCCATGAACATGGCCTGCACGCTGTTTCGCCTCACCCCCGAAGAAGCCCTGCGGGGGACCACGGCGGCAGCGGCCAAGGCCCTGGGGCTATGGGATACCATTGGCACTTTGGCCCCGGGCAAGGCCTGTGACTGCGCGGTGTGGGCAGTGGAGACCCCGGCGGAACTCAGCTATGGCCTGGGCCAGCGCCCCCTCCAGGGCCGGATCGCCGCCGGGGAATGGGTTTGACATGACCTCACTAGTGCCCGGCCACACCGCCTTAGCAACCCTGCGGGACCTCTACCGCGGGGCGGGAGATGTTGCCCTAAACCGGGACTGTCGGCCAGCGGTGGAAGCGGCTGCGGCGGCGGTGGCCCGAGCGGCGGCGGGGTCGGAGCCCGTCTACGGGGTCAACACTGGCTTTGGCAAGTTGGCGTCGGTGCGGATCGACGCCGCGGATACCCAAACCCTGCAGCGCAATTTGATCCTCTCCCACTGCAGCGGGGTGGGCCCGCCCCTGGCGGCCGCGGTGGTGCGCCTGGTCATGGCCTTGAAGCTTCTCTCTCTGGGTCGGGGGGCATCGGGGGTGCGCTGGTGTTTGCTGGAATTGCTGGAGGGGATGCTCCAGCGAGGTGTCATTCCCCACATTCCCGCCCAGGGTTCCGTGGGCGCCTCGGGGGATCTTGCGCCCTTGGCCCACCTGGGGGCGGTGATGATGGGCGCGCGTACCGGTTTTTTTTGTTTAAATACTGTACCGGGGGACCGAGCCCTGACCAACCCCCCCCACCCCGCCAACAGCAATCCACCCATCCCGGG
>JBHJHK010000077.1:0-5212 GCA_050330975.1 Candidatus Competibacterales bacterium | reverse complement strand
AAGCCCCCGTGGCGGTGTAGAAAAGAAGATCGACAGCCGGATCTGGCCCCTCAGGAGCCGTAGTCCAGCACCAGGCGGATGTACTGGTCGAGTTGGTCGATGCTGTAGGGCTTGGGCAATACCGGCGCGGGAAAGCGCCGTTGGCCCCCCTGTTCCGCCCCGTCGCTAAAACCCGTGGTCAGCAACAACGCCGGCGGGTTGGGTCGGGCGGCCACCCAGTGGGCCAAATCGTAGCCATTCATCCCCCCGGGCATGACGATGTCGCTAAACACCAGCGCCACCTCGGGGTGGCAACCCAGCCGCGTTTGGTCCCCCGCGGCGTGGGGGGCCTCCAGCACCCGATAGCCCAACTGCCGCAGGCCCGTGGTGGCAAAGCGGCGCACATCTTCCCGGTCCTCCACCACCAAAATGCACTCCGTCCCCCCCACCGCCGCCTGGGTCTTGACCCGACTGCGAGGCGCCTCCCCCGGCACGTCGACGACTAGGGGCAAATAGAGTTCGACCCGCGTCCCCTGCCCCTTCTGACTCACCAACCGCAACGCCCCCTGGGATTGGCGGGCAAAGCCATAGACCATGGCCAACCCCAGCCCCGTACCGCGGTCGGCCTTGGTGGAGAAAAAGGGCTCACAGGCCCGCTGGAGCACCCCCTCGTCCATCCCCTCGCCGTTGTCCGCCACCTGGAGGCGGACGTAGCGCCCCGGCGCCAGGCGCTCCCCGTGGCAGATCAGGGGCCGAGGCACCTGTAAGCGCTTGGCCCCCAACTCGATCCAGCCCCCCTGGGGCAGGGCGTCTCGGGCGTTGATCACCAGATTCAACAGCGCCGCCTCCAACGCCCCGTCGTCGACGGTCACCGCCAGGGTCGAATCCACGGGGGGGGTGCGCAGGTTCACCTGCTCCGACAACATGCGTCCCACCATGCGATTGAACTTGGCCAACAGTGGCGCCACGGCCACCGTGCGCTGGACCAACGGCTGCTTGCGGGAAAAGGCCAACAGACTGCGGGTCAGGTCCACCCCGTCGGCTACCGCCGACAATGCATCCTCCACCATGGTCCCCCGGGCGGGGTCGTGGTCGCGGTCCGCCAACAACTCGAGGTTGCCCTGGATCACCGTGAGGAGATTGTTGAAGTCGTGGGCGATCCCCCCGGTGAGCTTGCCCATGGCGTCCATCTTCTGGGCTTGGCGGAGTTCCTGTTCTCGCTGGTGGCGCTCGGTGACATCGATGTGGGTGCCCATCATCCGCGTGGGCTGGCCGGCGCTATCCCACGCCACCACCTTGATCCGGCACAGCATCCAACGCCAGTCGCCGTCCCGGTGACGCAGGCGGTATTCCACCTCCGAGAGGGAGGTCACCTCGGCCAGGTGCTGGTCGAGAAACTGGCGAAAGGTCGGCTGATCGTCTTGGTGGATGCGCCGCAGATACTCGACCGGGGCGATGGTGTTCACGCCGGGGCAGCCCCACAACACCTCGGCCAACCGCTGGCTCAGGTGCATTTGCCCCGCGCTGATATCCCAATCCCAGGCGCCGATCCGACCGCTGTCCAAGGCCAATTTGAGGCGTTCTTCACTCAGACGCAGGGCCTGTTGGGTGCGTTGGAGGCGTTCGGCCATGGCTTTAAACGCCGCGGTTACCACCCCGATTTCATCCCGGCGCTGGACGTCCAGGGCATCGGGGGGCAATCCCTGGGCCACGGCTTGGATGGCCCGGTGCAGCTGCCCCAGGGGCCGGCTGATGAGGCGATCCATGGCCCAACCGAGGCCGGCGATCACCGCCATGGTGGCCAAAAAGATCACAAAGAGGGAAAAGGGGTCGAGCTGCAGCTCGTAGATGACGATCAAGGCAGCGACAACCCATCCCAGGGGTAGGGCAAAGAGCAACAGGCCCTGCCCCCACCAGCGGATGATCGGTCGACCCACCTTGACGACCAATGCCGGCAAGCCGGCCAAGGAGGAGGGCACGGCCAAAGTGAGCCTCAACACCCTACGGGCCCCAAAATGCCTGGGGATGGCCAACGTGGCACCATGGTTTGTTGCTCCGTGTATTCGCCATTGAAGACACGGGGATAACGCCTTGTCATTTTTCTGTTTTTTGGACCGCTACCGACGGCGTCGCGCCCCTGGGGTCCAGGGTGACTGGCGCTCAATCCCAGATGGGATCTCTAGGTTTCCCACGAAGGGTCGGGATAGTGACAATTATGGTACACCGCCCGGGCTGCCGCCAGCATTTCCCGGCGTCGGGGGGCGTCGTAGCGATCGGAAAGGTGAAACAACACCAACTGGCCCACGCCGGCGTCCCTGGCCAGTTCGGCGGCCTGACACGCGGTGAGGTGGTAGTGCTGCGCCGCCAAATGGGCGTCTTCGCAGGCGTATTGGCTCTCGCACACCAAGGTGGCACACCCCGCCAACCAGGGCACGAGCCGCGCCGCCGTGGCCTGGTCCAGGCGAAAATCCGTCGTGTAGGCCACGGCCTCCCCGGGAACGACGCGCAACAGCCGCCGACGCAGGTCCTCGAGGGAGTGGCGCTGCCCCGCCACCACCACCGTCTCCCCGGCCGCCGCGGACAAAGGCGCCTTGAGACGCGCCAGCCAGGGGCCAGGGGGCAACCCGGCGTCCGTCAGGGCTTCGCCGTCGACGACCCAGCGCGCGGCCTCCCGCACGCAGTAACCCAGGCAGGGGGTCTTGTGATCCAAGGTGATGGCCTCGACGCGCAAATGGTCGGTGGACCACAGAGTCCCGCCGTGGTCCCGACGGCCCTCGAAGTGGGCGGCGCCAAAGGCCTCGGAGAGTTCAAAGCGAAAGGTCTCCAGGTGGTGGGGGAAGACGTTGTGAACCCACCACGTGCCCTGGAGTTCGCAGGCCAGGTTCCACAGAAAACCCCGCAACCGATGCTGGATGATGCGCGCTGTCCCCGGGGGGCCAAAGATCTGATTGACCTTGGTGTTGCGGTCGTAGAGGTGGCGGAAAAAGTGATCGAAACCCGCCACGTGGTCCAAATGGAGGTGGGAAAAAAACAACCCATCCACCGCCTGGATTTCCCGCCGCCCCAAAACCCGCAGACAGTCCCCGGCGTCGAACAAAAGCCGAGTGATGCCCCGACCACTGTCGGCCCGCACCCACAGGGCGTTGTCGCCCCCGGGGGCCCCCAACACCTCAAAGGGCAAGGCCATGGATGTGGCCGCCGACCCTCAGGCCAGCAGCCAGCGCCCCGCGCCCCCCAAGCCCGGGGGCTCGGCGCCGGGCGCCGACCAGGTCCGCAACCGCGGGGTGGCAGGGGGCGACGCGGGCCGGGGGGAGGGTTCCAGTTCCAACACCCCCCACAGATCCTCCACCTCGGAGAGCCGTCCAGCCCGGAAAATGACAATGGCGGGGTCCAAGACGGCGATGTGGCGAAAGCCGTTGCGGTAGAGGACGCTGCGTTCCCGGGGCCTGGCTAGGGTGGCTAGGGCTTGGCGCTGGCCGTGGCGAGAATCGGTGATGAGGGTGATTTGCTCTCGGGTATCCACCCCCCCGGCCATCAGCCGCTGGAGGGGGCGCAGGGTGGAACAGCTGCGGCGGCGCCAGCGCAGTTTTTCGTCGTAGTCGGGGCGAACCACCCAGTGCTGGGTGGCGCCGGCGGCGACCACCGTGGTGACGTGGCGCACGCCTTGGAGCAACAATCCCCGCCGCAGGGCGTGGTCGCCATGGCGGTGGAGGTTGTCCAACAGGGGCGACACCACCATCGGTGGACAGCGCAGCAGCAACTCGCCGGTGCGGCGAAAGCGCCCCCCCGTCACGGCGATGGGGTTGTGGGAGCTCACTCGGGCATCGATGAATTGCAAGGGCGCCTCGGCCAGGGTGCGGTGGAGGTCGATCTCCCACTCCCCTTGGCCGTGGACGATGCGCTCACCTTCGAACAGGGCGCGAGTGAGTACGGCGAGTTCCCAGCCGATGGGATCGTTTCCAAAGGGTGGGTTGATGTCGATAATGTCGATATCGTCGAAGCTGACCATGGCCAAAAGCCCCATTTCTAGGCGTGGGCTACGCCGCCCGGGGACTCGTCGATAATGGCGGGTCGAGCGGGTGGTGGAACGTTGTGTCGTCAGGGAGCGAGGCGCTAGATCCCCACCGCGTCGCCCCCGGATTGGCTCTCACTTCTATGTGATCTATATGTCTATGTGATCTATATGAGAGATGGGCTTTCACAGGGAACTGTCCTGGGGCCACCAACCGCCCAGGTCTAACCAGCGATTGACGATGCGGCAAAACAGCTCAGCCGTACACTGGGCATCGTAGAGCGCCGAGTGGGCCTCTTGATTATCCCAGGGAATGCCCGCCGCCGCCAGGGCTCGGGCCAACACCGTTTGGCCGTAGGCCAAGCCCGCCAAGGTCACAGTGTCAAAACTGGAAAAGGGGTGGAAGGGATTGCGCTTGAGGCCGTTGCGGGCGGCGGCGGCGTTGACAAAACTCAAGTCGAAGAAACTATTGTGGCCCACGAGGATGGCCCGCTGGCAACCGGCGGCCTTGAGGGCCCGGCGCACGGGGCGAAACACCCCCTCCAACGCCTCGGCTTCCGGCACTGCCTGGCGAAAGGGGTGGTGGGGATCGATGCCGTTGATGGCCAAAGATTCGGGGTTGAGGAGGGTCCCTTCGAAGGGTTCGACGTGGAAATGGAGGGTCTCTAGGGCTTGCAGCCGACCGCTGTCGTCCATGTCGATGAGCACGGCGGCGATTTCCAGCAAAGCGTCGGTGGCGGCGTTGAGGCCGCCGGTCTCCACGTCCACCACCACCGGCAAAAAGCCGCGGAAGCGATGGGCGATGGGCGATTTTTCCCGGTTCATGGCACTTCCAAATAGACGAGTTGGGGGCACACTTTAGTTATGGGCTTTCCGCGCCGGCAAAAGTTTTGCGCCTCGCCCAGGGGTCTGGGGGCGCCGACCGCGCCCCCGGATCTCGGATCCCGGGTTTCGCAGCTGGGGAGGCCCCATGGGGGCTGAATCTCTGCCCATCGACGGGGTGTTGCCGAAGGTGTGCCACATCCTCCAGCACCACCGTCGGCTGGTGCTCCAAGCCCCGCCGGGCGCCGGCAAGACCACCCGGGTGCCCCTGGCCCTCCTCAGGGCCCCTTGGCTCAGGGGGGGGCGGATCGTGATGCTCGAACCCCGTCGCTTGGCGGCCCGCGCCGCCCCGGCCCGCCTGGCCGCCCCCGTCGGGGGACCCGTGGGGGCCGCCGGGGG
>JBHJHK010000076.1:0-3982 GCA_050330975.1 Candidatus Competibacterales bacterium | reverse complement strand
CTCGATTGACCCACCCACCCTCTCGGGAGACCCGCCGTGCCCATGGCCCAACGCCCTCCGGACAACCGTCCCCTCTACCGTCTGCTGACGGGGTCCGACGACGCCTACTTTTGCCAGCGGGTCAGCGAGGCCCTGGAGATGGGTTATGAACTCTACGGCCCCCCGGTGGTGGTCGCCAGTGACCAGCGGCTGCGGGTGGCCCAGGCCGTGGTTTGGCCCCGGGCGCCTGGGCCCCTGGCCGTCAATGGCTGAGATGCCGCCGGCGGTGGCTCGGCGAAAGATGGGTGTGAACCGGAACGTCGACGCCGGCCCGCTGGCGAATGCCCCAGGGTGGGGGTGGCTTGCGATGGGGAGATGCGATGATGCTTTCAGGGAGTGAGGCGAGGCCCAAGGCCCTCGCAGCCCTTTGGCGGACCGGGCTTGTCCTGGTCCTGTTGACCCCCGCCGTGGGTAGCGCCTCGAAGGGCAATGCCGACGTCGCCCAGTGGCTCCAGCAGTGGTTGGAGCGTTGCGGTCGGCCGCCGACCCGAGCGGTGACCGAGGTGGAGGGGCGGGGAGGTATTTACCGCTGGCGCGACGCCGAGGGAAATCTCCACTTCGGCGATCGCCCCCCGCCCGGGGGGGCCGAGGATCAACGCCAGCGCTACGGCAGCCGCCAACAGTTTTTCCAGCTCGACCTCCAGGCCCCCGATGGCGAACTGCCGCCGTTGCTGTTGGATCGCCTCAGGGCCGAGGTCAACGCCATCTTCGGGGTGTTGGCGGGCCTAGTGGATCGCCGCCACCTGCGCCAAGTGGAATTGGATCTCAAGGTCTTCAACGGCGGGTCTCGCTTCCGCGCCTACGGCGCTCAAGTGGGGCAGTTCAATCCGTCGGTGGCGGGTTATTACCACATCTTGCGCAACGAAGCCGTGGTGGCCCGCCAGCGAGACGACGAGATCACCCGCGCCGTGGCCCGCCACGAGGCCACCCACGCGGTGATCGCCGGGCTGTTCGGTCCCTTGCCCCCCTGGCTCAACGAAGGGCTGGCGGAGTACTTCGAGGACCTGGTCCTAGTGGGGGGGCAGCGCCGAGTGGAAGCCGATGACTACTGGCTCGGGCTACTGCGCAGCAACGCCCGCCGTCTGCCCTCCCTGAGGGTCTATATGGAACTACCGCCCCAGCGCTGGTACGGCAACCCCGCCTTCAACTACGCCATGGGTTGGTCTTTGGTTTATTTCCTCTTCGACCATCCCCAGCGCCGAGCTCTGTTGGGGCAGACCCTCCAGCTCGTCGCCGAAGCCCGTTGCCAAGTTCTCGATTTGCCCAGCTACCTCGACGACCGCTACCCCGGGGGACTGGAGGCCATGGAGCGCCACTGGCGGGGTTGGCTGGACATCGATCCCGACCCCCACTACTACTGATGGGGAGTGTGGCCTTGGAGCGTGTGAGATGAAACAAACCTGGCGCTGGTTTGGCCCCCATGACTTGGTCTCCATCGATGACATTCGCCAGGCCGGTGCCAGTGGTATCGTCTCGGCGTTGCATCACATTCCCACCGGCCAAGTGTGGCCTCCCCATGAGATCGCCTTGCGCCAGCAACAGATAGCGGCCTTGGGGGACGGTACTGCCTCGACCCTCACCTGGGATGTGGTGGAAAGCCTGCCGGTTTCCGAAGCCATCAAAAAGCAGACGGGCGATTGGCGTCGCCATATCGAGGCCTACCGCGACAGTTTGCGCCACCTGGCGGCGGCGGGAATCAAAATCATTTGCTACAACTTCATGCCCGTGTTGGATTGGACCCGCACCGATCTGACCCACCGCTTACCCACTGGCGCCACCTGTATGCGTTTCGACCTGGTGGATTTTGTGGTGTTCGAGGGCCATTTGCTCCAGCGTCCAGGGGCTCGAGCCGACTACGGTGAGGCGCTGTGGGAGGCGGCGGCCCGGCGGCGTGCCGAGCTCAGCGATGGGGCCTGTGGGCAATTGGTGGCCAATGTGGTCTCCGGTCTGCCGGGGGCGGCGGATCACTACACCTTGGACGACGTTCGCCAGCATCTAGGGGAATACGCCCAGATCGACGCAGCCCGGTTGCAGGCCCACTTGACGGACTTTCTCGCCGAGGTGGTGCCCCTGGCCGAGGCGTTGGGGGTTTGCTTGTGTTGCCACCCCGACGATCCCCCCTTTCCCCTGTTGGGTCTGCCGCGCATTATGTCCACCGAAGCCCACTACGTCCGGGTGATGGAGGCGGTGGATAGCCCGGCCAATGGCATCACCCTCTGCAGCGGCTCTTTGGGGGCTCGGCCCGACAACGATCTACCGGGTATGATGACCCGCCTGGGGGATCGGGTGCATTTTTTGCACCTGCGCAATGTGAAGCGGGAGAGCCAAGGGATTGTGGGCTCTTTTTACGAAGCGGAGCATTTACAGGGCGACACCGATATGGTGGCCCTTATCCGCGCCGTTCTGGCCGAGGAAGCCCGCCGCCGAGCGGTGGGGCGCAAGGATCGTTCGATTCCCTTTCGGCCCGACCACGGCCACGATATTCTCGACGATCAAAGGCGCAAAACCCAGCCGGGCTATCCGGCCATTGGGCGCTTGAGGGGGCTTGCCGAATTGCGGGGCGTCATCGCCGCTTTATCCCATCCGGCGGTGGAGGGGTAGGCACCGCCCTTAGAGCCCTATAAGGTCTCAGCGGCTTGTGCCGCCCGTTGACCCGGGTCCTCTGCCGTCGGTTTGATGAGTTATCCCCCGAGGTTGAACAGCGTTTGGCGAAGGCCAATGCCGACGAACTAGAGGCGTGGCATGAGCGGCTTTTCGATGTGGACACCCTGGGGGCGGTGTTTGAGGCGTCGGGCAGTCAAACCAACTGGTCCCCTGGGTAGCACTTTGCAAGCCTTGCCCCCAGGGGAAGGCGAAGGGATCCTAGGACAATCCCACCCTTTCCCGTCGCCCCTGGAGCCAGGTGAGGGACGCCTGGAGGCCGCCGAAGGGAAATAGATGGAGGCCGACCATGGCGCTTTCTGGCTCACGGGCCTGGTAGGCGGCGATGTCCTCCACCAGGGGATCGGGGGTCCAGCGCTCCAAGAGCTTAGTGGCCTCGGGGCGTCGCGCCAGCAGCCGCGCCGAGGCCCCCACGCCACACTGTAAGGCGTAGCTCATCAGGGTGCGCAGCTTAGTGGGCCCGGGTAGCCCCACCCAGATGGGCAATTGGATCCCGACATCCCGCAGCCGCCGTTCCCAGGCGAACAAACCCTCGCTGCCAAAGGTAAATTGGGTCACCAACCACAGCTCAGTGCCGGTCTCCCGGGCGTATTGAAGCTTGAATTGCAAAGCCCCCTGGAGTCGGGCGTCGTCCACTGCGGGATGGCCATCGGGATGGCCGGCGATGCCCATGCGGCCCAGGCCGTGGCGCGCCAACAGGCCGCTGTCTAAGACGTCCAGGGTGTTGGCAAAGGGCCCGGCGGGACGAGGGGCATCCCCGGCGATCAACAACAAACTGTCCACTCCGAGGTCCACCAACTCTCTCAACACCCCATCTAGGGCCTCCCGGCTGGGGATAGCCCGCGCCGCCACATGGGGCACCGGCCGAAGGCCCGCCTGGGCCAGGGTGCGACAAGCCACCACGCTATCGGCTAGGGTTTTGCCCGGCAGCAGGGGGACATACACGGCCGTCTGGGCCGGCAGTTGTGGGCCCCACCGGCTGACATCGGCCACCTGTTTGGGAGTGGCCTCAAGGGTCCCATGGGCCAACAGCGACCTCAACGCTGCGGTTTGGGATGGCCCCCCCGGCTTTTGTTCGGCAAAACCCATGACAACTCCCCTCATCGAATTCTCAAACCCGCGCCCAAGGGGCGGTGGTGTGTTTGACATCCTCCCCGCCCTGAAGGACGGGGATTCCTACGGCGCTACGCACGGCCAAAGCCCTGCGCAGTCGCTTCGGCGGGTTCCTGCTGCTGGCCCCCGATGGGGCTCACTTCACAGGCGATCCGGGCTGTGGGCTCCC
>JBHJHK010000075.1:0-33982 GCA_050330975.1 Candidatus Competibacterales bacterium | reverse complement strand
GTGCGCGCGGCCAGGGGCTGGGGGGTTGGGGCTGGGGTCGGTCGCAGTGGTGCTCGGGCCCGCCATGGTCAGCGCTGGGGGGTTGGGGGCGCCCGGGGGTGCCGCCCGGGGGGGTGGAGGGGCCTTATGATCACTGCAAATGATCACCGCAAAGACATAATGGGATAACTACGCCAGGGGGGGCCAGGAGATGCCCTGGGCCCCGGGTCCAGCGCCCGCTGACCACGAGCTGGTTTTGGGATGGGGAGTCGATCACTGCCATGCGCTTTCTCAACATCGCCGCCGCCTTTGGACTGACCACGCTGATCGTCTACGCCTTGGTCATCGGCAAGTTTTTGCTGCTGCCCCTCGTGGTGGCGGTGCTGCTGTGGTACTTCCTCATCCGCCTGGGGGAAGTCTACGGCCATTTGACCCTGGGGCACTTCCAGTTGCCCCATCGGGTCGCCCTGGTGTTGGCCTTTGCCACGGTTTACGGGGTGATCTATTTGGTCTCCACCATCGTGGGCAATTCCCTCCAGGCCGTGGTGGTGGAGGCCCCCAAGTACCAGGATAAGTTCAACGAGTTGGTGAACTACGTCAACAGCCTGTTGGGAGAGCAGATGGTCAACCGCGACCAGCTCATGGCCAATTTGAGTGTCACCGACGTCATCTCCAGGCTCGCCTTGGCCCTGTCGGGGATCGCCGGGGATCTGGGTCTGATCGCCGTTTATGTGTTGTTTTTGCTCATGGAGCAGCGCTCCTTTGACGCCAAGCTGCGGGCGCTGTGCCCCACAGAGCAGCGCTATCAAGAGACCCGAGTCCTGTTTCGCCGCATCGCCACCGAGGTGGACACCTATTTGTGGATCAAAACCCTGGTCAGCCTCCTCACCGGGGCCTTGACCTTTGCGGTATTGTCGCTGTTCCAGGTGGATTTCGCCGGCTTTTGGGGGCTCTTGACCTTCTTGTTCAATTATATTCCCTACATCGGCTCCATTGTCGCCGTAGCGTTGGCGGTATTGGTGTCTCTGGTGCAGTTCACCAACCCCGCCACGGCGCTGTTTTTGGGAACCTTGCTCATCGGCATTCAATTTGGGGTGGGCAATGTCCTAGAGCCCCATCTCATGGGCCGCTCCCTCAACTTGAGTCCCATCGTCATTTTGTTGTCCTTGGCGTTTTGGGGCAGCATTTGGGGGGTGTGGGGCATGGTGTTGTGCGTGCCGGCCATGGTGATCATCAACATCGTCCTCGCCCACTTCCCCCAGACCCGGCCCGTGGCCATTTTGCTCTCGTCCGACGGTCGGGTTTATTTTGCCGAGCGAGCCGATAACGCCAAGACGGCATCGGATGCTTGACAGGTCGGCCGCCACCTCGGCGTTGGGGTCAGCGAAGAATGCCAAAGCGCCGCCGACCGGCCTGGAAGATGGTCGCCTGGTGGCCCAGGGGGTGTACTGCGACATTCTCCACCCAGATGTTCCCCTAGGTGCTGCACTCCACCACTCGCCGCGGGTAGATGCGGCGCGGGGTGTCAAAAAATAAGCCGTCTCTTCACGACCGCCGCACCAAACGGCCGTGCTGGCCCCCATGGCCCCGGCGGTGGGGGTTACAGCCCAAAACCATGGGGCTAACGGCGGGTCGAGCTGGCGATGCTGCAGTGCGGTGCCAACTGGGACATTGGCCTGACATTTGCCTCAATGGTGGCCATTGTTTTTGCCATCGTCGAGGATTGTCAGACTTGAACCCGTTGCGCGTCATGCTCATCGATGAAAGCCGTGGTCGGGCGGCGTTGCTAGAGCAGGCCCTCGCTGATGCCGGCCATCGGGTCGTGGGGCGTTTTGACGCCGGGGACGACCTCCAAGGCCGCATCAAAGACGTGCGTCCCGACATCGTTCTCATCGATATGGAGTCCCCGGGGCGCGACATTCTAGAGCATCTGCGGCTCCTCAACGCCGAAACCCCCCATCCCATTGTGCTGTTTGCTGAGCAAAGCGACGGCACCATGGCCGTCGAAGCCATCAAAGCCGGAGTGAGCGCCTACGTGGTGGACGGCCTGCAACCCCATCGCCTCAAGGACATCATGGCGGTGGCCATCGCCCGGTTTCGCGAGTACCAAGCCCTGCGTCGAGAGCTGGAAGAAACTCGCAGCCGGCTCGCCGAACGCAAGGTGATCGAAAAGGCCAAGGGCATGCTCATGGCCCGCAAGGGTTTGAGCGAAGAGGAAGCCTATAGGAGCCTGCGCAAAATGGCCATGGACCGCAACCAGCGCCTGGGAGAGGTGGCGCAAAACGTCATCGCCCTGTTGGAGTTGCTCGCCTGAAGCCTTCTTTTGGTGCAGATGCCTGGCCGTTTGCCCATTACTAGGGCGCAAGGGGTGACCTGGCGTAGTTCCCGTTGGCCAACAGCCTGCCGCGAAGGAGTTTTTGAAGTCGGCACTGATTTTGCAAAAAAAAGCGAAAGTTATTGTGGGGCAGCGGGGCCAACGGCGGTCCCTGCATCGCCTCTTTGACTCCTGAATCGTAGAAAAAGGAGTCGCAGAACAAAGGCGTTCGCCAGTCACCCCCTGGAAGGGTGAGTGGTTGAGCGCCTTTTTTTATTGCCGCATCCAAAGGTATAGAGCATGGCCCTTGAGCCCCACTGGGTAGATCCTATCATTGACCCTCGCCACGGTCTGGAGAAAACGAACCTCACCTTGGGGTTTGTGCCTCTAACGGACTGTGCGCCGTTGGTGGTGGCCCTAGAAAAGGGGCTGTTTGCCCAGTGTGGCCTCGACGTCGAGCTATCCCGGGAGTCTTCCTGGGCTTCGGTGCGAGACAAAGTGGCCGTGGGCCTCCTCGACGGTGCCCACCTGTTGGCGGGCATTCCTTTGGCGGCCAGTCTCGGGGTGGGGGCGCCGGTGATGACCATGGTGACCGCCTTGAGCTTGGGGCTCAACGGCAACGCCATCACCGTCTCCAACGCCCTATTCGAGCGCATGGCAGAGGTCGATGCTGGAGCCTATCGCCCTGCGACCTCCGCTAGGGCTTTGGGAAAGATGGTGGCCAATACCAGGGCCTCGTCTAAGCCCCCTCGACCCTTGACCTTTGCCATGGTCTACCCGGTGTCGACCCACCACTATTTGTTGCGCCAGTGGCTCGCCTTGGGGGGAATAGACCTCAAAGAGGTGGAAATCGTAGTGGTGCCACCGCCTTTGATGGTGGATCAATTGGCCAAAGGTGCCATCGACGGCTTTTGCGTGGGGGAGCCCTGGAACGCCCTGGCGGTGCACCGGGGTTTGGGGAAAGTGGTGATCACCAGCTACGAGCTGTGGAACAACCATCCCGAGAAGGTGTTTGGCGTCCACCGGGCTTGGGCCGAGCGCCATCCCCACACCCACCAGGCCCTGCTGGTGGCGTTGCTCCAAGCGTCCCACTGGCTGGACGATCCCCAAAACCGCCAAGAGGCCGTGGATTTGCTGGCTCGGGGGGCCTATGTCGATGCCCCCCGGGAGGTCATCGCCGCCAGTTTGACGGGCCACTACCCCTGGAGCGCCGGCGAAGAAGCTCGGGCATTGGGGGATTTTCACGTGTTTTACCGCTACGCCGCCACCTTCCCCTGGCGTTCCCACGCCAGGCTGTTGTTGGCCCAGATGCGGGCCTGCGGTCAGTTGAAGGTGGACGTCGACCTCGACGCCGTGGCAGCGCAGGTCTACCGTCCAGACCTCTATCGCCAGGCGGCCCGCTGTCTGCGGCTGCCCTACCCCACCGTCGACTACAAACCCGAGGGAATCAACGGCGATTCCTGGATGTTGGCAGAGGCAACGTCGCCCATCGCCATGGGCCCCGACCGTTGGTTGGGGGACCTCGCCGCGCCCGCGGCCGCCCCTGGCGCTGTACCCCCTAGGGGCAGTGTCCAGGCGCCCGCCGGGCCTTGTGCTTGATGCCCAACGCCTCTACCTGGGAGTCGTATCGTCCATGTCTTATCTCCCCAATCCCTCGAGCCCCCGTCTGCACCTAGTCGTCGTCGGCAACGGTATGGTGGGTCACAAGTATGTAGAAACCCTCATTGAAAGGGGAGCCCACCGCCACTTTCGCATCACAGTCTGCGGTGAAGAGCGCCACTTGGCCTACGATCGGGTCCATTTGTCGGACTATTTTGCCGGCAAAAGCGCTGCCGACTTGAGCCTCACCACCCACGACTACTACCGGGAGCACGGTATCGAAGTCCTGAGTGCTGAACCCGCGGTAGCCATCCACCGGGACCGACGCTGCCTCACCACCGGCGGTGGCCGCACGGTGGCCTTCGATCGCCTGGTGCTGGCCACGGGCTCCTACCCCTTTGTCCCCCCCATCGAGGGCCGCGATCGACCTCGCTGTCTGGTCTACCGCACCCTGGACGACCTCGATGCCATCCGTGCCGCCGCCGCCGAGTCTGGGCGTGGCACCGTGGTGGGAGGGGGCTTGCTGGGCTTGGAGTGCGCCAACGCCTTGAAGAACTTGGGGCTGGACACCCAGGTGGTGGAGTTCGCCCCCCGGTTGATGGCGGTGCAGCTCGACGGCGACGGAGGCGCCATGCTGCGGCGCAGGATCGAGGACCTGGGGGTGGAGGTGCTGGTGAGCAAGCAAACCACCGCCATCACCGCCGGTGAAAAGGGCTACCACCGGATGCATTTCGCCGACGGCAGCCACCACGACACCGACCTCATTGTGTTTTCCGCCGGTATCCGTCCCCGGGATGAACTGGCGCGGGCCTGTGGTCTCACTACGGGCCCCCGGGGCGGTGTCGTCATCGACGGTCGCTGTCGCACCTCGGACCCCCACATCTACGCCATTGGCGAATGCGCGGCCTTTGCCGACCGCTGCTACGGCCTGGTATCCCCGGGTTACCAGATGGCCCAAGTGGCGGTGGACGCCGTGCTGGAAGGCGACGGTCCCGCCTTCGCCGGGGCTGATATGAGTACCCAGTTGAAGCTTTTGGGGGTAGAGGTGGCCAGCCTCGGGGATGCCCACGCCGCCACCCCTGGAGCCCGCTGCTACCGCTTTAGCGACGAACGGGCCGAGGTCTATAAGAAGCTGGTGGTCTCCGCCGACGGCAAACAACTCCTCGGGGGGATTTTGGTGGGGGATTCGTCGGCCTACGCCACCCTGTCATCTTTGATGTTGGCGGGTCTCGAGCTGCCGGCCAACCCCGAACAGTTGATTTTGCCAAGCCAGGGTGAGGCCCCAGTGATGGGTCCCGACGCCCTGCCAACTGAGGCGGTGGTCTGTACCTGTAACGGCGTCACCAAGGGCAGCATCTGCGCCGCCGTCGACGACGGCGCCGTCTCTCTAGGGGCCATCAAAAGCTGCACCAAGGCCAGCACCACCTGTGGTGGCTGCGGCCCCTTGGTCAAGCAAATCCTGGACAAAGAATTGGCGCGGCGGGGTATCGAGGTCAACAACCACCTCTGCGAGCACTTTGCCCACTCCCGCCAAGAGCTCTACCACCTGGTGCGGGTGGAGGGTATCACCTCATTTAAGGAGCTACTAAACCGCTATGGAAGGGGCGCGGGTTGCGATATCTGCAAACCCGCCGTGGCCTCCATCTTGGCGTCTTGCTGGAACCAGCACGTCCTCGACGCCGAACGGGCACCCCTCCAGGATACCAACGACCGCTTCTTGGCCAATATGCAGAAAAACGGTACCTACTCCGTGGTACCCCGAGTTCCCGGGGGAGAGTTGACCCCTGACAAGCTCATCGCCATCGGCCAGGTGGCCAAGGAATTCGGCCTCTACACCAAGATCACCGGTGGCCAGCGCATCGATCTATTCGGCGCCCAGCTCCACCAGCTGCCCACCATCTGGCGAGCCCTGGTGGACGCCGGTCTCGAAAGCGGCCACGCCTATGCCAAGGCGTTGCGGACGGTGAAATCCTGCGTCGGCTCCACCTGGTGTCGCTACGGGGTCCAGGACAGTGTGGGTTTGGCCATCGCCTTGGAAAACCGCTACAAGGGGCTGCGTGCCCCCCACAAGCTCAAGTTGGCGGTGTCGGGTTGCACCCGGGAATGCGCCGAGGCCCAGAGCAAAGATGTGGGCGTCATCGCCACGGAGAAGGGCTGGAATTTGTACGTCTGCGGCAATGGCGGCGTCAAGCCCCGCCACGCCGACCTCTTGGCCACGGATCTGGATACCGAAACCCTGGTGAGGACCATCGACCGGTTTTTGATGTTCTACGTCAAGACCGCCGACCGCCTCCAGCGCACTGCCCCGTGGTTGGAGGGCTTGGAGGGAGGTCTGGACTACCTGCGCCAAGTGGTGTGCGACGACAGCTTAGGTCTAGGTGCTGAGTTGGAGCGTCAGATGGCCCAAGTGATCGACAGCTACCAGTGCGAATGGCGGGCCACCCTGGAGGATCCGGAAAAGCTGAAGCGCTTTCGCCACTTCGTCAACAGCGACGACCCCGACCCTGAAGTAGTGTTCGTCGATGAGCGGGGGCAAATTCGCCCGGCCACCGTTGAAGAGAAGGTGGTGCGTTTTGTCGCCAAACCCCAGGAGGCGGTGTGACTATGGCAGCGGTAATGGAAACTGGTCCTGCAGTGGCCCCGGATGCCCAGTGGGTGGACGTCTGTCCCCGGGAGCTGTTAATGCCGGAACTGGGGGTTTGCGCCCAGGTGGGGGCGTTTGCCGTGGCGGTGTTCCACCTGCCCGACGCCGAGCCGCAGTTATTCGCCGTGGGCAACATCGACCCCTTTAACGCCGCTTCGGTGCTCTCCCGGGGCATTGTCGGCGACCTCAAGGGGGAGTGGGTGGTGGCTTCGCCCCTCCACAAACACCACTTTAGCTTGACAAAAGGGGTGTGCTTAGAAGATCCCCGGGTGCGGATCCCGGTGTTTGCCGTGCGGGTCGCCGAGGGCATGATCCAGGTGGCCGACCGTCCCATTAGCCATGGAGCCGACGAGCGTGGCCGCTAAACCCCGTCTAGTCGTGGTGGGCAACGGCATGGCCGGGGTTCGCACTCTAGAACGCCTGCTGGCCCTGGCTCCGGACAAGTATCACATCACGGTGTTCGGGGCCGAGCCCTGTAGCAGCTACAATCGGGTGCTGCTCTCGCCTCTGTTGGCCGGCGCCAAGGCCTTGGCCGACGTGGTGCTCCACGACCGGGCCTGGTATCGCCGGGGGGGTATCACCCTGCACACGGGGTGCCCAGTGGTGACCATCGACCGGGTGGCTCGGCGAGTGGTGGCCGCCGACGGCACCGTGGCCCCCTACGATCGGCTGCTCCTGGCCACGGGCTCCAACCCCATCGTGCTACCCCTCCCCGGGGCGGCGCTACCCGGGGTCATGGCGTTCCGCGACCTGGAAGATGCCTACACCCTCATGGAGTTGGCCGCTGCCCATCCCTCGGCGGCGGTCATCGGTGGGGGTTTGTTGGGGCTGGAAGCGGCCCACGGCCTGGCCCGGCGGGGGATGGCGGTGACCGTAGTCCATCTGGCGGACACCCTCATGGAGCGCCAGCTAGATGTTACCGCCGCCGGGTTGCTCGCCGGGGAGTTGGCCCGGCGGGGCATCGCCGTGCGCACCAACACCCAGACTGTAGCCATCGAGGGCGCCCAACGGGTCACGGGCTTGCGCTTCCAAGACGGTGGTCGTCTGGCGGCGGAGGTGGTGGTTATGGCGGTGGGGATCCGCCCCAACTGTCAATTGGCAAAGGATGCCGGTTTGCCCTGTGGACGGGGGGTATTGGTAGACGACACCCTCCAGACCTTCGACCCCAGGATTTACGCCGTGGGGGAGTGCGTCCAACATCGGGGGGCCACCTATGGCTTGGTGGCGCCTTTGTGGGAACAGGCCGATGTCTGCGCCACCCACCTGGCCGAGTGGGGCATCGGTCGCTACCGGGGCTCCATGGTGTCCACCCGTCTCAAAGTGGCCGGCGTCGAGCTATTTTCCGCCGGGGATTTCCACGGTGCCCCGGGGGAAGATGTGCTGGTCTACCGAGATCGAGCCCGGGGTATCTACAAGAAGCTGGTCATTGGCGACGATCGCCTCAAAGGTGCCCTGCTCTACGGCGATGCCCGAGAGGGGGGGCGTTACTTCGACTTGATCCAACGTGGGACGGCCCTAGCGGGGGAGCGGGATAGCTTGATGTTTCCCACCGCTGCGGCCGCGGCTTGAGGAGGCGCCCATGAACGCCATCACAAACCCAAGCCAGGTCCCCGTTGCCACCACCTGCCCCTACTGCGGGGTGGGTTGTGGCATCGTCGCCGAGCCCACGGCCGACGGCGCCGCGGCGATCCGCGGCGATGAACATCACCCGGCGAATCGCGGCCAATTGTGCGCCAAGGGTCTGACCCTAGGGGAGACCTTGGGCCAGCAAGGACGACTCCTTTACCCCGAAGTCGGCGGCCAACGGGTGAGCTGGGAAAGCGCCCTGGATACCGTGGCGGCGGGCTTTGCCCAGGTCCTCGACGACCACGGCCCCGAGGCCGTGGCCTTCTATGTGTCGGGGCAGCTGTTGACCGAAGACTACTACGTGGTCAACAAGCTCATGAAGGGCTATCTGGGCAGCGCCAATGTCGATACCAATTCCAGGCTTTGTATGGCTTCCAGTGTCGCCGGCCACAAGCGGGCCTTTGGCAGCGATACGGTGCCCGGGGTTTACCAGGATCTGGAGTTGGCCGATGTGGTGGTACTGGTGGGTAGTAACCTGGCCTGGTGCCACCCGGTGCTCTACCAACGCCTGGCGGCGGCCAAGCGCCAGCGCAAGGGACTCCAGGTGGTGGTGGTGGATCCCCGGACCACGGCCACCTGCGACCTGGCCGACCTCCATTTGCCCCTGGCCCCGGGGAGCGACGCGGCGCTGTTCAACGGCCTTTTGCTCCATCTCCACCGCCAGGGTTTGCAGGATCTCGGTTTCCTCGACGACCACACCGAGGGGTTGGCGGCGTGTTTGGCCGCCGCCCACCAGGACGTTCCCACCGTGGCCGACGTGGCCCGTCGCTGCGCCCTAGACCCCGCCCAGGTGATGGACTTCTACCGACGAGTAGCCGGCCACGACCGGACCGTCACCGTTTACTCCCAGGGCATCAACCAGTCGTCGTCGGGGAGCGACAAGGTCAACGCCATCATCAACAGCCACCTCCTCACGGGGCGCATTGGCAAACCCGGGGCGGGTCCGTTCTCCGTCACCGGCCAACCCAACGCCATGGGGGGACGGGAAGTGGGGGGGTTGGCCAACCAACTGGCGGCCCATATGGACTTTACCCCTGAGGCCGTGGACCGGGTCCAGCGCTTTTGGGACGCCCCCCGCATGGCCACTGCCCCGGGCCTCAAGGCCGTGGAGTTGTTTGACGCCGTGGCCGAGGGTCGGATCAAGGCGTTGTGGATCATGGCCACCAATCCCGCTGTGAGCCTGCCCGATGCCGACGCCGTGGTGGCGGGTCTAGCCCGCTGTCCTTTGGTGGTGGTGTCGGATGTGGTGGACCACACCGACACCTTGCGCCGGGCCACGGTGAAGTTGCCGGCCCTTGGGTGGGGTGAAAAGGACGGTACGGTGACCAACTCCGAGCGCTGCATCTCCCGCCAACGGGCCTTTTTGCCCCCCCCTGGGGAGGCCCGGGCCGACTGGTGGGCCGTGACCCAGGTGGCGCGGCGCCTGGGCTTTGGGGGTGGATTTCCCTATGAGACCCCGGCGATGATCTTCAAAGAGCACGCGGCCTTGTCGGCCTTTGAAAACCACGGCCGCCGGGACTTCGACATTGGCGGTTTGGCCGAGCTCGATGATGCCGCTTACCACGCCCTGGCGCCGGTACCTTGGCCCGTACCCACCCCGGGGGTCAGTGGGGGGCGGTTGTTCGCCCAGGGAGGGTTTTTCACCCCCAGTGGTCGGGGCCGGTTTATCCCAGTGACCAGCCGTCCCCCGGTCCATCCCCCCGGTGGCGAGTATCCCTTAGTGCTCAATACCGGGCGGATCCGCGACCAGTGGCACACCATGACCCGCACGGGGCGGGCCCCAAAGCTCTGGGGCCACCGTCCCGAGCCCTTTGTCGAGCTCCACCCCGTCGACGCCGCCCGGGCCGGGGTGGCGGATGGGGCCCTGGCCGAGGTCTACAGTCCCCGGGGGCGGGTGGTGGTTCGGGCGGTTGTCACCGCCACCCAGCGCCCGGGGATGGCCTTTGTGCCCATGCACTGGTGCGGTCCCCACACCCCATGGGGTCGAGTGGCCGCTTTGGTGGCGCCGGTGACCGATCCTGTGTCCGGCCAACCCGAGTCCAAGCACACCCCCGCTGGGGTGCGTCCCTATACCCCGGCTTGGTATGGTTTTATCCTCAGCCGCCGGCCGTTGCCCGCCACCGTGACGGCGTCTTGTGGCTACTATAGCCTCGCCCCTGTGTCCGGGGGTTGGCGGCTGGAACTGGCTGGGGAGATACCCGGCGAACCGGCGGTTATATTCCAAGAATTAATTAGTCTGGAAGTCGATCCCGATATTGTGGAATATAGCGAGGAGGCGACGGGCCAGCGCCGCCTGGCGGGGATCGTCGCCGACCGCCTGGCCTTTTGCGCCTTTGTGGGCCCCTCGGCGGTGTTGCCCCCCCGGGACTGGTTGGTGTCGCGCCTAGACCAGCCCGTGGAGCCCGCCGTGCGGGGGGTGTTGTTGGGGGGTCGAGCCCCCAGGGGGGACGACGGGGGGCCCGTGGTGTGCACGTGTTTTGGGGTGGGGGTCCACACCTTGACCGCCGCCATTGCCGACCACGGCCTCACCACCCCCGAAGCCCTGGGCCGGCGGCTCAAGGCGGGCACCAACTGTGGCTCGTGTGTGCCCGAGCTCAGGGCGTTGATTCAACGGGTTCGCGCCGGCGGGGAATCTGCTGCAACTCCCCGTCGCCGCGGTGCTGATGAGAGAGTGTGACGTGGACGACTGGTCGATTTTACAGGCTGGCTTGGGCTCCTTGGGTCGGGAAGTCCATGGATTTGCCCCGGGCAGCGTGGCCCTCATCGGCGCTGGCCCCGGTGATCCAGAGCTATTGACCCTGAAGGCCCTACGGCTCCTCAAGTGTGCTGATGTAGTCCTCTACGACCACCTGGTGAGCGACGAGGTGGCGGATTGGGTGGGGGGGAGTGCCACTTGGCTCTACGTGGGCAAGACCTGTGGTCGCCACGCCCTGAGCCAAGATCAGATCAATGCCGCCATGATCGACCGGGCCCAGCGGGGTCAACGGGTGTGTCGCCTCAAGGGGGGTGATCCGTTTGTGTTTGGCCGGGGCGGCGAGGAGTTGGAGGCCCTGGCCAAGGCCGGGGTGGCCTACCAGGTGGTGCCGGGGATCACCGCCGCCGCCGGTTGTGCGGCCTACGCCGGCATTCCCCTCACCCACCGGGACTACGTTACCGGCGTGACCTTTGTCACTGGTCATCGTCGAGACCACGGACCCTTGACCCTGGACTGGCAGCAGTTGGTCGATGGCCGCCAGACCCTGGTGTTTTACATGGGGCTGAAGAATTTGGCCCTGATTTGCGCCGAGCTCCAGGCCCACGGCATGGATCCGGCGATGCCGGCGGCGGTGGTGGAAAACGGCACCCGTCCCGACCAGCGGGTGGTGACGGGGACTTTGGCCGACTTGCCGGCTGAGGTCCAGGCCACCGAGGTGGCGGGGCCGTCGTTGGTGATCGTCGGCGAGGTGGTGGGTCTCCAGGGTTCTCTGGCTTGGTTTATGACCCGCCAGGCCGCCGTCGCCGGAACAGAAATTATAGAGGCGCCGGCGTGACCCCCCATCCCTTCGCCCCCTTTGTCGCCGCCCTGGGAAGGGGCAAAAAGGCCTCGCGGGCGTTGACCCTGGAGGAGGCCGAGGCGGCCATGGCCATGATCTTGGAAGATCGGGTGGAGGACGTCCAGCTGGGGGCGTTTTTGATGTTGCTGCGGGTCAAGGAGGAGAGCGGCGACGAGGTGGCGGGGTTTGTCCGGGCCATCCGGGCCCGCTGCGGGGCGCCGGCGGATTTCCCCGCCGTGGATTTGGACTGGAGTTCCTACGCCGGCAAGCGCCGCCATCTGCCCTGGCTGTTGTTGGCGGCCCAGCTGTTGGCCCACAACGGGGTGCGGGTGTTGATGCACGGCGCCGAGGGTCACACGGCCGGGCGGATTTATCTCAAGGACGCCCTGGAGTATTTGGGGCTCCCGGTGGCCGCGGACTACGGCGCCGCCGCCGAGGGGTTGCGGGCTCACCATTTTGCCTATTTGCCCTTGGAGGCCATCAGTCCCCGTCTCAAGGCCCTCATCGAATTGCGTCCTCTGTTTGGGCTGCGCTCGCCGGTGCACACCGTGGCGCGGATGATCAACCCCGCCCGGGCGGCCGCCTCGTTCCAGGGGATTTTCCACCCGGGGTATTTGGCCATCCACCAGGCGGCGGCGGTGGCGTTGCAGGATCCCCGGGTGGTGGTGATCCGCGGCGAGGGGGGGGAGGCGGAGCGCAACCCCGATGTGGACTGCGTCGTCCACGCCGCCCTGGGGGGCCAGGCGGTCACGGAGACTTGGCCCGCGCTGTTTGCCCGGCGCCACATCAAGCCCGCCGCCTTGGATTTGGCGGATTTGGCCAGGGTGTGGCGGGGGGAGCACGACGATGAGTACGGCGCGGCGGCGGTGGTGGCGACGGCGGCATTGGGGCTGTGGGCCACGGGTCGCGTCGCCTCCCCCGAGGCGGCTCAGGCCCAGGCTCAGGCTTGGTGGGAGGCGCGTCCGCGGGGGGCGTTGTTGGCTCGGGTGGCTTGAGGGCGGGCAGCCCCGAATTCTGGCACGGTGGTCCCGGTGATGTCCCTGCTCGTCGCCGCCTCGCGCCCCTATCACACAGGCGGTAAACCCAGTTCTTTCAAATACTCGGGCGATGACCCACAGGGTCTTGCCCAGTTAGCTAAGTTGGTCTTGGGTCACGGTCTACGGCTTCAGGGTTATGGCCAACGTTTTAAGGCCCAGGCGGCTGAAATCTTGACTATTGTTGGTTACAACCGTCATGTCGTGGATCAGTGCGGTCGCGGCGATGATGGCATCGGGGGTCTTGATTTTAAATTGCTGCCTCAGTCGAATGGTCTGCTCCACAATCTCTTCAGAAAGCTCGAATACATGGCTATGACCCATAAAGGCCCTAGCCTGATTGTGAAGCGTAGGCTCATTGGCAAATTCGCCCCAACTCAGAAATTCGATCCGGGTGATTATAGAGATATTGAAGCCCTCGGCCAGCATCTGGTGCAACGCCTCGTCATCAGTCAGCCCGTTGAAATAATAAATGACTATATTGGTGTCGAACAGATAGTGTATTAATTCCAGTCTTCCCGCGCAGAAGCCAGATAGTGATCCACCTCTTGGCGCGAGCGGTGCGCAGCGCCGTAGAAGCGTTTTGGCTCAAAGTCTTTCGCTAATGAGGTTGAAGGCTGCTCAGGCGTGCCTTCTTCATGGGCAAGATGTTGTAAGACAGCTTGAGCCAAGCGGATTTTATCCGCATGAGAGAGCGGTGCAATCGAGGTGATGAGTTCGTCAATGGTCATACGGTAACCTCTGGGCTGGGAAAAAGCGGCGACTTGTTAAGAGTGTCGGTGGTCTGTTGTGAGCGCTCAGCGTGGTTATCGGGTAGTGCTCCAATGTAAATGCTTCAAATCACCTAAAGCCGCGCGGCTGCTCAAGTATAGATCTGTTGCTGTTCTTCCTTGTGATAGCCCCACAACAGACAATCGACAAAATCGAGCCCGCTACGGCTATAGCACTCCAACGCGCTGAAAAATGCGGCTGGCTTGTCCACGGAGACCAGCTCATTCTGTACCAGCATGGCCAATTGCTCAGCGATAGTATCGCGGCCCACCTCATAGACCTTTTGCAGCACATAGACCACTTCACAGGCAGCCTCGATAGGCAAGGTAACCGTCTGCTGTTCCAAAATATCAACCGCCCGTTGCGATAGCTCGACATGGTCATCGAGCAGATAACGCAACACGATATTGGCATCAACTAGGCTCATGGTTATCCTTCACGGCATCCGGCCAGGCAGCTGATTCATCGGCCATGCGTTCCGGCTTGGCGTATTGCTTCAAAGCACCGTGTAGGCTTTTCCGCCCTTTGGTCACTGGCGGTTTCGGCGAATCGTTAGCAAGGACGATAATCTCGACTTCCTTGCCCCAAAACTGCTTGGGGAGTTGCAGACGAACCTCACCTTCGGTCACCTTTTGAATCGTGCGGATGGCTTTCATTAATAATGGTTCTCCAGTTCAGAAAAAAATTCGTGGGAATCCCAACGCCATCGGCATGCTCAATCAATTGGCGAGTCGGTTTGGGCAATCGCTCCGATTCGTTCGCCTAACCAATCCAAGCATGGGTATCGAGAACGATCAACCCTCGGCGTCCCATTCATCACTGAGCGGTGACAGGATATCTTTCTCCAAGACGACGCTGCCCTTGAGTGGATTCGGCGCGTGGCTTGCCAAGCTTTGGTGTTTTGAGGCGGTCTTATTATTGGTGTCTTCTGTGCGCAATTCGCTGGCTGATATATGGACCACCCGACCATTCTGAATAACAACAATGCTCGTGTTGGTTTGAACGGCTGTTTGACGGGCGAGTGCACCGGCGCGTTGTAGCGCATCCCATGAGGCGCGAAGGTCGGGATCGCTAGCGGTAGAAATGTCAGGTTTACTCATGGATTTTCACTCCAATCGAGCAATATCGGCTCGATACCAGAATTGTCGTATTGAACCCAACTGCTGACTTGGGCTTTGTAATGTTCATCGAAATTGCGCAGGCCTGCCGTAAAGCGGCGACCCCTACTTTAACACCTGAACGTGCCGCTTTGAGGGCGAAGGCCTCCTGGAGGCGTGTCCCTCATCGGCCTCGCCGCCGGTGGCGTTCACCATGGTAGAGGACACCGACACCGGACCCTCTCCGCCTCTAGGTGCCGATCACGAGGTGACCCTTTGCCCGGGAGGGGCTGTCTTGTCGTTTCATTGCCGGTGGGCACTGACCCGGTGTGGTTGGGTCACGTCCTAGCTCAGTTTGCCACCCCCTTGCGATGATCGGCCCCCTGCCCCCGAGGATCGACTTGGCCTTGGTTCCCGTCGACTTTCGCCCCGGTAACTTTGATCGGCAGTTGTGCTCATGCCCGACGCGCGTTCGTCGACGTCCAAAAGCGCTTGCCCAGGGGCAAGTCCTCGCCGCTGGCCACCGGGACTTTGGCCTTCATCGATAAGCTCCACCGAGCCGAAGCCCGCTGGCGCAAGCTGAGGCCTGATCAATGCACGCGCCGTCGCCAGTGCGACACACGCCTTGTGCTGGCATAGTTGAGGGGGTTGGCGCGTCATCAACCCCACGTTCTACCCAAAAGTCTGATCGGTACCGCCCATATGCTATAACTTGCTTCAAAATCAAAAAAATTTCAGGTAAGAAGCAATCTTTGACACTAGTGAGACTACTGGTTAGTCTGTTGCGATATTTACAAAAAATACTGTAGAGTGAGTGACCAATGACTAAGCTAAAGCTGGCTGCTATTGGGGATGCTGTGGGTGTTGTCTTGCCGAAAGAACTAATGAACAGATTGAGGTTGAATGAAGGAGATGTCTTATACTTGGTGGAAAATAGTGAAGGATTTACTCTAACATCTCACGACCCCGAGTTTGGAGAGCAGCTCGAAGCGGCTAAATCCGTGATGAAAAAGTACCGGAATGCCTTACATGAACTGGCAAAATGATTGAACCTCTATGGTTGCGGCAAGATGTTGTCATTGCTGTGCATCAGCTTTTGATAACAGAGCACGGCGGCTCTTTCGGTTTAAGGGATGAAGGACTTCTTGAATCTGCTCTAGCGCGACCAAAACAGCTTTTCAACTATGAGGAATCCGTATCAATTTTTGATTTGGCAGCGGCTTATAGTTTTGGTATTGCCAAGAATCATCCATTTGTCGATGGAAATAAACGGATTGCTCTGGTCGTCGCTGGCGTGTTTCTCGACATGAATGGATACGATTTGGATGCCACAGAATCTGAGGCTGTAGTTGCTTTTACTGAGCTGGCAGCGGGCAAAATCACTGAGTCTGGACTAGCGCAGTGGATAAAAGAAAATTCTAGGAAAACCCTCCAACGTCGCCCGGCCGACGCGAAACCACACAGTGATTGAAGAATTATTATGCCTGCCTTGCATGATGACTTGCCAAGACCGACCCCGCTAGGCTAGATGAGCCACGTAGGGGGCTGACAATGTCTGCAGAGATGGCGATCCAGCGTGTTCTTCCCCCTTGGAAAAGGGGAAGAACCTCACAAGCTACGCCCGCAACTTAGCGCAAATTGGTCTTGACTCCTCTGAACTCCAAATAGTGGGGGAGGGCTAATTCAACCCGATGCCTTGGTCGCACCCCTCACTCGATGGGGTGGCTTCGGAGCAGGGATATCTCCCCCAATCCCCCCCGTGGCTCCACCACCCCTCAAGGCCAAGGAGCCCACAACACCTCATCCCGGCGGATGTACAGCGCCTGATCGTTGACCAACAAGGCCCGGTCGCTGCCATCCCAAAACTCAAACGCCTCGGCGCCGGGGTCCACCACCCGGCCCACGGGCACCAGACTCGGGACCTGGGGGTCGATCTCAAACAGCTGCAAGGCGGTCTCGCTCCACTGGTAGAACTGCCAGGGCATCCCATCATCGCCCTCGGGGGGAATATCGTGGAGGCGCACCGGCAACGCCAAACGCCCCGGCGCGCCGTTGGCCGGGGGCAACCAGGCCAGGGCGTGGTGATCTTGGAAGAGATCCGTCTCCGTCCCCCGCCCGCCGATGACCAACCGCTCCAGCAGCGTCGGCGCCCTGGGGTCGGCTACGTCGATGAGAGTCAGTTGCAGACCCTGGTACCAGGCGCCGCGGAATTCCCCCTCGGGGTCGGGGACGGCGTCTTTGCCCACCCCCAACAAGAGACCATCCCCCACCACCTGGAGATAATCGGCGTAGCCCGGCACCGCCAACTCCCCGGCGATAAAGGGATCTTGGGGATCGCTCAAGTCGACGATGTAGAGGGGGTCGATGATGCGGAAGGTCACCAGGTAAGCCCGCTGGCCGTTGTAGCGTACCCCATAGAGGCGTTCGCCGGGTTTGCCGATGGGGTCGGGGCGCTGCTCATTGGGCAAGGTGGCCACGGTGTCCAGCACATCCCCTGGTCCCTCCTGGAGCAGGGTCAACCGGGTCCGGGGATCGCCACCCCAGGTGTCCCCCAGGGAACTGGCCACCGCCAACACTCCGTCGCGTTCCCCGAGGCGAAAGGCCTTGGAGGCGAGATTCCACCCCAAGTGCCCTATGACCATCCCCGTACCTCGGTAGTCGAGGTCCTCGGCAACGCCACCATCTAGGGCGAACTTGTGGATATCGGTGGTGAATTCCGGGGGGTAGACAATGTCGCCGTCGGGTTCCACCGGCAAGGCGTAGTCCATGGCGGTGGTGGCCAGATACAGCGCCTCGGTGGAGGCGTAGACGGTTTCGGTGGGGCCCACCATACAGCGGGTGACGGGGGTGGGATTGGTGCTGGCGGCGTCCAAGGCGACGATGACCGTCAGCTCCGGGGTCACGGCGTCGGCGGGGAGGGTGGGGCGGTAGCACTGGGTCGCCGCCACCAATTCTCCCTGATCCTCCCCATCCCGGCGCCAGCGGGGTAGCCAAGTGGGGAGGTCGATGGCCGCCAGGTCCATGGCGCCCTCGGCGAAAGGCACTACCTGTTCCCAGGCGGCGTGGCGCAGCACCAGATACAGCGTATCCCCCAGGCGGCGACTGCTTAAGAGTTCGCCGTCGAAGGTCAAGGTGGTAATGGGGTCGGGGACTGCGGGGGAGGTGCGGTTGTAGAACGTCAAGGCCGTGGCGCTGGGGCCGGCGTACACCGGGGCGATGATGCCAAAGGTGGGTTCGGGAAAGCCATAGCTCCAACCGGCTCGGGTGCCCAGGGCCACTAGGCCCGTGGCGTCTAGGTACAAGCCTTGCCAATCATAGGCGCTGTCCAGGGGTTGGCGGTGGACTTCCCGGGGGCCAGCGGTCTCCAGGGTTGAGGTCACCAGTTGGGGGGGCTCGGGTTCTATCAAGGGGGGCTCTTCCCCCAAGTCGGTAAAGAAAATCGGGGGAAAGGGAATCTCGGGGGCCGTGAGCATATAGAGATACTCGCCGTCGCTTTTGATGCGGTCGGCTTCGTCAACCCCCACCTCCTGGAGGTTGGTGGTGGAGACGTCGGTTGGGGCGTTACCCCCTTGTTCTGGGGCCGGGGCAAAGGTATCGGTGCCCCGGAACCCCCCCAGGGCCCGGGCATTGAGGAGGTATTCCGCCAGGGCCGCCGAGCTGGCAAAGGCCCGCAAGGGCTGGGGGGCCGGGGGACCGCTGGGGTCGGCCAGGGCCTCGGCGACAGCGGTGGCCAAGGGCAACTGGGCCCGTTGGGCGAGGTTGGGGCCCGGAGCCCGTTGGAAGACCCCCTGGGCCAGGAGCCGCAGGGCCACCTCGTGGCCGGTGCGGGCTTGATACTCTGGGGAGGCGACGAAGACGCTCAGGATCACCCCCGGAGGGGCCCCCGCCGCCAAGTGATGGACCCAAAAACTCGCCCCAGCCGGGTCGGGCTCGCGCTGGAGTACTCGGCGGTAAAGATTGGCCATAAAGGGCCCGGGGACATAGGGATCATTTCCAGCCACCCCCAGCCCCGGAACGAATTCGGCGGCGAGGCTCGCCAGGGATTCCCCTTCGCGGTGGCGCTGGAGCAGGGTTTGGCGGCGAATGGTGCTGGGCAGTACCTCGAAGGTCGCCACATAGAGTTGGAGTACTGGCAGTACCTGGCGTTGGAATTCATCCCCCTCGATCAGGTCCACGGCCACGGCGGCGGGCCCCGCCGCTGCCAACCGCTCCAGCTGGAGCGCTACCTCGAGGTCGCTTCCCGGGCGTCCATAAAGGGCCTGGTAAAGGGTATCGATCCAGGCCTCGGGGGTGGTGGGCCCCTGGGCGTGGACCGGCGGCAGGGCCGGGGTTAGCCACCACCCTCCCGTCAACAAGAGGGCAAGGATGCCTCCAAACCGTCGTTTTGTGGTCATATCGTCCATTCCTCGTGGTGCTCGACCAGGCGCTGCCGCCCCGGAATACCAACCCGCACTTTTACAGGGCCATTGGCCATTGTAATGACCAAATCGTAACGGTAGCTGAACAGTCCTTCCGGGAATTCCACTGGCGTGGTGCGCTGCGCCAGTGGGGTTCTTCCAGCGGGTGCTGCGAGCTGACGAGACCGGAGTTTGGAGGAATGATGGCTTGAGAAGGCTTTTTATTAGTGGGTGTGTTCACACTCGTTGAGAAAGGTCAATAGGCTTTCCCGCAGGTCGTAATAGTCAGGGTGTTCCAACAGCGCCTTGCGCGAGCGCGGCCGAGGAAGGTCGACGGGTTGAATTTTGCCCACCTTAGCCCGGGGGCCATTGGTCATCATAATCACCCGATCCGCCAGGAGGATGGCCTCATCCACGTCGTGGGTAACGATCATGGCGGTGACTTTGGTGCGGCTCCAGACCTCCATGAGCACTTCTTGCAGCTCCCAGCGGGTGAGGGAGTCCAACATGCCGAAGGGTTCATCCAACAGCAGTAGCTTGGGTGAGAGGGCGAAGGCCCGGGCGATGCCCACTCGCTGCTTCATACCATTGGAGAGATCGGCGGCGCGCTTTGCCATGGCGTCGGCCAATCCCACCCGCTCTAAATAGTGGGCGATAATGTCGCAGCGCTCGCCCTTTTTGAGGTGCGGATAGACCTTCTCCACCCCCAAAGAGACATTTTCAAATGCGGTGAGCCAGGGGAAAAGGCTGGGTGCCTGGAACACGATACCGCGATCGGGGCCGGCGTAGGTGATCTCCTTGCCATCGAGGACGATACCGCCGTCGGAGATGCTGTTGAGGCCCGCCATCATAGAGAGCACCGTGGACTTACCGCAGCCCGAGTGGCCGATGATGGAGATAAACTCCCCCTTTTTAATCCGCAGATTAAAATCTTCGACGACGGTGATGGAGCCCTTTTGGGTGGGGTAGACCTTGCTGACATTGACAAACTCCACGTACTTCTGGTCGTGCACCTCTTGAGCCACGGTGATGGGCTTATCGCGATTTTTTGGATGCAGACGGCTGGTAATGGGCTGGGCGTTGGGCAGGCTCACCAGCTGACCTTGGCCCTCCTGGCCGCGATCAATACCCACCCGGATCAGATATTGGGTAATCTCCCGCCGCAGGGTAATAAACCCTTGGTCGTGGTTGATGGCGGTGCGATCGCGGGGTCGCGACAGATCGACGACAAACTCCGGGCCAAAGGTGGCGTTGGGACCGGGATTGAGGGGAATCACCCGGTCGGCCATGATGAGGGCTTCATCTACGTCATTGGTGATGAGAACGACCGTCTTGCGCTCCTGCTGCCAAATTTTCAGGATCTCATCTTGAAGCTTAGCGCGGGTCAATGCGTCCAGGGCAGAGAGGGGCTCATCTAACAGCAACACCTCGGGGGTCATGGCGAGGGCGCGGGCCACCGCGACTCGCTGGCGCATACCGCCAGAGAGTTCGGCGGGGCGCTTCTCCATGGCGGTTCCCAGATTCACCATATTGACGTACTTGCCCACCAGGGCGCCCCGATCCTGTTTCGAGCGACGGCGGTGGACTTTGACCACCGCCAGGGCCACGTTTTGCCGCACCGTCATCCAGGGCAACAGGGAGTAGTTTTGGAATACAATGCCTCGATCGGGCCCGGGTCCGGTGATGGGCTTTTCCCGCAGGGTCACCCGACCACTGTCGGGTTTGAGCAAGCCCGCCATGGTGCTGATGAGGGTGGTTTTGCCGCTGCCGGAAAAGCCGACAATGGCGACGAACTCACCCTCTTTAACCTGAAGATTGATATCCCGTAGTACTTCTACCCGCTGGCTACCGCGACCGTAGCCCTTGCAAACGCCCTGGAGATTTAGTACAGGAGCGGCGGTACTGGCGCGGGGTACTGGGGAAATTTCTTGCGACTCCCCAGCGGGAAAGGTCGACTCTATTGCGATGGCGCTGGTCATGGGGTCCCCTTAATCCTAGCGGCCCTGTTCGTGGGAAACCAACTGCTGTAGGGTCAGCATCAGGCGGTCAAGGATAAAGCCAATAAAACCAATAGTCAGTACGGCGACCATAATGCGACCCAAGGAGCTAGAGGAGCCGTTTTGGAACTCATCCCAAACGAACTTGCCCAGCCCTGGATTTTGCGCCAGCATCTCAGCGGCGATCAACACCATCCAGCCAACCCCCAGGGAAAGACGCAGGCCGGTGAAAATCAGCGGCAGGGAAGAGGGTAGGACGATCTTCCACACTTTGGTGAACCAGCCCAGGCGCAGGGCCTTGGAGACGTTGAGCAGATCCGTGTCAATGGAGGCAACGCCCAAAGCCGTGTTGATGAGCGTCGGCCACAAAGAACAGAGGGTAACGGTGATGGCCGAAATGAGAAAAGCCTTGCTAAACCAGCTCTCGGGGGTAGTGACGTAGACGGCGGAGACCACCAGGGTCACGATGGGCAGCCACGCCAGGGGCGATACCGGTTTAAAAAGCTGAATAATGGGGTTGAGGGCCGACATGACGACGGTACTGAGACCACACATGATCCCCAAGGGGACGGCGACAATGGTGGCCAGTATAAAGCCCAAAAAGACCGTCTGTAGACTGGTGATAATTTGGTCAAAGTAGGTGGGCTTGCCGGTGTAGGGCCGCATCCGTACCTCAGCGTCGGGATCGCGCTCTAGGCGGGCGGCGTTGCGCTTTTCTTGGCGCTGGTAGAAGGCTTTTTCCCGTTCGCGCTCGCGCAAATGCTCTTGGTAAAGGCCTTTGGCCTCTTCCCAGACCGCAACGGGACCCGGAATGGCGCCCAGAGAAGTTTGCACCTGGGCGGCACTGTAGTTCCACAATACTAAAAAGCCCGCCATGGCCAGCATGGGGATGCCGATAGTTTGGAAAATGACTTTGAGTTGGGTCAGCGGATCATCGCCGCTGGCTAAACGAATGATGGGGGCAAACCAAGTGAGGCCTGCTCGATCAAAAAAAGTGGCGACTGCCGCTACACTGCTCATGGATATCTCCCAAGGTGATGCCGCTGCACCACCCGAATTGGAAAATAGAACGGATCGAATCCGATCAAACTCGACGGGCGTTACTCCACCCGATCGTCGTTTTTCAGCCCGATGGGAAAGCTGTTGATGTAGGGGTTGGGGGTCCGGCCGTTGAAGGTGATATTGTAGATGAACTCGGACTGGGGCTCGCGGAAGCCCTGGGTGTCGAAGGGAAAGTCTTCTTTATTGGCCATGCCTTCATAGATGAGCATCTGGGCTGCCTTGAGGTAGATATCGGGCCGGTAGACCTTCTTCGCCGTTTCCATATACCAATCATCGGATTTCTGCTCTTCGATCTGGCCCCAGCGGCGCATTTGAGTCAGGTACCAGATGGCGTCGGAGTAGTAGGGATAGGTGGCGAAGTAGCGGAAGAACACGTTGAAGTCCGGTACAGAACGCGCATCCCCTTTTTCATACTCAAAAGTACCGGTCATGGAGTTCTTGATCACCTCGACGTCGGCGCCCACGTACTCGGGACGGGAGAGGATTTCAGCGGCTTCGACCCGGTTGGCATTGTCGTTTTCATCGAGCCAGATGGCGGCGCGCAGCAGGGCTTTGACGACGGCTAGGTGGGTGTTGGGGTTGGCGTCGGCCCAGGCCTTGGAGACGCCGAACACCTTCTCGGGGTTGTTCTGCCAGATTTGGTAATCGGTGATGACGGGAACGCCAATGCCCTTGAACACGGCCTGCTGGTTCCAGGGCTCACCGACGCAGTCGCCATAGTTGGTGCCGGCCTCCAGGGTGGCGGGCATCTGGGGGGGCGGGGTGACGGACAACAGCACATCGGCGTTGACCTTGCCGCCCACGGGATCGTCGGGCCGATAAAAACCGGGGTGCAAGCCGCCAGCGGCGAGCCAGTAGCGCAGCTCGTAGTTGTGGGTCGACAGGGGAAAAACCATGCCCATGTTGAAGGGCAGACCCCGGTTTCGATAGTCCTCCACCACGGGCTTGAGGTACTGAGCCCCAATGGGGTGGACGGGACGGCCATCGGCCATTTTGGGGATGCCGGGCTTCATTTGCTCCCAGATCTCGTTGGAGACGGTGATGCCGTTGCCGTTGAGGTCCATGCTAAAGGCCGTGATGATGTGGGCCTGGGTGCCGATGCCAATGGTGGCGCCCAGGGGCTGACCGGCCAACATGTGGGCGCCGTCCAGCTTGCCGTCGATGACGCCGTCGAGGAGCACCTTCCAGTTGGCCTGGGCTTCGAGGGTGACGTAGAGCCCTTCCTCTTCGAAGTAGAACTTTTCATAGGCAATGGCCAAGGGGGCCATGTCGGTGAGCTTGATAAAGCCGAAGGTCAGGTCCTCTTTCTCCAGATCGAGATACTCTTGGGCCTGTATGGACGCGGTTGAGAACGTACCTAAGGCAATCAGGCTTAGCAGCCTTCCTTTGAACATCCGCAGCAGTCTGAACACCATGAAAAACGTTCTCCTATGGAAAGATGGATGAGACATCGGTCAGCAAGAAACAAAAAAAGGCGTCTGGTTTGGCCACTTAGGGCAAAACCATGACGCCTTTGTCTGGAGATCCTACTCTGGATCTACGTTGTCGTCGCCAGCCCCCCATTGGGCTTGAGCGAACAGTCGGACGATGAGTATCTTTACTATCTTGGACCCAGCATGATTCAAGCCAATTTCTTGGTGAGGATCAAAAGGCCGTTTTCAGGGGCCATGGGCGGGTGCAACGGTCGCCGCCAACGGTGGATGTGCCTCATTCTGGCGCACGATTTGGTGCGCTTGCACAATGGCGATGCGGCCAGTGGGGTGGGACACTGTGGCGCTGGTTCTTCACCCCCAGGCAACGAGTTGCAATCTTCCCCGAAGAGAGGTCTCTAAAGGTATATGGATGCCGCCATACTGGGATGTCCGGCGGTGAGACCCCGAGCTGGGGGCGGCGGCGGATGGATCTGCGTCGCCGGTTCCCACCCGCGGAGGATTGCCATGAGAGACGATGTCAGCCCCTGGCTCCACCAGGGGCTCAACGCCCTCCAGTCCCTGGTGCTGATCGTCGCCCAGGTGGGCATTTTGGGCTGGGTGGGGTGGATTTTGGCCGGCCTCGACGGGCTTGTCGTGGCGGCGGTGCTCTGTGGAATCACCGTGGCCATGAGCCTGGCCACGGGTCCCATGGCGGCGCTGCAGTTCTACGGCGCCCGTCCCATCCACCCCCAACGGGCCCCGGAGTTGTACCGCGCCCTGGAGTTGTTGACCCGCCGGGGGGAGTTGCCCGCGGTGCCGGTGCTTCACTACGTGCCGTCGTCTGTGCTCAACGCCTTTGCCACCGGCAGCCGCGAGGCCTCGGCCATCGCCATCACCGACGGGCTGCTGCGGACCTTGACCCGCCGGGAGCTCGTGGGCGTCTTGGCCCACGAATTGAGCCATGTGCGCCACAACGACATTTGGGTCATGGCCCTGTCGAGCGCCGTCACCCGGATGACCCTGGTGTTTTCCCAAGTGGGGCAACTGATTTTGGTGTTTTTCGCCCTGCCGGCGGCCTTGATGGGCCTGGCCGACGTATCCCTGGGGGCGTTGTTGATTTTGGTGTTGTCCCCCACGGCGGTCATTTTGTTGCAACTCGCCCTATCCCGCACCCGGGAGTTCGACGCCGACCGGGGGGCGGTGGCCTTGGCCCGCGACCCCGAAGGACTGGCATCGGCCCTGGCCAAGTTGGAGCGCTACCAGCACGGCTGGTGGCGGCAGATCCTCCCCGGCGGCCAACCGCGCCAGGCCCCCGAGTGGCTCCTCACCCATCCTCCCACCGCCGAGCGCATCCGCCGCATAGGAGAGTACGCCGCTGCCCTGGGGCTAGAGGCCGAGCCCGGGCCAACTCCCTTGGCCCAGGCGCTGCGGGGCCACAACTTGGGATTGACCGCGGCTTACCCGGTGGCGCTGCGGCGGCCGTTTTGGCACTTTTATCTCCGCGGTTAGCGCCCTATCCAGAGATTGCCCATCCAGCGATTGTCTCGCCAGACCCTTCGAGGCACAGATCCATGGTCGAACCCGTCACCTTGGTGCCCAATCCCATCCAGCGCCCCGATGAACCCCGCCATTTTATGGTGCTAAAACCCCTGGCCCACCCCGTTACCGCCGCGGTGGCCGGGCAAACCATCGCCAGCTCCCGGGCCGCTCTGCGCCTCCAGGAGGCCGGTCGCGACCTCTACGATCCGGTGGTCTATTTTCCCCTGGACGCCATCCCCGAGGGGCTCCTACAACCCACCGCCAAGACGACCCACTGTCCCCTCAAGGGGGATACGGTTTACTACGACGTGGTGGTGGGGGAGCGGCGGCTGGCCGCGGCCGCCTGGCGCTACGTCACGGTCTGCGATTTTGATCCCCGTTTGGAGATCCTCAAAGACCGCGTCGCCTTTGACGCCACCAAGATCCAGGTGACGGAGCTGACGGCGGAGTAGGGGCGAGGGCCGCGCCTCAGGGTTCGAGGCGCTCCACGAGCCAGGGGGCACCGGGGGAGGGCTGCCTGTAGCGCAGGCGATCGTGGAGGCGGCTTGGGCGGCCCTGCCAAAATTCCACGCTCCAGGGCACCAGGCGGTAACCCCCCCAGTGGTCGGGGAGGGGAATTTCGCCGTCGCCATGGCGGGTTTCCAACTGGCGGTAGCGGGCTTCCAGGGGTTCGCGCCCCGCCACAACGCAACTCTGGTGGGAGGCGACAGCCCCCAGTTGGCTGCCCCGGGGACGGCTGTGGAAATAGGCCTTCGAGGCCTCGCGGCTGAGTTGCTCCACCCGGCCTTGGAAGCGCACCTGGCGTTGCAGGAGAGCCCACCAGAACACCAAAGCCCCCACGGGCTGTGCGGCCAACTCCCGGCCCTTGGCGCTGTGGTAGTTGGTGTAAAACGCCAAACCGCCATCGTCTAGGCCCTTGAGGAGCACCACCCGGGCGTTGGGTTGCCCCTCGGCATCGACGGTGGCCAAGGTCATGGCGTTGGGTTCGGGGACACCCCGTTGGGTGGCCTCCTCCAGCCAGCGGTTAAACAGCGCCATGGGTTCGGCCGTCAGATCGGCTTCCTCCAGGGTGTCGTGGGTGTACTCCTCCCGCAATTGGGTGACATCGACGGCCATGGGGGGGCGTTTCCTCTAGGGCAACAGTTCCAGGCGCTGGATAAACGCCCGGGCTCGACCGTTGCCACCGGCTCGAGTGGTGTCTACGCCCAGGGCGATACCGGTGATGGGCGGCGCGGGTCGACCTTGGAAATAGTCGGCGAAAGCCTCGACAAAATCAAACTCGGAGGTCACTCGTTGCCCGGGGGCGGGGTTGCCCACAGATACAAAACGCCCGATGTCTCGGTAGTGATTGCCCGTGTAAGCCCGACCCGGTGGATCCCGGGGGTTGAGATAGGCGCCGATGAAATAGGGGCTCTTGGGCAAAAACAAACTGCCGCTGGAGTATGTTTCTTCGCCGAAGAACAGATAGACCATCAACGCCTCATTGCGCACGCCGGCCTCGTAGGAGGCGCCCTGGGGGTAGCGATCCACCCCCCAGGTGAGACGCAGCCGGGTGGCACCGCGAATGGTCAAGTCGTCCCGGAGCAAAAACCCCTGGGTGGGTCCCCGGGCCTCGAGCACCAATCCCCCGGCGGCGGTGGGCAAGACCCACCGCCGCCCGTCGGTGGACCCCGTGACTTCAAAGCCCCGGCGGCGCAGCCAGGTGTCGATGTTGCCCTGGGCCGGGGGCGTGAAGTCCACGCTCCACGGTATCGAAGGTATCTGGCTGGGTTCTCGAGCTTGTCCCCAGGGGGCGACTAGGGGGAGAACGGCGCTCAAGAGTACGATCAACGCCTGCTGCAAAGGAAGCTCCTCAGCGATGGGTGAAGACTGGGCCGGGACGTGGGGGGTGTGACCTAGGAGGCGAGAACCTGGGCGTCGATGCGGGCCAGGTGGTCGAGGAGCGGGGGGAGCATGGCGCCGATGGCCGCCGGCGACAGACTGTGGCCTAGGCCGTCGATGAGCGCCCGGCGCGCCTGGGGAATCGCCCGGGCGGTGGCGATACCCGCGGCCACCGGCACCAGGGGGTCGTCGTGGCCATGGATGACCAAGGTGGGCACCGGCAGGCTCGCCAGCTCACCCTCCCAACCCGGGGCGGCCAGGATCGCCTGGAGTTGGCGCAGCAGCCCCGGGGTCTCGCCGTGGCCCCCCCGGGTGTAGCTAGCCGCCACGGTGGCCCGCAGTTCCTCGACGTCGTAGCGATAGTGGGGTCCATCCAGGCGCTGGAGCCAGCGGACCAGGAAGGTCTGGCGGACCTCGGGGCCGCCACCGGGGCGACCCCCGGTCAATTGGCCCAGCAGTCGCAGGTGGGGACGCAACTGCCGTGGGGCGCAGGAGCAGGACATGATAGACGTCAAGCTCAACAGCCTTTGGGGGTGGCTGCAGGCCAAGCGCTGGGCGATCATGCCCCCCATGGAAACCCCCACTACGTGGGCTCGCTCGATATCCAGGCGATCCAGGAGGCCCCGGACGTCCTCGGCCATGTGGTCTAGGGTGTAGACCGGGGGCACTGGTCGGTCCCGCAGTGCTCCCCACAACGTGGCCCCAAAGCCGGCTCTGGGGGGAATCTCCACCTTGAACGACAAGCCCACATCGCGGTTGTCGAACAAAATCACCCGATACCCAGCGGCGGCGAGGCGGCGGTACAGGGTCGGTGGCCACAGGCTCAAGGGCGCGCCGATCCCCAAAATGAGCACCACGGCTACCCCCGACGCCGGGCCGTGGGCCTCGACGGCCAGGGAGAGGCCGTTGTCCAGGGCAACCGTGGCCATGGGCCTTAAGGGGTGGCGCCGTCGCCCACCGGCGGGGCACCGGTGTCGACCTCGACCCCCGGAGAGCCGACCCCTGGGGCCGATGCCTGGGGCGTCGTTGCCGCGACGAAATCCGCCGGGGCCTTGACCAGGCTCGGCTGGCGTCCCACCAGCCCCAGGGCATAGCGCATCACTTGGTGTTTGGCGGGGCTCAAGCGCTCGGCGAACCACAGCCCGGTGTTGCGCAGCTGGCGCAGGGCGGTGTTGTCGTTGCCAAATAGCCGGTAGAACACATCCACCACCGTCATCATGGCCAGGTTTTCCCGCCGCCGCCAACGCTGGTAATCCCCGAGGAGTTCTCCGTCGCCGATGTCCCGGCCCCGGGCGACGGCGCTGAGGAGGACATCCCGCAGGGCGGCGGCGTCCAAGAGGCCCAGGTTGACCCCCTGGCCCGCCAGGGGATGGATGGCGTGGGCGGCGTCGCCGATCAACGCCACCCGGTGGTCCACGTAGCGGTTGGCGTGCTGGCGCTGGAGGGGAAAGCTCCCCCGCTCCACCACGGCTTCCACCCCCCCCAGTTCGATGGGAAAGGCTCCCTCCAGCTCGCGGATGAAATCCGCCTCCGCCAGGGCCAGCAGCCGCTGTACTTCCCGGGGGCGGTGGTACCACACCAAGGTGGCGTGGGGCCCGGCCAGGGGCAAAAACGCCTGGGGACCCGCGGGGGTAAAGCGCTGCCAGGTGAGGTCTTGCTGGGGCAACGCGGTTTTGACGCTGGCCACTACCACACCTTGCTCGTAGTCCCAGGCAAACACCCCGATACCCGAGGCCTGGCGCACCTTGGAGCGCTGGCCGTCGGCCCCCACCAATAGCCGGGCCTTGAGGGTGCGATCCCCGGTCTCCACTGTGGCGGCGGTCTCGGCAAAGCGAATGGCCACGGGGGTGGCAGGGGCCAGGAGGTCGACGTTGTCCAAGGCCCGCACCCGCTCCAACAGGGCGTGTTGGAGGAGGCGGTTTTCCAGGAAATAGCCCAATACCTCTTCGCCCACGGCGTCGGCGGCGAAGTTGGTCTCGGCGCCGCCGTCCTCCCACACCCGAATCCGCCGGTAGGGACACAGGCGTTGGCTGGCGACGAGGGTCTGCCAAGCGCCGATGTTCTCCAGAATACGGGTCGAGGCCAAACTCAACGCCGAAGTGCGCAGGTCAAAGGGGTCATCTACCCCCACGGGGGCCGGCAACGCGGCCTCGAGGAGCCCCACCTTGAAGGGCGTATCCCCCAGGGCACAGGCCAAGGTGCTGCCCACCATGCCGCCGCCGACGATGAGGACGTCGTAGTCGTAGTGATCTGTGGTCATGGCAATCTCGGGGTTGATGGATAATTGTGAGAAGCGCTCGCCAGAACCGCAAGCCCCAGACCCCAAGCCCTGGGACGGAGTGCCCGAGGCGGCAGGGGCCTTGGGGGGTTAGTCCCCGGCGCTCCTAGAGGCGCGCTTGCGCAGGTGCTCCTGGAGGAGCTTTTTGCGCACCCGCACCGACTGGGGCGTCACTTCTACCAGTTCGTCGTCGTCGATGAATTCCAGCGCCTGCTCCAGGCTAAAGCGGATGGGCGGGGTCAGGAGAATGTTCTCGTCGCTGCCGGCGGCGCGGATATTGGTGAGCTGTTTGGCCTTGAGGGGGTTCACCACCAGGTCGTTATCCCGGGAGTGAATGCCGATGACCATCCCCTCGTAGACTTCCTCCCCGTGGCCGATGAGGAGCCGTCCGCGCTCCTGGAGGTTAAACAGGGCATAGGCTAGGGCTTTTCCCGGGGCCATGGCGATCAACACCCCGTTGATGCGCTGGCCAAAGGTACCCCGCTTGAGGGGACCGTAGTGGTCGAACACGTGGTACAAAAGCCCCGTGCCCGAGGTCAGGGTGAGGAACTCGGTCTGAAAGCCGATGAGGCCCCGGGCCGGGATGAGGTACTCCAGCCGCACCCGGCCCTTGCCGTCGGGCTCCATATTGCGCAATTCGCCCCCCCGCAGGCCCAACTGCTCCATCACGGACCCTTGGTGGCCCTCCTCGATGTCCACGGTGAGCTGTTCAAAGGGCTCTTGGCGCTCGCCGTCCACCTCGCGGATGATGACCTCGGGGCGGGATACCCCCAATTCATAGCCCTCCCGGCGCATGGTTTCGATGAGCACCGCCAGGTGCAGTTCCCCCCGCCCCGACACCCGAAATTTGTCGGGATCGTCGGTGTCTTCCACCTGCAGGGCGACGTTGTGGATCAACTCCCGCTGCAACCGATCGCGAATCTGGCGGCTGGTGACGTACTTGCCCTCCTTGCCGGCGAAGGGAGAGGTGTTGACCTGGAAGGTCATGGACACCGTGGGCTCGTCCACGGTGAGGGGGGTCATGGCCTCCACGACGGTGGGGTCGCACAACGTGTCGGAAATCCCCAAGGGGTCGATGCCGGTGAAGGCGATGATGTCCCCGGCGGCGGCGGAGGGAAACTCGACCCGCTCTAGGCCCTGGAAGCCGAGGATTTGCAACACTCGCCCCGAGCGCTTTTGACCGTGGCGATCGACGATGGCCACGGGGGTGTTGGTTTTGATCTGCCCCCGCCGCACCCGGCCGATGCCGATGACGCCCACGTAACTGTTGTAGTCTAGGGCGCTCACCTGGAGCTGGAAGGGGCCGTCGAGATCCACGTTGGGGGGAGAGACCCGCTCGACGATGGTCTCGAACAGCGGTGTCATATCGCCGTCTTGAACCGTGCTCTCATAGCCGGCGTAGCCCTTGAGGGCCGAGGCATAGATCACCGGAAAGTCCAGCTGTTCGTCGCTGGCCCCCAGGCGGTCGAACAGGTCGAAGGTCTGGTCTAACACCCAGTCGGGTCTAGCGCCCGGGCGGTCGATTTTGTTGATCACCACGATGGGTTTAAACCCCAGGGCAAAGGCCTTTTGGGTGACAAAGCGGGTCTGGGGCATGGGGCCATCCACGGCGTCCACCAGCAACAATACCGAGACCACCATGGACAACACCCGCTCCACTTCGCCGCCGAAGTCGGCGTGGCCGGGGGTGTCGACGATATTGATTCGGTAGTCCCGCCAGCGCAAGGCGGTATTTTTGGCGAGGATGGTGATGCCCCGCTCGCGCTCGAGGTCGTTGGAGTCCATCACCCGCTCGGGGGCGGCGGCCCGTTCGCCCAGGGTCCCCGACTGCTGGAGCAGCCGGTCCACAAGCGTGGTTTTGCCGTGGTCGACGTGGGCGATGATGGCGATATTGCGAAGGGTTTCAATGGCCATGGGCACGATCCGAGGTGAAATACTGCAACCGCACAAGGGGGCGAGGGCGCTAGTATAGCGGCATCGGGCCCGCCAGGTCTCCTCGCTGGGGTGCCGCTACGGATCTTTAACCTTTGGCGGCGATGAGGGTCTCGGCCCGTTCCACCAATTCCCGGTTGCCCAAAAACACCGGCACCCGCTGGTGGAGGTCTTCGGGGACGATTTCTCCCACGGGGCCCTGGCCCGTGGAGGCGTAGCCCCCGGCTTGCTCGATCAAAAAACCCATGGGGGCCACTTCGTACAACAGCCGCAACTTGCCGGCGGGATTTTTGCGGTCAGCGGGGTAGAAGAACACCCCGCCAGCCAGGAGGGTGCGGTGGACATCGGCGATCATCGAGCCGATGTAGCGCAGGGACAACTTGTTTTCGGGGGCCATGAGCCAATGGGTGAACGCCTGGACCCCGGGACTCCAGCGGGGGTAGTAGCCCTGGTTGGCGCTGTAGTACTTGGCTGTGGCGGGGTGGGTGATGTTGGGGTGGGAGAGCAAGAATTCGCCGATGGCGGGGTCGAGGGTAAAGCCGTGGACGCCATGGCCCGTGCTGTAGACCATCATGGTGCTGGAGCCGTAGACGATGTAGCCGGCGGCGACGATGTCTCTTCCCGGCTGGAGGGCGTCGCTGCGCTCCACGGGACCATCCCCTGGAGAGCGCCGCCGCAACACCGAAAAGATGGTGCCAATGCTCACGTTGTAGTCCACATTGGACGAGCCGTCGAGGGGGTCAAACAACAGAATATACTTTCCCCTGGGGTACTCCTTGGGGATGTCCAGGAGTTCGGCCTCTTCTTCGGAGCCCATGGCGGCCAGGTAGCCGGTGTGGTCGTTGAGGCGATAGAGGGTGTTGTGGGCGAAGAGGTCCAGTTTTTGCACCTCTTCGCCCTGGACGTTGACCTCTCCGGCGCTGCCCAGGACATCGGCCAGTCCGGCCCGGGTGGTCTGGCGTGTGATGAGCTTGGCAGCGAGGGCGATGTGCTGGAGAATGCCCGTAAGGGCGCCCGTGGCCTCGGGGTGACGGGATTGGTTTTCTAGGATATGGCGTTCGATGGTGATGATCTTTTGCTCGAATTTCATGATGACGGCGCGTTCCCCCGGCATTGAGTGTGAGAAGGCCCTATGATACACCGGGTTTTGGAGATCGCCGTTGACGCCGTCTTACTGCAAGGGTCTATTCAACGGCGAGTCGTTGGGGATCTCGCTCATTCCACCGGGCCCCTTCCCTTGATCGCTTGGAATTGAACGTCATGTCCGCGGCCACCGGTAACCCCCCAGTCGTCACCTACAGCGTGCGTCCAGCTCATCCGGAAGATTTTCCCCATCTCGATGCTTTGTACACAGACAATATGCGCGTCCATGTGGAGCGTCTGGGCACTTGGGATCCTCTGTTGTTTCGCGATGTGTTTAACCTCCAAGAGTGTGAAGTGATCACCAGTGACGGCGAAATCATTGGTCTGCGCAAGATTGTGCGATCTACTAAAGAGATCTACCTGGCAGAGCTTCAAGTTGGTAAGGGATATCGCAATTTTGGCATTGGCGGTGCCCTGCTCAAGGAGGTTGTCGATGAAGCGGAGAGAACGCGTAAGCGGTTGTGGCTCCAGGTGATCAAGGGTAACCCCGCTGAAAATCTCTACCGGCGAATGGGATTTCGTCCCTTTGCCGAGGGGTACGCCCATCGAAAGTTAGAGTACTGTCCCTTGGGGGTAGAGGGGCGTCGGGGATGGTTGGGGTGGTGGCGTTAAAAGCCGCCGAATCGAATAAAGAAATTAATTTCTTGAGCGTATCCTTCGTCGGAATTTGAGTGTTTGTGAATATTCGTCTTCGAGAAAAATGAAGGTGTTCTGTGAAATCTTGAGCTGATGTAGAGTTGAGTTGATGATTTTTTTAAAGGGCCTTGAGTTAATCGGTTTTGCGCTTTTAATGATTAACTGAGGTGATCAGTTTTGGGTATGGGTTGGTGATTTTATAGGGAGTCTCTATGAAGAATTTTGATGAAGAAAGTGTCTCAATTGTTATTCCAGCGAAAAATGAAGTTGAGTCATTAAAAACATTGTGCCCTAAGCTGAGATCAGCATTCCCCAACTGGCAAATTGTTCTTGTCGATGATGGCTCTACCGACGAGACTGCAACTATTGCTCGGCAACACAATATACAAGTGGTCTCCCATCCTTACTCCATGGGCAACGGTGCTGCAATTAAATCTGGAGTTCGTGCGGCCGAGAGAAAAACTGTCATCTGTATGGACGCCGATGGACAGCACCAGGTGGAGGACATAAAAAAACTTGTCGATAAAATGAGAGAAGGCTACGATATGGTTGTCGGTAGTCGAAGGAAGGAGGCACAAGCTAATATTGCAAGAGCATTTGCCAATGGATTCTACAATAAGTTTTCTAGTGTTATTTCTGATCACGACATCAAGGATTTGACCTCTGGGTTTCGCGCGTTAGATAGAGAAAAGTTTGCCGAGTTTTTGTATTTGCTGCCCAATGGTTTTTCTTATCCAACAACCATCACGATGGCTTTTCTCAGAAGTGGTTACTCGGTAGAGTATGTTTCCATCGACGTAAAAAAGAGAATAGGTAAAAGCCACATTAAACCTTTGAGGGATGGATTTCGCTTTATAATGATAATATTCAAAATTGGTTCGCTTTTTTCTCCATTGAAAATATTTGTTCCTTTCAGTTTAATGTTCTTTTTTTTGGGCATGGGTCACTATCTGGTGAACTATGTTACTGTTGGAAGGTTTACAAATATGAGCGCTCTTTTGTTTATTACTTCGATTGTGGTGTTTTTGATCGGTTTGCTCTCAGAGCAAATAACTAGTTTGACGTATAAAAAATAGCTACTATAGATCTAGTTGCTGTTTAAGTGGCT
>JBHJHK010000074.1:0-10724 GCA_050330975.1 Candidatus Competibacterales bacterium | reverse complement strand
CGCGCCGCCCCCCCCCCCCCCGGGCGCCCCCGGGGGGGGGCGGCGGGCCGCCGCCGACGGCCGGGGGGGCGTGGATGGGCGTGGCCGGGGGTGGGCTCCACCACCACCCCCCTGCCACCAGGCTGCCGACGCCCAAGACGCCCGCGAGCCAAGGCCCCACGCGCCGCCCCCCCACCTCTGCCTTGGAACCCTCGAGGGCGCCCTCCACGGCGGCCACCGAGGGGTAGCGCTGGGCCGTATCCAGGGCCATGGCCCGGGCCACCAATCGACAGAGCGCCGGGCTGTAGCGGGCCTCCAGGGCGGCCAAGGCGGCGGGGAGCTCATCCCCCTGGAGGCGTTGGATCGCCGGGGGCGGCTCAAAACCGGTCATGGCCTGGTACAACACCCCCCCCAGGGCGTAGATATCCGTCCACGGCCCCAATTGCTGCTGGTCGGTATGATACTGCTCGGGCGGTGAATAACCCCCGGAGACCATGGCCGTCACTGGATTGCCGTCCCATCCCAAATCGGCCTTTGATGCCCCAAAATCGATGAGCACCACACTGCCGTCCCGGTGGCGCACGTAGAGGTTGGCGGGTTTGATGTCCCGGTGGAGGTAGCCCCGGCCGTGGACGGCCCCCAGGGCGGGTAGGACATCGGCGAGGAGGCCGCGGATGTCGTCCTCGTCGAGAGTGCCCACCGCCTGTAACACCGAGGCCAGGGTCTCCCCCTCTTCGTAATCCATGACCAAGTAGGCGGTGCCGTGGGCGCGAAAGCAGCGTTTGACCCCCACCACCTGGGGATGCTGAATCTGGGCGAGGGTTTGGCCCTCCTGCAAAAAGCGCTCTAGGCCCCAGGCGTAGTAGTGGGGATAGCCCCTGGGGTTGGGGGGAGGCAGAGGCTGGAGGCCTCGGAGGCTCGGCTGGACCTCGACGCCGTTGGCCGCCCGCTGGGCGTAGGTCGTGGGGAAGTATTCCTTGATGGCGACAAAGGTCTTGAGGGTGGGATCCATCCCTCGATAGGTGATGCCAAAGCCCCCGACGCCCAGCAAGGCGTCGATGGTGTAATCGTCCAGGACGGTGCCCTGGGCCAGGGCGCCGCAGTCCGGTGGCCCCGAGTCGGAAGGCGGGGTGGGGTACGGAGCCGACGGGATGGGATTCGCGGTGTCCATGGAGTGAATTCCTGGCCAATTTCGCGCCTATTATATTCCTTTTTGACATGGGCTTTGCCCTGGGTCGATTTCGCCGGCGCCCCAGGATATTTCAATGTCTGGCTTTAGCTCAAACAGCAACCCCTCGGCTTTGCCCGCGGGCCTCACCCATACAAACCACAGGGGCCATGATAGCCTGAGTCGGAGTCCCCAAAACCCCCAGGACCAACATCCTCCCACTGTAACTAAGCCCCCACGGACCGGCCAGTGAACCCCAACGATCCATCGTCTCCCCTGGCCGATTCGGCGCCCAGCCCCCCGGCGGCCATGCCCCACCCGGCCCCTGTGCCCTCGGCCTTTGAAGAAGCTCGGCGAGAACCCACCCACGCCAATGCCACCGGCATCGCTTATATGGTGGTGGCGGTGACCCTGTTTTCCGCCATGGACGCCATGGCCAAGTGGCTCATAGCTAGCTACCCCCTGCTACAGATTATCTTTGTGCGCAGTGTCGTAGCCCTCATCCCCCTGTCCATCTACCTCTATTGGCTGGTGGGCACTGCTTCGGCCTTGAGGACCCGTCACCCCATGAAGCACGTGGTGCGCTCGGTGGTGGGCTTGGTGGCCTTGGGGTGTTTTTTCTACGCCCTCCAGGGGATGCCCTTGGCCAACGTCGTCGCCATCGGCTTTGCCGCGCCACTGTTCATCACTGCCTTGTCGGTACCCCTATTGGATGAACCCGTGGGGGTGCGGCGCTGGTGTGCTGTGTTGGTGGGGTGTGCCGGGGTGTTGATCATCGTCCTGCCCCGGGGGGAAGGCTTTAACCAATTCGCCCTGGTGGCCCTGTGCGGCACGTTTTTCTTCGCCCTACTGGTGATTTTGTTGCGCAAGATGAGCCGCACGGAGTCCAGCGCCGCCATCGTGTTCTACTTTATGGTGATCTCCATAGTCCTCACGGGCTTCGCCATGCCCTGGTACTGGGTTCAACCCCAGGGGGGGGACTGGTTGATCTTTATCGCCTTGGGAATCGTGGGGGGGTTGGCACAGATTTGTATGACCAACGCCTTTCGCCACGGCGAGGCGGTGGTGGTGGCGCCCTTCGATTATCTCTCCATCCTCTGGGCCACCCTCATCGGCTACTGGGTGTGGGGTGAACTCCCCAACTCTTGGGTATGGCTGGGGGTAGTGATTGTCATGGCCAGTGGCCTTTACATTCTCCACCGGGAAGCTGCCCTCAAATTGCCCAGGGGTATTGCCAGGCGCTGGCAATCGCGCCGTTAACGACCTAGTGCCACAGCGCGACGAACCAGCCATGACCACCAAGCCCACCACAGGCAGCCCTTTGCACCGCCCCCTCTGCCCCGAGGGCAAAAGCGCCCTGGGCTTAGAAGCTGCCACCCCTTGCCCCGACACCGCCAGACCCTGGGTTCTCGCCGCCACCATTTTGGCCTCGGCCATGGCTTTCATCGATGGCTCGGTGGTCTATATCGCCCTCCCCGCCCTCCAAGAGGACTTGGGGGCGAACTTTGCCGCCCTCCAGTGGGTGATCAACGCCTACACCTTGCTCCTGGGCGGGCTCATCCTCATAGGCGGAAGCCTGGGGGATCAGCTGGGCCACCGGCGGATTTTTATCGCAGGCCTGGGGATCTTCGCCATGGCTTCCCTGGGTTGCGCCACGGCCCCCAACGTCACGGTACTCATCGCCGCCCGGGCACTCCAGGGCTTGGGGGCGGCGCTGTTGGTCCCCCAAAGTCTGGCCATCATCGCCGCCGCGTTTCCCAAGGCGACCCGTGGCCGGGCCATCGGCCTATGGGCCAGTGCCTCGGCCATCACCACCGCCGCCGGCCCGCCCTTGGGGGGGTTGTTCATCGATACCTTCGATTGGCGAGGGGTGTTTTGGCTCAACCTCCCCCTGGCGGTGGTGGCCCTGTTCCTGGCCCAGCGCCACATTCTCGATAGTCGCAACCCCCGCCCGGGCCCCCTGGATTGGCCAGGGGGACTCACGGCGGTACTGGGCCTCGGCGCTTTAACCGTAGGGCTAACAGGGCTTACAGAGGGGGGTTTCAATGAAATCACCGCCCTGGCCATGGCCGCTCTGGGCATGGGATTGATGGGATTGTTTGTCGCCATCGAAGCCAAAGCCCCCAACCCCCTCATGCCATTGACCCTGTTCTCCCACCGGGCCTTCGCCGGCGCCAACCTCATGACGCTGTTTCTCTATGGCGCCCTGGGGGGTGTGTTATTCCTGTTGCCCTTTGACCTCATCGAGCGCCGCGGCCTCTCCCCTAGCGCCGTCGGCCTCACCTTGCTGCCCTTTGGGATTATCATTGGCCTCTTGTCCCGGCCCATGGGGGCCTTGGCCGATGGCATCGGGCCGCGGCTGCCCCTGACGGCGGGCTCTCTCCTGGCCGCTGCAGGGGCCGGCGGCCTCGCCCTGGGGCTGGATAACCACTGGTTGGGAGTGGTGGTCCCCGTGGCAATCCTGGCCACGGGAATGGCCAGCGTGGTGTCACCCTTGACCACGGCAGTCATCAACGCCGCCCCCGACACCCTGTCCGGCGTCGCCTCGGGGGTCAACAACGCCGCCAGCCGCCTGGCCGGCCTGTTCGCCGTCGCCGGCCTCGGCACCGTGGCTAACCTGGTCTTTTTTACCCAACTGGCCGGGGCCGATCTAGGGGGCTATGGCGGCGGTGCACCCCGCTTTGGCGAACTCCCCCCCCCAGACCATCCCGCCCGGACGATCTTGGAAAACGCCTTTCAAAGCGCCTACGCCATGGCCATGGGTCTGGCCGCCGCCGCGGCGGTGGCGGCGGCGGCCATCGCCCAGAGGACATATGGCAAAAGACACAAAGGTTGACCGGTGTGGGGCCGTCCCCGGGAGAACGGCGAGGACGGCCCAAGGCGCCATGGCGGCTATTGATCCGACCGTTGAAGCAAAAGCAAGCGGCGAGCTAGGGCCTCAATCCAAGGTCAACCCCTCGCCGGCTGCCAACACCGCCACCGCCACCCCGGGCAGCGCCTGGGTCACCCGCTGGGCGAAGGCTTGGGGGTCCTGCTGGATGGGGGGGAAGGTGTTGTAGTGGCAGGGTACCACCCGCTTGGGACCCACCAGACGCACGGCCTCCAGGGCGTCGTCAGGCCCCATGGTGAAGTTGTCGCCAATGGGCAAAATCAACAAATCGACGCCGTTTTTGCCGTACAACGCCATGTCGGAAAACAGCGCCGTGTCGCCGGTGATATAAATGCGCTTGCCCTCCAGTTCAATGAGAAACCCCCCGGGCATCCCACCGTAACTGCCGTCGGGGAGGCCCGAGCCGTGGAAGGCCACGGTCATCTTGAGGTAGCCAAACTCGTGGTTAAAACCACCCCCCAAGTGCTGGGGATGGAGCTGGTCGGCGGAGAGCCCTTGTCCCTGGAGCCAGTTGAAGATTTCGAAGTTGGCAATCACCTTGGCCTGGGTGCGCTTGGCGATGGCCACGGTGTCTTCGATGTGGTCGAAGTGGCCGTGGGTGAGCAGGATATGGCTGGGTTCGAGTTCGTCGGCTGCCACGCTCGCCGCGGGATTGCTGGTCAAAAAGGGGTCGACCAGGAGGGTGTGGGGGCCGGCTTTGAGGAGGTGGGTGGCGTGACCGAGGAACTGATACTGGACTGCCATGGTAGATGCTCCCTCAAGAACGAGTGAAACCAAAGGTTGGGCACCGAGGCTCAAGGTTCGACAGGGGTCAACCACACCTCGGCGCTTGTAGCATAGCCGGTGCCATCGATCACCGTGATGCGCACTGCGCCCGCCCCATCGGGGACCCAGGACGCTTGACGCTTGAATGGCGCCCCCCCCGGCAAGGGGCGACCGTTCACCAGCCAGCGCAAAGGTCGCACCCCGCCCCGGGCCACCAAGGGCAAGGACGGCCAAACGCCGTCGTCCGTGGGAAGCTCCACTTGGCTATCGGCCCGGGGAAATACCAACTGCAATGGCTCCACCCCGGCTCCGGGCCGCGGAGGTCCCAGGCGCCGCAGGTGGGCTGGGGGCGATTCAGGCCCCGCTAGTGCCCCGGGTAAGGCCCGCCTCGGCGGTGGCAAGAGGTCGAAAACCCGAAACAAGAGGGGTGCTGCGGCGTTGCGGCCATAGCGACCGGGACTCGGGCTGCCATCGGGGCGCCCGGTCCACACCCCCACAGTGTAGTCCCCGTCGTAGCCCACGGCCCAGGCGTCGCGAAACCCATAGGAGGTACCCGTTTTGTAGGCGATATCCCGGGGACGGGCGGCAAAATCCGCCACCACCCGGGGGGCCGGCGGGGGGGTAGTGCGGAGGATCTCCGTCACCTGGCGGGCCGCCAGCCCCCCCAACAGTCGCTGGGGGGCGGCGACCCCAGAAGCCGCCGGGTCGAGGGTGTAAACCAACGGGGCGGCCACCCCGTCGTTGGCGAAGGTGCAGTACAACGCCACCAAGTCCGCCAGGTGGGTCCCCACCCCCCCCAACACCAAGGGCAACCCCATGGCATCCTCGGCCGCCTCCCCCGCCACCCGCAACGGCCAACCCAGGTGTGCCATGAGATCCGCCACTCGGGTGGGACCCACTTCGGCCAACACCTGGACCGCCGGTACGTTGAGGGAATGCTGGAGGGCCGTGCGCACTGTAACCTGGCCGGCAAACGCCCGGTGGAAGTTCCGGGGGGCGTAGTCGCCAAACCGGGTGGGAACATCATCTAGGACCGTGGCGGGGTGGATGAGGCCAGCGTCAAACCCCAGGCCGTAGACCAAGGGCTTGAGGGTGGAGCCCGGCGAGCGCACCGCCTGGATCATATCCACCTGTCCCTGGCGGTCAAAGGCCGCAAAATCCGCCCCCGCCACATAGGCCCGCACCCGACGGTATTGGTTGTCCACCACCAGGATGGCCAGGGAATGGCGGGGCAACAGGGGCTCTTTGGCGGCCAATGCCTCCAATTGCCCCTGGAAGACGGGGTCGATGGCCGTGGTCACTACCCCACCACTGGCTGTCGCCGCCGCCAAGCGCCGGGCCAGGTGGGGGGCGCTAAAGGGCATGGGGTGTCGCACGGTGGGCAACGCCTCAGAACGAGCCTCCCGCCCCTGGGCCGGGGTCAACAGCTTGGCCCGCACCCAGCGGTCCACCACTTTGTCCCGGGCGGCCCGGGCTCGGGCCGGGTGGCGATCGGGGCGCAGACGGCTCGGCGCCTGGGGCAGGGCCACCAGCAGCGCCGCTTGCCCCGGGGTCAAATGGCGGGGCTCCTTGGCAAAATAGGCCAGACTGGCGGCCCGCACCCCCTCTAAATTGCCACCAAAGGGGGCCAAGGTGAGGTACATGGCCAAAATTTCGGCCTTGTCATAGCGCCACTCCAGCTGCACCGCCCGCCCCATTTCCACGAGCTTGGCCCCCAGGGTCCTAGGTCTTGGCTCCAACAGCCTCGCCACCTGCATGGTGAGGGTGGAGGCCCCCGAGATCACCCGGCCGTGGGTCAGCCATTGCCAAAGTGCCCGAACCCCGGCCAGGGGATCCACCCCGGGGTGGAGGTGGAAGCGTCGATCCTCAAACACCTTGAGCCCCGCCAGGTAAAAGGGCGCCACATCCTCCACCGTCGCCGCCAGGCGCCACTGGTGGTCGACGGTGAAGGCCCGCAGCAGGTGGCCGTCGGCGGCGAGTACCTGAGAGGACAAGCGCTGGTAGCGCCCCAGCTCGGGGGGATAGAGGCGATCCAGCCCCCAAAGGCCAGCGAGGCCGAGGACGACCCCCCCCAAGACCCAGCGCCCCAGCCGTTGGCAACGGCGGGGGTGGGTCACGGCGCCTCGATCCGCAGCCGCCCCGACTCGCCGCGGCCCCGGTACTGGGGTTGGTACATATCTTCGACGAACACCGCCGGCAGGGCGAAGTCCCCAGGGGTGACGGCCCGCACTTGATAGGCCAGGGTAAAACGCCGCTGATGCCGGTGGAGATCCAAAGCGGCGACGTAGCGGTCGTCCTGCAGCCCCACGTGGCGGGTGGGGCTCACCGATCCCAGCCAGCCCAGACCCTCAGTCCCCGGCCCCTGGCCCAAGGTGGCGTTTTCCACCTCCAAACCGGCGGGCAACAGATCCACCACCAAGGCTTGGTGGGGAAGATCCGTGGTGACCTCCCCTTCGATCACCGCCACCAGTAGCTCGTTTTGCGCCACGTCGAAACCCTGGAGCGGCTCGCCGTTGCGGCGATAAAAGCGCCGCTGGACCACAAATCCGTCGGCCATGGGGGGCGAGGGGGCGGCGGGGACACCGCTTTGGGTCACCGTCAGCCACACGGGCGTCGTCCCGCGGTTGGTCAAGCTCACCCCTCGGACCAAGTCCGCTTCGTCCAACGGGGCGTAGTAGGTACTGCCCGGATCTGCCACGGGCACGCCGTCCACCGCCAGGGCCAAGGCCTCCGCCCCCTGGGCCGTCAGGCGGTGGGCCGCCAACAGCAGCCAGGCGTCCTCTTGGGTGGAGGTGAAGTCCCGGGTGGCAAAGGCCGACGCCAGGTCCACGGCCCGCTGGGGCAGCTCGGCCGCTAGGGCGTCGGCCTCGGCGGCCAGGGCCACCAAGGCCGCCTGGTCCCGCAACCCCGTGCCGTAGTCCCGCAGCTCGGCGCGGCGCTCGGCAAAGGCCGCAGCGGCGGCAAAGGCCGCCGCCGCCCGGCGGCTGTCACCGATGCGGGCCGCCGCCGCCCCCACCATGGCCACGGCCGTGGCGGTGGGTAGCTCGTCTAGGTACTGGTCGAAGAGGTAGCGCACATCCCCCGGGGCGACCCGGTCCAGACGGGCCAGCACGTAGAGGGCATAGGCCCGGCCGGGCAAGGCCTCCAGCTGGTAGTCGGCGCGGTTGAGCTGCTCCTGGAGCCAAATGGCGCCGCGCTCCACCACCTGGGCGGGCAGGAGATAATCCTCCTCCCGGGCCCGGCTCAGGAAATCCAAGGCATAGGCCGACAGCCACAACTCGGGGGGGCTGTCGGCACGCCACAGGCCAAACCCACCGCTGTAGTGCTGGCGAGCGGCCACCTGGGACACTGCCGTCTGGATTCGCTGGCGCCGCCCGTCTGGGCCGTCGTGGGCCTGGGTCCAAGCGGCCGCCCCGGCGTCGATGTACAATAGGGGCAGCGCCCGGCTGATGGTCTGTTCGGTACAGCCATAGGGGTAGCGATCCAACTTGGCCAACAGCCCCGGCACATCTAGGGGCGGGCGCTGGGTGGCCGCCACCGCCACCTGGTTGGTGGTGGGCAAAAACCCCACCAAAGCCGCGGCGTCCACTGTCGCCGTGGCGCCTGGGGCCAGGCGCTGGGTGTGGCGCTCCGTCACCACCTCCCGGGGTGGGCGCACCGTCAAGGGCCACTGGCGCTGGAGTTCAAACCCGTCGGGGCCCGTGACCGTCAAGGCCACCTGCCCCTCCCCGGGCGCGATACCCGTCAAAGGTAGTGCCGCACTGCCCCAAGGCCCCCATCGGCGTCGGGTAGGGTCAGGTTCGGCTGGGCTGGGGCGGCAAACTGCAAGCTGTCCCGGGCCGTCAAGTCCACCCGGTAGTCGCCGGGGGGGGCGTCGACGTCGTCCAAGCGCAGGGTCACTTGGGCCACGTCGTCGGGGGCCAGGAACCGCGGCAGATAGACCTCGGTCACCAGAGGGTCTCGCACCGGCACCGCCGCCCCGGCACTGCCGGTGCGGTGGGAGTCAAAGGCCACCGCCATGAGGCGCAACTCGCCGTTGAAGTCCGGCAGCCGGAGGGGAATCTCGGCCCGACCGGCGGGGTCCAGGCCCACGGGGCCTTGAAAGAGCGCCACGGTCTCGGTGGTCCGCACCCGGCCGGAGGCGTTGCGCCCCAGGCCATCTCCCCCCACCCGCCGTTGGTCATCGCGAGTGGGCTCGATGAGGCGGCCGTAGAGGTCTAGGATTTCCACCCCCAGCCGCCGTTGGCCCCAAAAGTGGGCCCGGGGGTCGGGGGTTTGGTAGTCGGTGAGCTGTAACACCCCTTCGTCCACGGCGGCCAGGGTGAGGAAGGTCTCTTCCCGGGCATCGGCCACGGTCACCGCCACCGTCACTTCCCGGCGAGGACGCCACAGCTTGGGGACGTCGAGTTCGATGTCCAAGGTGGCCGCGGCGGGGTCTAGGCCCAACCAGGTAACCCCCACGGCCCGCCCGGGGCGCCGCCCATCCCCGCGACCCGGCCGGAAGGCCGTGGCGGTGAGGTACACCCCAGGACCCCAGTCCTCCGCCACTTCCACCTCCAGGGTGGTGCCGCCGGGCGCCACCGCCAGGGTCTGGGTAGTCAACAGACGGTCGGCGGCCGCCGTCAACAACACCTGGCCGGCAAAGGGGGTGCGGATGTGGAGACGGGCGTTGTCCCCGGGGCGGTAGTGATCCCGATCCAAGGTCAATTCCAACTGATCGGGGGTGTCACCCACCTCGGGGGCGGTGTACCAACCCACCCGAAATCGGTAACTGGTGGCGGCGCCAGAGTTCGGGTCGAAGACCTCCAGGCGGTAGCGCCCCGCCGGCAAACCCCCCTGCTCCACCCTCAAGGGCTCGTCCGCCGCCAGATCCACCTGGCGGTTGGCCAATACCTCGGCGTCTTCGATGATCAGCTGGTAGTCCCAGCGATTGTTTTGGTAATACCACAGGTAGCGGTGGGATTCCCGGTAGAGGCGCAACCCGAGGCCGCGCACCCCCCGGGGCTGCCCTGCGGCATCGAGCATCACCACATCAAAGGCCAGGTTCTGCCCTTCGGCCAGGGGCTGTTCAAAGCGGGGTTTGACCCCGATGACCTCTGCCCTTGGGACGGCCAAGGTGGCGCGGCGGCTCACCGGCCGCCCACCGGGCTCGAACAAGGTCACCGTCAGCACCGCCTCCAAAGGCCGGGTCGTGTCGGGGAGATCCCGGAGGGCAAAGCGAGCGGTGGTGCCACCCCGGGCGTCGGTGGGGGGAACGGCTACGTCGACCCGCACGGGGTTGAACTCGTCTTGGACCAGGCCAAACTGGTAGGCGGGGTAAGCGGGGTGGGGATCGGTGGCCAGGCGCAGCACCAATTCCCCCTGGGCCTCCAGGGCTGCGGCGGGGGCGCCGTAGAAAAATCGCCCTCGGACGTCCACCGCTCCGCTGCCGGCGGGAGTCAGGGCGGCAGGGGGGTCTTCGAAGGTGACCTCCAGGCGCTGGGGAACAAAATCCTCCACCTGGAGGGTCAAGCTCCCCGCGGGGGATGCCTGGGGGTCGGTGTAGGCCCGCACGGTCCACGCCCCGCTGCGGGCGGTGCTGGCCAGGGCTAGGCGGGTGTGGTAGCTGCCCGCCCCCCCGGGCTCCAGCACCAACCGCTCCGCCACCACCTCATCGGGGCGCACCAATTCCACGGTGAGGGGCATCCCCACCACCGCCACACCGTGGGGGTCCCGGGCCAACGCCACCAGGGGAATGGTCTCTCCGGGGCGAAACACCCCCCGTTCGCTGTAGAGAAACACGTCCACGGGTCCGGGATAGGGCCGTCCGGCCACCCCCCGGTCGCTCAGGTCATAGCGGGGTCGGGAGAGGTCGAGGAGGGTAAAATCCACCGCGGCCTCGGGGGTGAGGACCCCTCCATCCCCCTGGCCCGCCCCCCCGGA
>JBHJHK010000073.1:0-13821 GCA_050330975.1 Candidatus Competibacterales bacterium | reverse complement strand
CCGCCGGGGGCCCCGCGCGGCCCGCGCCCGCGCGGGGGCGGGGGCCGGCCGGCCGGCCGCCCCGCGGGGCGGGGGGGCGGCGGGGGGTCCCGGGGCCGGGGTCGTGTGGTGGACCGCCAGGAGCGCCGCCAAGGGGGCGTTGAACCGCTGGGCCTCGCGGTGGAGGAATTGCTCTAGGGCCTCGCTGTGGCGTTGGCGCACCTTGTCGATGGCGGCGGCGTCCAGGGGTTGGCCGGTGTTTTGATCCACCACGGCCAGGCGCTGTTGCTCGTCGAGGGCGACGACCACTGGGACCCGTTTGGGGTCGGTCTTGCGCCCTTTGGGCCGGCCCAAATCCGCCGCTGCTATCTCCAAGGTGAGTCGCCCACTCGCCGTCGCCGCTGGGTCGCGTCCCGCCAAGGCGTTGTGACTCGCCCCGGGGGCGAGTTTGGCGCTGTGGTGAAAGCGATGTTCCATGGGTTGTCATCCGCCGCTCTAAAGCGGCTATCTTAGCGTTCCCCGGGCTTGGGTGCGAGCCGAAGCCGGGCTCCGCCACGGGGGGCCGCCGGACAATCAACCGAGGAGAGGGTATGGCGTTAGTCGTTGGGAAGGGGAGGGGCCATGGCTCCCCTGGCCCTGAGCCGCTGCAAGGCCCAGGGCCCGGCGAGAAAAAGGGCAACCACCTCCCTTCAAACGCCCTTTGGGCACCGCTTTACACCGCTGTGTTGGCGTTTATGTCCCTCTATGCCCCCCAGCCGGTGCTGCCTTTGTTGGCCGACACCCTGGCGGTGTCCCCCGAGGAGGTGGCGCTGCTCATCACCGTCAGCCTATTGCCCCTGGGCCTGGCGCCAGTGGCCTACGGCTATTGGCTGGAAACCGTGCCGGCGCGGCCGCTGTTGGTGGGCGCCACTGGGGCCCTGGCCTTGACCCAGTTGCCGTTCTTGTGGAGCGATTCCTTTGGCCTGTTGCTCGCCGCTCGGACCCTCCAGGGATTGTTACTGCCGGCGATCTTCACCGGCCTCATGGCCCACCTGACGGCCACGGCACCGGCGGGGGAGGTGCGGCGGGTGCTGGGTTACTACATCGCCGCCACCATCACCGGGGGCTTTGGCGGGCGCCTTTTGACGGCTTTGATGGCCGAATATGCCTCTTGGCGCTACGCCTTTGCCCTGCTGGCCCTGGGGCTTGCCGCCGCCGCCTTGGCCTTGCTGGCGTCGAGGGCCCAAAGGGCTCCCTCCTTTGCCCGGGTGCGCCTGGCCACCGCCTGGCACCTCTGGCGGCGGCCTCCCCTGTGGCGTGGCTATGTCATCATCTTTTTAGCCTTTGGTTGCTTTGCTTCCCTGTTCAACGTCTTGCCCTTTCACCTGTTGACCTTGGATCCCACTTTGGGGGCCGCCCAGCTGGGTTGGGCCTACAGCGGCTATCTCATCGGTATTGTCATCGCCGTCAACACCGCGACCCTCAGCCGCTGGGTGGGGGGGAGCGTCGCCGCCCTCCAGCTGGGGCTTTGGATCTTTATCGGGGCGACCCTGTCCTTTGCCATCCCCGCCCTGGCCTGGCAGTTCGTCGCGGTGTGGCTGTTTTGCGCTGGCATGTTTACCATCCACAGCACCCTGTCGGGCTACCTCAACCAGCTGGTCAGCGACTACCGGGGGGTCGTCAATGGGCTCTATGTGGCCTGCTACTACACCGGTGGTACCTTGGGGTCCTTTATCCCATACTATGCCTATCGCCAGGGGGGCTTGACCGTCTATGTCGCGGTCCTGGCGACGCTGTTACTCCTCGCCTTGGTGTTGACCCAATCCCTAGCGCGCTGGGATCGGCAGCACTCCCCTAGGGACTCTGTGGCAGACCCCTGAGGGAAACATTGGACCCCAGAACCCGTTCGCGGGGGAATCTAGATGTCTTAATCTTGTCAAGAACTATTGCCAAGGGCGTCGCGAACCACTATCTTCGACATTAGGCTTAATGTGACATAACGCCTCGGATATGGCGCCTTTGATACAACGCCTCGGACATAAACTTCGACTGAGACCGTCGCGCGTCCCTCGACAATGCTGCTAGCTGGGGTTCGTCCCCCGTTATTGGACACATTGAGTTGTTGTGGTCACATCATCTTTGGAGAATTGCCCTGTGAAAGCTCTCGCCTATGCCATCGCCGTCCTGGCTGTGTGTGTTGCCACCACTGCCTCTGCCTGTGAATGGTCCAAGTATCGGTCCACCCGCATCGATCTGGACCGCGACACCATGACCACCCAAGTGGGCGGCAAAATGGAGCAAGAAGCCCAACAGGCTTCCACCCCCGTCGACGTCAAGGAAGAAGAATTGATCGTCGACGTCCGCAAGCCCGACGAAGTGGCTAACTAATAGCGCCCCTGCCCGCCCGCTAGTGGCAAGAATCCAACGTCACTGCTCCAGGGATTGCGCTGCAGAGCGTTGTTATCCTCGCGTCTTTAGTAAAATCTGCCCGGCGGTGTGAGCCGCTGGGCACTTTTTTATTGGATTGATGGCTTCCATTGGCCGCCCCCATCGTTTCGAGTTCGATCCTTCCCCATGGCTACTTCCCCTGCTCTGCCGCCGTTGACGGTTTACTACAACGGGGCCTGTCCCCTGTGTCGCCGAGAGATCGACCACTATCGCCACCTGGCCCAGCGCCACGGTGGCTGTGGTTTGCAATGGGCCGACATCCATGCCCACCTGGGGACACTCCAGGCCCGGGGTATCGACTACGAGCGGGCGAGGCGCCGTCTCCACGCCGTGGAGAGCGGTTCGGGGGAGGGGGTACTGCTGGAGGGTGTGGACGCCTTTCGCGGCTTGTGGCTGCGCCTGCCTCCCTACCGATGGCTGGGCAAGGCCTTGGGCCTTGGGCTCCTCAGAACCCTGGCCTGGGGACTCTATGAGGGCCTATTGGCCCCCCTTCTCTACCGCTACAACCGCTGGCGGGACGGGGCCTGCGACAGCTGCCGCGACGACAGCTGACGGTATCGGGCGATCCCTCACCAGCTGCCGGTGTTGGCCATGGATGCCCAGGGTTCCATGGTGGGCAGGGAGTCGCCGCTCTGGAGCAATTCGATGGAGACGCCGTCGGGGGAGCGGACAAAGGCCATACGGCCATCCCGGGGGGGGCGGTTGATGGTGACGCCGTTGTCCAGGAGTCTTTGACAGGTGTCGTAGATGTTCTCCACCCGATAGGCCAGGGGGCCGAAGTTGCGTCCGCCGCTGTAGGTCTCGGGATCCCAGTTGTAGGTGAGTTCCAACATGGGGGCCTTGTTGGCCTTGGCCGCTTCGACATCCCCGGGGGCGGCGAGGAAGATCAAGGTAAAGCGCCCCTGCTCGCTGTCCATGCGACGCACTTCCTGAAGGCCCAGCTTGTCGCAGTAGAAATTCAGCGATTCTTCCACATTGCTGATGCGGACCATGGTGTGGAGGTAATTCATCGGGGTCACCTTTGGAGGGAAAGGAGGGAGAGACCATAGATTAACCAGGTGGCGATACCGGGTAAAACCCCGGTCGCCACCTCGGATTTTGGGCATCGGTATCCCCAGGGGCGGATACCCAGATGGGCTAGCCGCTGGGGAGGGTGGGGCTCCACGGGGAAGCCCTGGGGGATAGATGCTCTAGGAATCGTACTTGATGCTGCAGCCGTAGGGGCGGCTGGTGGGTCGGGTGACGGACTGACCGTCTAGAACTTGACCCATGGCGTTGGCAAAGTAGCGTTGATCCTGGGGGATGGCCATGGGGTCGGCCATGGGGGCTCCGTCGATGCCACCCATATACACCAGGGTGCCCTGGTCGATGATGTACATGTGGGGCGTAGTGCGGGCGTCATAGGAGCGGCCCATGACGCCGCTCTCGTCGAGCAACACCGCCGTGGGGTGGGCATCCCGGGACTCGGTGAGTTCGTTGGCCCTAGCCGGGGCGACGTGGCCCTGGCGTCTGGGGGCCGAAGAGATCACCGACAACCACACCACGTCGCGATCGGTGTACTGGCGCTGGAGGGTCTGCATGTGGCCGGTGTTGTAGTGCCGAACGACAAAGGGACAATCGTGGTTGGTCCACTCCAACACCACCAAGTCGTCGCTGAATTCCGCAAGGGTGCGTTGCTGGCCGTTGCTGTCCACCACGGCGAAATCGGGGGCGGGCTGGCCGATCTGAGGGGCGGCGGCGGCGAGGGCCGCGGCGCCGAGGCCCATGGCGAGGAGGGCAATAATGCGCAGCATGGCAGGGTCTCCTGGGCTGTAGACCCCCCGGGGGAGGTCGGGGTTGGCAAGGGGGGAACGTCTCTCATTCCCCGCCCCAAGGCTCTGGCGAGCCCTGGGGCGGGGCACGACAAGTGATGGATGCTACAAGTGATCTAGGGCGCCCTTGACCCGTGCCACCGTGAGCATCTGGGGCAATAACACAGGTTCGGCTGCCGGATCGCCGGGGTACAGTACGTAGAGGGGCACACCGCTGCGGCCAAAGTGGGTCAGCACCGCGGTGATCTCGGGGTCGGAGCGGGTCCAATCTCCCTTGAGGTAGGTGACCCCGCGGTCGCGAAAGGCCCGACGCACCTCGGCGCTGTCCAAGGCCACTTCGTTGACCTTGCAGGTGATACACCAGTCGGCGGTCATATTGACAAACACCGGCCGGCCAGACGCCCGCAGTTCGGCGAGGCGAGGGGCGCTGAAGGGCTCGCCGTGGTCGGTGGCGGACTGGATACCTCCAGCATTGCCGTCGGTGCTGGCCGAGGGAGCCATGAGGGGCAAGGCCACCAGACCCACGGCTGCCACCAGGGCTGCGGCGCTGGTGGTGAATCCCAGGGCGCGACCCCAGGGGTTGGCGGGGAGGTGCTGGAGTAGCCACAGGGCGAAGGCCAAGGATAAGAGTCCCACCCCCGCCGCCGCCATGGCGTCCACGCCCGCCTGGCGCCCCAGCACCCACAAAAGCCACAGGGCGGTGAGGTAGAGGGGGAAGGCCAAGAATTGCTTGAAGGTCTCCATCCACGCCCCGGGGCGGGGCAACCAGCGGGCCAGGCCCGGGACGAAGCCCAACAGCAGAAAGGGCAAAGCCATCCCCAAACCCAAGCTGGCAAACACCGCTAGGGCCACCGGGGAGGACTGGGTGACGGCAAAGCCCATGGCCGGCCCCATGAGGGGGGGGGTGCAGGGGCTAGCCACCACCACCGCCAGGTCGCCGGTGAAAAACGAGCCACCGTAGCCTTGGTTTTGCGTGAGTCGTCCGCCAACTCCCACCCAGCTGCCCCCCACTTGAAACAGCCCCGACAGACACAAGCCCATGATGAACATCAACGCCGCCAAGGCGGCCACAAACCAAGGCGATTGGAGCTGGAAGCCCCAGCCCAGCTGTTGGCCGCTGGCCCGCAGCGCCAATAACAGGGCTGCCACCGCCACAAAGGTCACCACGGCCCCGGCGGTGTAGGCCAAGCCGTGGAGGCGGCGGCCTTTGGCGTCGGCGTGGGCCTTGCCCACCAACGCCATGGCCTTGAGGGACAACACGGGAAAGACGCAGGGCATCAAATTCAGCAGCAGTCCCCCCACCAGGGCCGACAGCAACATGAAAGCCAAGGTGAAACCGGCACCGGGGGCGGGAGTGTCGCCGATGAAGCCACCGCCGGCCAGCAACCCCGGCGTGGCGGTGAACCGCACCGCTTGGGTGCCATTGGCGGTATCCATGACTAGAACCCCCCCCAGGGTGTCGGGGGTGGTCTGGAAATAGCTACTTTTAGCCTGGGTCACCACCAGGCGCTGGTCGTTCCAAGTCAGCCGCTGGGGGGCGTTGTTCTCCACCACACTGGTCTGGATGGGGAAATAGATCCCCTGGCGAAGCTGGGCGAAGGCGCCTTCTTGGGCCTGGACTTGCAGTTCCAGGCCGGCGTCGGTGACCGCAAATCCCGCCTGCCAGGGGGCATCCACCGGTGTGCGCGCCCGGGTGTCGGCAAAGGCCTCACGCCAGCGGTCGTCGATGAGGGTGTCATCCCCCGTGGCCACCTCCAGGTGGAGCTCGGCCTTGCCGGGGATACAGATCTCTTCACAGACCAACCACGACGCCTGGGCCGTCAGGGGAAAGGGTTCCCCGGCGGGCCATTGGGCGGGGGGGGTGACTTGGGTCAAGAGGAACACCTCGCCACCGTAGCCGTAGCTGATCAACTGCTGGAAGGGCATCTTCTCGGGGTGGGGCCACTGGATGTCTCCGGTGTGGCTCCCCGGGGGGAGTTGCCATTGTATGGCCGTGGCCAACCCCGAGTCCCCGGGGTTGCGCCAGTAGGTGTGCCAGTGCTCGTCGGGATCGAGGCGCAAAGCCACCCAAAAGGCCTCTCCCACCACCACCTGGCGGGCTTCGGCGACGAGTTCCACCTCGATGTGGTCGCGCTGCACCGGGGCGGCACCGACGACAGGTGCCAGCAGCCCGAGGCTCAAGACACAAAACAACCAATACAACGGAATCGTTTTCATGGGCAAGGGCGAGTGCGTGGTTGGACAAGCATCGGGACCTACGCATTGCCAAAGTCGTTGGATGCGGTCGACGACCCGGCCATTTAGACCAAAAGGATAAATCGCCCAGGGTTAACAAAGTGTCAAGCCCTGGCAATCTATAGGGTTTTAGCCCGCAGTTTTTACCCCAGGGGCCGAATGCCCACCGCTTTGTACAAGCGAGCCAACAAGGGGGCGCTCACCCCCCGCGCCCGCTCGGCGCCGGCGGCGAGGACCTGCTCCACCGCCCGAGGGTCGGCCATCAGTGCCTCGTAGCGGGCCCGGGGCTCGGCCAGGTGGGCGTTGAGGGTTTCAAACAGAATTTGCTTCATCTCCCCCCAGGCGATGCCCTCCCGATAGCGGTTGGCCATGGCCGACCCTGCGGCCTCGCCCACAAAGGCCCGGTAGATCTGAAACAACGTACAGCCGTCGGGATCCTTGGGTTCGCCGGGGGCCAAGGAGTTGGTTTTGATCTTCATCACCAGCTTGCGCAGCTGTTTTTCCGGGGCGAACAAGGGAATGACATTGTCGTAGCTCTTGCTCATCTTGCGGCCATCTAGCCCCTGGAGGGTGGCGACGTTGTCGTCCACCACGGCCTCGGGGAGGACGAAGTGCTCGCCGTAGAGGTGGTTGAAACGGGCGGCGATGTCCCGGGCCATCTCCAGATGCTGGATTTGATCCCGACCCACGGGGACTTTGTTGGCGTTGAACATCAAAATATCGGCGGCCATGAGCACCGGGTAGCTAAATAGTCCCATGGTGATGGCGTAGTCGGGGTCCAAACCCTCGGCTTCGTTGTCTTGCACCGCCGCTTTGTAGGCGTGGGCGCGGTTCATCAAGCCCTTGGCGGTGATGCAGGTGAGGAGCCAGGTGAGCTGGGGAATCTCGGGGATATCCGACTGGCGGTAAAATACCGCGTGGTCGGTGTCGAGGCCCAAGGCCAACCAAGTGGCCGCCACCTCCCGGGCGGATTGGGCGATTCGTTCGGGGTCTTGGGCCTTGATCAGGGCGTGGAGGTCGGCCAGAAAATAGTAGGCGTCGGCGCTTTGATCCCGGCTGGCATCGATGGCCGGGCGGATGGCCCCCACGTAGTTGCCCAGGTGGGGGGTGCCGGTGGTGGTGATACCGGTGAGGAAGATGGGTCGGTGCATGGCGATTGGGGAGAGCCTTAGGTCAAAGCCAAGGCGCCATGATAGCGCAAGGTTTTGCCAGAGGTCATGGCGGCCCTAGGGGCGCTGGTTCAGGGCATCGAGGGCGGTTGAGAATTGCCCGAAACCTCCCCAGGATCGGCAGGACAGGTCGGCAAGCGCAACAACCCGCCCATCAAGGTCACCGCCAGGGCCACAAGGCCCAACCGCAGCGCCCAGTGGTCCAAGGCAAAGGCGATGGTGAGGGTGAAGGTGACGGCGATGGCGATGACGGCCGCCCTTTTACCCTGGGCACTGATGCAGCGATGGCGCTGCCAGTTGCGAATCATGGGGCCAAATACGCGGTTGTTGAGGAGGGCGTTGTAGGCCCACGGCGACGAGCGGGCAAAGCAAAATGCCGCTAGCAAGACAAAAGGCGTTGTGGGCACCAACGGCAACACCACCCCCGCTAGCCCAAGCCCCAAGGCGGTGGTGCCCAACGCGGCATAGCCCAGGCGCGCCAGGCGGGTTACTGGAGAAGCCATCTCGAACGGGCCTGGGGCAGGCGGCTTGCGGTGACTGTCTTTGAAACTTCAGGCTCGATCGTTGCGCTCTTGCAACCGCTGGATGAGATTGTCCAAGCCATGGCGGCGAATTTCCTGGTTAAAGGTGTTGCGGTAGTTGCGCACTACGCTGACCCTCTCCACCACCACGTCAAAGGCCATCCACCGGCCACCGGTTTGGTAGAGGCGGTAACCCACGTTTACCAAGGTCTGGTCGCTGGCCTTGAGGAGGGTGGCGACGGTGACCGTGCGGTCATCCTCCCGGGCGCGGAAGGGCATAAACTCCACGGCGATGTCGTCGGGTACCCCTTCTTCGACGATGAAATCCGCTATGGCCTGGGCGTAGAAACGCACGGCAAATTCGCTAAACGCCTCGGTGAAGTCCCGGCGCTGGACCTCGGAGGCCTGGCGCCAGTGGTTGCCCAACACCAAGCGCGACATCCGGGGAAAGTCGATGTAGGGGTTGAGGATGTCGCGCATCAACCCGTAGACGCGGCTGGGGTTGGTCTCTAACTCGGCCTCATTGCGCTGCAAGGTGGTGATGGACTCGTCGGCGAGGTTTTGCATCTGTTCCAGGGCCGGGTGGGTGGCGGTGGCCACCGTGGTGACTAGCCACAGACCCAGGGCAAAAACGCGGACGGGGAGAGCGATGTCAATAGGCATAGGGAGGATGTCATAATGGTGGTTGATGGCCCAAATTAGTGACCTGCGCCTCCCCGGGGGCGTTCCCCAATCCCATCCCCCCCGGGGGTTTTTTACACGTTTTTTCAGCAAAGCCCAATCCTTGTGTCCACGCCAAGTCCCATCCCCATTCCCCCTGCCGGCCAAAACCCATCGCCGTGCATCGGCTTTATCAGCCTCGGTTGTCCCAAGGCCCTGGTGGATTCCGAGCGCATCCTCACCCAGCTGCGCACCGAGGGCTACCGTGTGGTGCCGAGCTTCGAAGACGCCCAGTTGGTGGTGATCAACACCTGTGGTTTTATCGACGCCGCTGTGGAGGAATCGCTGGCCGCCATCGGCGAGGCCCTGGAAGCCCAGGGCCGGGTGATCGGCACCGGCTGCCTGGGCACCCAGGCGGAGCTCATCACCCGCACCCATCCGGGGGTCTTGGCGGTGACGGGTCCCCAGCAATACGAAGCGGTGGTCGATGCCGTCCACCGCCATCTGCCGCCGCCGCCCCACCGGCCCCTAGTGGATCTGGTTCCCCCCCAGGGCATCAAGCTCACCCCCCGTCACTACGCTTACCTCAAGATCAGCGAGGGCTGCAACCACCGCTGCAGCTTTTGCATTATCCCGAGTCTCAGGGGGGCCTTAGTGTCTCGGCCCATCGGCGAGGTCATGGGGGAAGCCGAGCGGCTGGTGGCCGCCGGGGTGCGGGAGTTGCTCATCATTTCCCAGGACACCAGCGCCTACGGCGTCGACCGGCGCTACGCCACGGATTTTTGGGGGGGAAGGCCCCTCAAGACCCGCTTTGTGGACCTGTGCCGGGCCCTGGGGGAACTGCCGGCGTGGGTGCGGTTGCACTACGTCTACCCCTACCCCCACGTGGACGAAGTGTTGCCCCTCATGGCCGAGGGGGGGATTCTCCCCTACCTCGACATCCCCTTCCAGCACGCCAGCGAGCGGGTGTTGCGGGCCATGCGCCGCCCGGCGGCCGCCGAGAAGATCCTCGATCGCCTGGCGGCGTGGCGGGCGGTGTGCCCGGACATCGCCATCCGCAGCACGTTTATCGTCGGTTTCCCCGGGGAGACCGAGGCCGATTTCGAGACCCTGTTGGCATTTCTGCGCCAAGCTAGGCTCGACCGGGTGGGGTGCTTTTGCTACTCCCCGGTGGCGGGAGCGGCCGCCAACGCCCTACCCGACCCCGTCCCAGAAACGGTCAAAGAGGAACGCCGCGAGCGGCTCATGGCCCTTCAAGCCGAGATCAGCGCCGCCAAGCTGGCTGCGCGGGTGGGGCAGCGCCTGGACGTCATGGTAGATGAAGTGGGGAGCGACGGTGCGGTGGGGCGCAGCTACGCCGACGCCCCGGAGATCGACGGCCAGGTGTTCCTCACCCCCGACGACGACGATCTCTGCCCTGGGGATATCATCGAAGCCGAGGTGGTGGCCGCCGACGACCACGACCTGGTCGCCCGGCCCGTGGTGGGTTAGTTTCCCCCCTGGGTTAGACCGGTCCCCACCGTCAGTCGGCCGATTCCTGGGCCCGGTCCGCCGCCCGTTTGAGGGCCTCCCGCAGGGCCTCGGCCTCTGCCGCGTCTTGGGCCTCCCGGCGGCGGCGGGCGTCTTGGGCTTCCCGACGGGCTTGCTCCCGGGCTTCGATGTCCCGCAGTAGTTGGATCTCGCTGGGGCGCAGCCCCGGCACCTGGATCACATCTCCCCCGGGTGCTTCACCCTCCTCCGTCGCTCGGGGATCGTCGTCGAGCCCCAAAAAGCGCCGCTCGCTGGGGCGCAACCCGGAAGGGGTCGTCCTGGGGGTTGGGGACCCCGAGGACGGCGCCTCCCCGGGCTCGGCCCCCGTCCCCGGGCAGGGTTGGGCTTGGATGTAGCTCTGACCTCGTTCGTCGCGACACTCGAACACCCCAAGGGCCGGCGGCGCCAGTCCCAGGACGAGGATTGGGCCCACCGCCGCGGCGCCCCAACGCGGCCCAGGGGCCATCAGCGGGGGCCCACAGCGGTGGTGGGGGCCACGGCAGAGGATTCCGGGCCGGCCAAGATGGTCAAGGAGTCTTTGGGGGCGGTGGCAAACACAGCGGTCACCTCGGGGGCAGAGCCAACAAAGGCCTTTGATAATAGCGGGTTTTGTCCCCCTGGCAAGGTAGCTTTGGCCCCGCTGTCCCTACAACCAAGCCTCTAGGGCGGTGAATGTTCCCCGGGCGGCGTCGGCCATGGCGGGATAGTCGTCGCCTCCCAAGGCCCTGGCGTGGGCCTCCAGGGCCTGGCCAAAGGCCGCCCAGGCGGGGTAAATCACCGCCTCGTCGCCGCGATAGTAATTGAGGGCGGGTCGAATGGTGGGGCCAAAGCGAGCTTCGAGGCGCCGGTGGATAATCACCCCCCCCAAGTTGGCGCCCGCCAAGACGTAGAGAACCCCCAGGCGCTGGGCGGGCGTCGCCAGGGGCGGTGGGGCGTGACAGCGGGGCAGTTGGGCCACCTCGCCCCCGGTCAATCCCAGGGCCATCAAGTCGGCGGCCAGGGCTGGGGCCTTGGGTTGGCCGAGGCGGGGGTCTTCCAGGGCCGGGGGGTGGGTTAACAAGCCCGGCTCCACGGCGCTGTAGAACCCGTAAAACCGGCTCAACAGCTGCCGGTACTCCCCCTGGGTGTAGTCCTTGGCGAACAGCCGCCGCAGGGGAGGTGCGCGCTCCAGCCGGCGATGGACGAGGCTGGTGTCGGCCTTGAGGCGCGCCATGGCGCCGTCGGGGGCGGGGCGCGCGGGACGACGGCGGGAGGCGGGAGGCGTCGACGCCACCGGCTGTGGGGCGCTGGGCAAGGGGGCGATGGGGGTCGGGCAATCCATGGCGGTGACCTCGTGGTGAACGTCGTGGTGAACGTCCCTGATGCAATACACACAAGATAGCAGACCCAATGACGGACCCAGGGTCGGCGCCCGGGGATCCCCCCGGCGCCGCCCCGGCGCCGCCTCAATCTGCCTCGGTCCTCAGGCGCTGACGCCGGCCAAGACCGGGTAGATGGCCAGGGCGTGGTGGAAGGCGTAGCGCCGGGCGTTGAGGTCGCTGACCTGGCGCTGGGGGTGGCTGTAGTCCCTGAGGCCACACCATTGATCGGTCTGGAGGTGACCGGTTTGGGCGAGGGCCTCCAGGGCCTTGGGCAGGGCGTTGGAGGGGGGATCCGCCAAATCCCACAGGCAGCTAAAGTCGTCCACCGGGGCCAGGGCCGCCACCAGCGATGGAACTTCGATGACGTTGACCAGGAGGATCGCCCGATCAAAGGGGCCGGAGGCCGTGGCCAAGAGACCCGTGGCCGCGCTCAATAAAGACACCGGCAAGGCCGGCTGGGGGGCGAAGATCACCGGGGCCGGCAGACCTCTGGTGTCCTCGGCCAGGGTGGCGAGGTCTACACTTCCCTGGAGCAGGGCGGTGATGCCGGGGCGATCCCCCAACGAAGCCCCCAGTACCGCCGCCAGGGTGGGGGTGCCCAGCTCGACGAGTACCGCGTCGTCGAGGGCGTCAAATCCCCCCTGTTCCAGGCAGTGGACCACCCAGGGATGGGAATAGAGCAGACAGTGGAGGGTGCGCATGGCCATGACCTCTAGGTCTGCCCCAGGCGTTGGAGGGCCTCGTGGACGTCCCCCCCGTCTTGGGCGAATTCCACCAAGGGCTCCATGCGCTCGGGGGCACTGATCAAAAATTCACTGGTGTGGGTGCGGGCGTCGAGGAACTCCACGGCCTGGAGGGTCTGTTGACTGATGGCGCCAAACAGCCCCAGGAGCATACCCGCCACCATGTAATCCACCGGGCCCTCCACGTGGTCCAGGGACTGGCGGAACAGGCTCTGCTGGAGTTTGGCCTGGACCACCCCCAGGGTCTCGGCCCGGGCGAGGTCGAAGGTCAAGCGCCCCCAGCCGTGGTGAGAGAAATAGCCCTCTAGCAGGGCGATGTAGTGATCGACGGTGAGGCTGTCCAAGGGACGGTCGAGGGTCATGAGCTCGCGCTTGAGGGAGCTTGTGACCCGCTGGCCCCAGAGTTGGCCACAGGTGGTCATGATGACCGTCCACGCCTCGCCGGCCTCGAACACCAGAGCGTCGTAGATGCCGCGAATGATGTCCTCGGAGAGGTAGATAATGCGCACCTGGGCGGGGCTAAAGACCACCCCTTCGACGAGGTCGAAGTGGCAGGTGTGGTGGCCAAACAGCCGCAGGTAAGCCTGCTCGACCAGGCTTTGGGGCTCTTTGTGGGGGGCGGTGTCGAGGGCGATAGCCATGGGGGGACCCTCAGTGGGACAACGTGTCGACGGCTTGTTGGAGGAAGGGCTCAAACAGGGCAAAGGCCTCGGAACTCAGGCGCTCTCGGTAGTGGAGTTTGAGCTTGGTGTAGGTCTCGAAGATGGAGCGTTGACCCGGGGTGAGGTGGTCGAGTTTGCCCTGGTTGGGGGTGTTGGAGAACAGGGCTCGGCGGCGCTTTTCCAGGCGGTCTGGAAATTCAAAGGCCTGGAGGATGGTGCGCAGCCACAAGAGCAGCTTGTCGCGAAACCAGTCGGGGTCGTCCATGAGCATGGCCAGGGTGGCGTAGGCGCTCACCGAGCGCACGTCGCGGATGCACTTGGCGGTGGAGTAATTGTGGCGCTGTTCATAGGGGTAGAGGGCAAAGATCTCCCGCACCACGGCCTCGACGACCTCTTCTTCGACGGCGCCGATTTCCCGGGCGGCCGCGGCGCGGCCCTTGGCGTGGGGGGCGGCTTGGAGGTACTCGTCGAGTTCGGCGACAGTGAACTGGCGGTTTTCCGCCGCCCTAAAGAGCTCTTTGAGGGCGGGTAGGTGCCGTAGGCTCGCGCTTTGGGCCTCCATGGCAGACGCTTGCGACATGGCGTGATCCTCTCGGGTGTGATGTAGGGGCAAAACGGGTCGAGGCCGTCTCAGGGTCCGGGGGCCGGGCCTCGCCAGGGGAGCTGACCCAGGGCGGCGACGGAACGGCGGCCCAGGGGGTTTGACGCCCTCGTCGGGGGTGG
>JBHJHK010000072.1:0-15589 GCA_050330975.1 Candidatus Competibacterales bacterium | reverse complement strand
CCCCTCATGGGCTTTCCCGCCTACAACTGGTGGCGCGCCCCGCCGCGCGCGTGGGGGGGGGCGGGTCTTTTTTTTTGTTCCCTGTGATTGTTTGATGTGGCGTTTTACCCGCCATCGGCCTTGGTCAAGGTGGACGACACGGCGCCGGGGATTGCCGAAGGTGTCGCCGCCGGCTGTGTCACGGTGGGGGTCACCCTTTCGGGCAACGCCGTTGGCAAGACCCCGGCCCAGTTGGCGGCCCTATCCCCCAAGGCCATTGCCTCCCTCCATGGCAGGGCTGCCGAGGCGTTGCGCCGAGCTGGCGCCGACTACATCATCGAGACGGTGGCGGATCTTCCCGGGCTCTTGGATCGCATTGAGGGTAGGGGTTGATGCCGGGGGAGCGTGGGCAGCGTCGCAACGTCCTGTGCATCGTCATCGACCAGTTGCGGGCCGACGTCCTCCAGGGGGGGCTTGCCGCGGCCGTGCCGACGCCCCACCTGGATGCCTTTGCCGCCGGGGCGGCAGTGTTTCGGCATCACCACACGGTCACCATGCCCTGCGGCCCGTCCCGGGCCAGTCTGCTCACCGGACAGTATCCCTTTAACCACGGCGCGGTCTGCAACGGCACGCCCCTGAAGCGGGATGCCCCCAACCTGGCCTTGGCGGTGCGGCGGCTTGGCTATGAACCGTTGTTGTTCGGTTACACCGACACCCAGCCCGATCCCCGGGGCCTTGCGCCCCGGGATCCCGCCCGGTTTAGCTACACCCAGCCCCTCCAGGGCTTTACCGAGATCGTGGAGATGCGGGACGAGGCCTGGGCGTGGCTCGCCCACCTCAGGGCCCGGGGCTACGACGTTCCCGACGCCGAGAGCGCCGATTTCCAGCGCCTCTACCGCCCCGAGGGGGGCCGGCTCGGCGGCAAAGCCCTCTACGGGGCCGAGGACAGTGACACTGCCTTTCTCACCGACGAGACCCTAAAGGCCCTGGACGTGCGCCGGGGCAAGAACTGGTTTGCCCTGGTCAGTTACATCCGGCCCCATCCCCCCTTTGTCGCTCCAGCGCCTTACCACGCCCTGATCGATCCGGCGGCGATGCCCAAGGCCCAAGGCCCCGCCCCGAACCATCCCTTTGTGGAGGCCTATTTTTCCGAGCCCAGCGCCCAGGACATGGTCTGGGGCTTCGATGGCCAGCACGAAGCCCTCGACGACCGGGACGTGGCGCTAATTCGGTCGATCTATGGCGGGCTGGTGGCCGAGGTCGACCACCACGTGGGCCGGCTCCTCCATTGGCTGGAGGATTCGGACCAGGCCGAGGACACCCTGGTGATCATCACCGCAGACCACGGCGAAATGCTGGGCGATTATGGGATGTGGGGCAAGCTCACTCCCTTTGAGCAGAGCCACCATGTGCCCCTGATGATCCGCGACCCAAGCCGAGGACCGGCGACGGTGGAGGCCCCCACGGCATCGGTGGACATCGCCCCCACTATTTTAGATTGGCTCGGATCCCAGCCTCCCCCAGCCATGGACGGCGGATCACTGCTGCCCGCCATGGCCGGGGGCGGTGATCCCAGGTCTTGGGTTTTGGTGTCGTTCCAGTTGGGGGATCCCACAGCGGCAACCCGCTTTGAACGGGCGTGGCGGGTACCCGCCCACCTTTGCAGTGTCGTGTTACAGGCGTCGGCCCAGGGGTTGTTTGTCCACTTTCCCGGCGGTTTGCCGCCGTTGGTATTGGCCCGGGGCCCATCGACGGTGGGCACCTCAGACAGCAGGGGCGCGCCGACGGCTGAGGAGGTGTCCCACGCCCGGGGGGCGATCCTGAATCATCTCCTGGCCCATCTCATGACCGGGGATCGCTTGGAGGGGATGCCCTGAGACCCTGTGAGACGGTCTTGGGCAGAGGGTCTCTTGGCGCTGGGGGTTTGAATTCACCTCCGACTCGAGGATAGCCCATGGAGCAATTGATCGGTTTTGGCACCACGGCCCTGTTGATTGCATTGGTCTTCGTAGTTACTAAGTCCTTTGAGAACCGCCGCTCACGCCAGATGGCCGCCTTTGCCCTTTGCCCTCCAACACGGCTTTGACTTCGAGGCCGAAGCGAATTTGTCGACCTTTATCCTTTATGGGCAAACACAAGCTCGAGCCATTTGATTTCTTCAACGGACAAAGTCACAGGGCAAAGATCAAAAACATTATGCGCAAGGGCGAAGGCCAAATCGAGATTGCAGTCTTCGATTATCAGCGAAGGGTTGATCGAGCGAATATTACCCAAACGGCGGCAATTTTCAAAGATCCTCAGTTGGATTTTCCATCATCGTCATTGCCCCGCGCCGAGGGACCCATAGACAAGCCATAGGGCCGGATTCGCCCGCTCATCTCAAGACAGATCCGCGCCATCGCGACTTCCATCAGCGCTTTGTCATCCAGTGGCCGGTGGCCCACAGTTTTCTCCTCGACAATCCCCTCAAGAAATTCTTAAATGCTTCAAAGAGAATAACTGGACTGTACGTAGCGCAGCACAATCCGGTGGATGTACAGCTTATTCTGCGGGACTCCTCCGCACCCCCAAGGAATATTGCCAAACGACCCCACTGAACTCCACTGAGCTTGAGCTAGCGTACCGTCCCAGTGACCGAAGCACCAGTGGACAGCTGACTGATCGCCATGGAGATCCACCATAAATCAACATCTCTCCGCGTTCTTAGGCGAGCTATACGCCTCCGGAGTCGCACACGATGCCGCGCAACCGGACCGACTGCTCAAGCAGCGCAATCTCGAACCCGCTACTGCAGCTCTGCTCAACCTTACGGTGAGAGCCATCGGTGCTCGCCGGGTGGTCGAGATCGGTACGGCGAATGGCTATTCGACGATCTGGCTAGCCGATGCCGTCGGCGAAACAGGTGAATGTGTGGTGAGCGTAGATACGGCAGCAAACGCTGAGGCACGCATCAACCTGGCTCGCGCCGATGCGCGTCAGCCTGGCCTGGTGAAAAGGGTCGAGTTGCGACGAGAAGATGGCGGTGCCTATCTCGCCCTACTCCCCGACCACAGCATCGATCTACTCTTCCTCGATGCCGAGCGAGTCGAGTACCCGGGTTGGTGGCCACACCCTGTCCGGGTGCTGCGTCCAGCCGGCGTGCTCGCGATCGACAATGTACTATCCCATGGAGACGAAGTCGCCCCGTTTCTGGCGCTCTTAACTCATGAAACGGCGATACTCGTCGGTATCACTGTGGCAGTAGGTAAAGGTTTGCACTTGGCGTGGCGCCGTCCCGTCAGTTATAACACTGAATAACGCCGTCTCGTAGCTCATCGTAGCGAACGGTATAGCACCTTCATACCGACAAGGATAGACTAGTGGAAGATTATCAACTTTTGATAGACCTTCACAAAAGTGCCCATCGGCAGGGCCCAGGCGGAGATGCCGAGTCGGAAAAAGCGCTCAGCTTGGCCATGATAAACCGAGGTGAACCATTAAAAATTGCCGACATCGGTTGCGGCACAGGAGCCTCCACCCTATTACTCGCTCGCCTATTGGAAGCCGAGATCACAGCAGTGGATTTTCTTCAAGAATTTCTTGAAGTTCTTGAAGAAAGAGCCAAAAACATGAATCTCTCCAAAAACATAACAACCCTTTGTCGCTCAATGGACAATCTACCCTTTAAAGACGAAGAATACGATGTCATCTGGTCTGAAGGCGCGATCTATAATATCGGCTTCGAAAAAGGCATCATGGACTGGAATCGCTATCTAAAAGCAGGTGGGATGCTAGTCGTATCTGAGATCACTTGGATCACATTATCCCGTCCTTCAAAGCTACAGCAGTATTGGGAGAACGAATATCCTGAAATTGATGTGGCTTCTGCAAAGATCAACTCACTGGAAAGGAATGGCTTTTCTCCAATTGGTTATTTTGTTTTACCCGAGCATTGCTGGCTGAATAATTATTATCAGCCAATGCGCGATAGCTTCGAGAATTTCCTTCAGCGACACCACAATAGTGAAGCAGCACAAGCATTAGTTGAAACGGAGAGTCAAGAAATTGAGCTGTATGAGAAATATAAACATCACTACAGCTATGGTGTCTACATCGCAAGGAAGGTAGATGGAAGAACACCATAATTGCCCCCCTGGGAGCTGTTATCCTCCGGTCACCACCGCATTTTCCACCGCCCACAGCTTGCAGCAGCGGATTCGCTACCACTCATCCCTGGGCTTTGGGCATAAAACCACATAGAGACAAGAAAAATGAAAGACCAAACCGAGATCTATTGCCCCAAGTGCAAGTGGCGTCCTGGTGCCGAGGATCGGTGGATCTGCAGACCTTTTTGTGGCACAGTTTGGAATACTTTCTGGACTCGTGGTATTTGCCCTGGTTGTAGTTACCAATGGCACAACACCCAATGCTTGGCCTGTGGCCAGTTTTCACCCCACGAAGCTTGGTACCACTACCCGCCCGAGGCAGGGCTAGTAGACAGCGAGCACACCCGTGAATGCATGAGTGAGGCCTAGATCTTTGCCGTGCCGTTCACCCACCGCGCCTTCACCACCGGCGCCAGGAGAAGTCCACCGTGAGCCAACCCTTCACCTTTGCCAGCTACCACCCTGGGGTCATCGCCGATATTATCGCCCTCCACATGGCCTACTACGGCCCCACCTGGGGCTTTGGTCGCGCCTTTGAGGCCAAGCTCGCCGAGGAAATGGGGGAATTTCACCGCCGCTACCACGACCAACGGGACTTGTTCACAGCGGCGTACGACGACGGGGGCCGGTTGCTCGGCACCGTTACCGTCGATGGTGTGGCTGCCCACCAAGAGGGCGCCCACCTGCGCTGGTTTATCGTCGCCGAAGCGGCCCGGGGGCAGGGGTTGGGGGCGGCCCTCATGGCTCGGGTTGAAGCCTTTTTGACCGAGCGAGGCTATGGACGGGCCTACCTCACCACCTTTCGCGGCCTCGACGCCGCCCGAGCCCTCTACGAACGCCACGGATTCCAACTGGTCGCCGAGGAGGCCGTCGATCCCTGGTCGGGGGATGTGGGTCTCCAGCGCTTTGAGCGCCGGGAACCACCGCGTCCAGAGACCCCGCATCAGCGCCACCACGGGTACGCCGGCCCAAAACAGGTGGTTGGGTAGGGTTTAGGGGTCGATCAACCGCTCCCAGGTGGTGAACACCGAGGCGCTGGGGATCGCCAGCAACCCCCCAAGGGCACGTCCATCGAAAACCTCGAGACGGCCACGGGCCTCAAGCGCGGCAGTCTATACAACGCCTGTGGTGGCAAGGAAGCTTTGTACTTGGAAGCCTTTGAGCGCTACGGCCGGCAAGTGGAGGCCCGTTGGCTGGCGGCCTTGGCCGACGACGACCTGCGGCGAGGGTTGACCACCGCCCTAGAGGGGTAACTGGCGGGGTTGACCAATCCCCACACCCCAAGGGCCTGTTTGGTGGCCAACGCCATGGGGGAACTGGCGAGCCGACCGGGTCCTTTAGGGGAGATAGTGGCGGCGCGCATGGCCACCACAGAAGCCTCCACGGCGGCTGTGAAGACGACAACTTCTCCGGCGCGCTTTATGGCTATGGCCACAGCCGTCTCTTGAGCCACGCCCAGAGGGGGCTTTGCCCAAGCAACACCGCGGCGATCATGAGCGCCAAGGCCAGGGACAAAGGGCTCGTCAAGGCGTTGAGCAGTAGATCGCCAAGGCTCTCCCGTTCGGCGATCACCGCCCGACGCCAGTTCTCATCCATCAACGTGGAGAGAATCACCCCCAACACCACCGGCCCCACCGGATAGTGAAAGCGCTTCATCAAGTAACCCAAAACGCCAAAGGCCAGCATCCAATAGACCTCGGCGATGGAGTTGTTGATGGCATAGGCGCCGACCACCGAGAAGACCACGATCAGTGGCAGCAAAATCCCCTTGGGGCAGCGTACCACTTGGGTAAAAAAGCGAACGCCGGTGAGGCCCCACAGCAAGATAAAGAGATTGGCCAATAATAAATTGCCGACGATAAACCAAAACAGTTGGGGGCTCTCCACCATGAGCAACGGGCCGGGCTTTAGGCCATGGATAAAGAGCGCGCCGATGATCACCGCCGTGACCGCATCGCCGGGAATACCCAAGGTGAGCATGGGAATATAGGCACCGCCCACGGCGGCGTTGTTGGCCGCCTCCGGGGCCACCAACCCCTCGTAGGCGCCTTGGCCAAAGGGGCGGCTGGGGCGACGACAGCTGCGTTTGGCCTGATCGTAGGCCAGCAAGGCGGCAATGTCGCCACCGGTTCCCGGCAGGGCACCAACCACGACACCAACGCCACTACTTTGTAGCGACAACGGCAAAAAGCGCCGTACCAACCCCCAGGCGGGAATAATGCGGCTGGCCTGTTGGCGGATCGCCGGGACTTCTAAATGGTGTAGTTGTACCAACGCCTCGGCAACGCCAAACAGACCAATCATCACCACAATGGGGGAGATACCCCCCCACAGCTCGACGATGCCAAAGGTAAAGCGCTCCTCTGCCGTCAGTGGATCGAGGCCAACGGTGCCGATCAAAAGCCCCAGGGCCCCGGCAAATATCCCCTTGGTCTGGCTTTGACCAGACAGCGACCCCACCAGCAAAATCCCCAACAAAGCGACTAAGAGGTAATCCCGGGGTTGGAACAACAGGGCAAATGCCGCCACCTGGGGGGCGGCAAGGGCCAACACGGCGATGCCGACAAAACCGCCGATCACCGAGGCGACGGTGGCCAACCCCAAGGCGGCACCGGCCTCGCCCCGCTGGGCCAGGGGATAGCCATCAAAGGCGCTGGCGATAGAGCTGGGACCGCCGGGGATGTTGAGCAAAATGGCGCTGCGGGCACCGCCATAGACGCCACCCATATAGATCCCCCCCATGAGGGCCAGGGCTTGGTTGACCTCCCAGGAGAAGGTAAACGAGATCAGGATCGACACCGCCATGGTCACCGACAGGCCGGGGATGGCGCCGATGTAGATACCGGCAGCGCTGCCGAGGGCGGTCAACAGCAGCAAACTGGGGTCGAGCCAGGCACTGGCGATGGCAGCGAACCCTTCAGCCACGCAGGCCACGCCACAGGCTAGCCCAAAGCGCCTCCAACCGAGCGAGGATCACCCCCTCGGGGACGATCCCCTCGGGTAACACCACCTCAAAGAGCAGGCGAAACAGTCCATAGACCACCACCAGCGCCGCCAGGGTAATGGTCGAGGCGAAGGCGATGCTACAGCGTTGCAGCCAGAGGATAGCGCTAAACAAAAACAATGGTGTGGCCAGCAAAAAACCCAACGGTTGTAGCAAGATGGCAAACCCCCCCAGCAACAGCAAAAAGCCCACGACGCGGCCCCCCACCCTCGGCGGCTTTTCAGCGGGTGGAGGCACCCCCGGCGAGGGCACCAACACAAGCCGTAGGGTGGCCACCACCATCACCGCCGAAACCATCAAGGGAAAGGCCCCAGGAGAGCTCAGGGCCGACAGACCGGCAATGCCATGGGCGCTGTAGAGGCAAAACAGGCTAAACAGACAGAGCGCCAAGGCAAATAGCCGCTCTCCCCAGCGATGGGATAGTTGCACAAGCGTCAGGGGCGTTGGATGCCAAAGTCAGCAGGAGAACGCTTAGTGGCGCCGGCGTCGTGCATCAGCCAAGCGGTGACTGAGCGCCAGCGCACGAGGAATTGATCGGCCTCCTCACCCGAAAGGCTCATCATCACATTGGCCCGCTCGGTCATGAGCTCTACAAAGGGTTCGGCTTGGGCTGCCTTGGCAAAGGCGTCGACCAACACGTCGATGGCCTCTTGGGGGGTATCGCGCTTGACGAACACGCCGTAAAAAGGTCCCCAGGGGAGAAAGCGGGCAATCTCGGGCACCGCCCCAGTGACGGGGGGCACATCGGGCAGCACCGCCAGGGGTTGGCTATCCAATACCGCCAAAGCGCGGGCGCGGCCGCCACGAATGTGCTCCGCTGCCGCCGACAGGCCAGCGGGCATAAAATCGACGGTGCCCGCCAGCATGGCGGTCAGCCCTGGGCCTTCGCCGTCGTAGGGGACGGCGGTGACGGCAAAGTCGGTGACCGCCCGCAGCATGGCACTGACCACATAGGGGAGACCACCAGGGCCGGTGGAGCCCATTTTGACCTGTTCGGGTTCGGCCGCAATGGCCCCTAGCAACTGCTCAAGGGTCTGGTAGGGGGAGTCGGCGGGGACGACGATCACCACGATGCCTCGGGCTAAGACGTTGATGGGGTAGAAGTCGTCGTAGTCGATGGTGGCCAGCCCCAGAACCTTGTGGAGTTGGGGGTTCTCCGCGCCAAACAGCAGAGTATAGCCATCGGCGCGGCGGGCGTGGGTGTACTTCGTCGAAATGGCACCGACCCCACCGGAGCGGTTGCTCATGATGATATCCCGGCCCAGCTCTGCCTCGACGTGGGGCTGAATGGCCCGGCTGACGGTGTCGGTGGCCCCACCGGCACCCCACATGATGATGCCCTGCAAGTCCCGCGTGGGCCACTCGGCCAGGACATGTTGGGTTGTCGTCAATAGCGCCAAAAAAGAAAATATATAAACAATCCCCATAGCTCCTCCCTCTTGTTCTCCGGGTTGTTGTGGCGCACCCAGTTTAGACTACCCCCCAACCTTTTGGACAACCCATGGCAAGGGCACCCCCCCTGAGGGGGGGGGGTAATGGCGCTTCACTTTAAGGACACTTGTAGCTGGGCAATCTGGCCATCGAACTCAAACGGCCGCCGCTCGGCGTAGTGGGGCGAGACCGGAGAGCCCAGATCGGCGCCGACGTCAAAGGTTTCGGTTGCGGTGAAGGCCAGAGGCACCGTGCGTTTGAGTTCAGCCTGGGCAACCTGCTCGCCATCCACGGTCAAGGTGACCGTGCCGGCCTGGCCTGGGCCAGCGATGTCGGTGACCACTTCGATCTGATGCTGCCCCGCCCCCAACGGCGCCTCACTGCGGGTTACATACTGTTCGATGATCATCATGTTGTACTCGTAGACCAGGTGGCCGTTGTCGAGATAGACCGTCACCCCGCCACTGGCGCCACCCACCGCGTAGAGCACGCCGCTGGCGCCGTCCTCCATGGTTAAGTCGATGGTCACCACGGTGCTCTGGCGACCGATGCCAGGCGCGGTGAACTCCGGCATGCGGCGGGTGGTTTGCCCAAAGCGCCAGTGGGTATAGGGCGTCTTGCGGATATCTTCTGGGTGTAGCCGCAACCAATTGCCCGCCCCGATGGGGAAAGCTTTGTTGTCCTCGGCCAGGGCCAAGAAGTCCCGCTTGAGGGCCTCTAGCTTGTCGGGGAGGGTAGCGGCGAGGTCATTGGCCTGGGAGAAGTCCTCGTCGAGCTTGTAGAGCTCCCACTGGTCGGTGGCCGAATCCCAGTTGGCGATGCGGGGTACCGAAGCCGGTGTGTCGCAGGGGATGAACGGTCCAAAGGCGCCGGCAAACCAGCCGTCTTGGTAGATACCGCGGCTGCCGTTGTTATCGAAGAACTGGACCTTTTTTTGGCTGGGGGCCGTGGCGTCGTCGAAGGTATAGGCCAGGCTCACCCCGTCCATGGGCATCTGCCCATAGCCATTCACAACCTGGGGATGGGGAATGTCGAGGAGCTCGTAGAGGGTCGGCGCGATGTCCACCACATGGTGAAACTGGCTGCGCATTTGGCCGTCGGGCTCGATGCCCTTGGGCCAGGAGACCACCATGGGGTTGCGCGTGCCGCCGAAGTAGGCGCCCAGCAGCTTGGTGCCCTTGAAGGGCGTGCTGCCCGCCCAAGCCCAGCCCGCGTGGTACATATTATCTGTGGCCGGTGAACCCAGGACCTCGAGGCCACCGATGCGCTCCAAGGCCTCGATTTGCTGCTCGACCGTGTTCTCGATATTGTTCTGGGCCAGCAGCTCGCTGATCGAGCCACGCTGGCCCTCAGCGCTGGAACCGTTGTCGCCAAAAATGTAGAAGATCAGCGTGTTCTCCCGCAGTCCGCGCGCCTCGAAACCCGCGATCAAACGGCCCACCTGTACGTCGGTGTGCTCGACAAAACCGGCGAAAATTTCCATGAGGCGGCGTTGCAAGGCCAATTGATCCTCGGGAATGCTGTCCCATGCCTCGAGGGTTTCATCGCGCTCGGTGAGCTGGGTACCCGGTGGGATCACCCCCATCGCCAGTTGGCGCTGGTAGACCCGCTCCCGGTAGGCGTCCCAGCCATCGTCGAATTTGCCGCTGTACTTATCGGCCCACTCGGCAAAGACATGGTGTGGTCCATGGACCCCCCCTGGCGCCCAGTACATAAAAAAGGGCTTGTCGGGGGCGAAGGCCTGGCGCTCGTCGAGCCACTCCAGGGCCTTATCGACCATATCCTCGGTGAGATGGTATTTGGGGTCGTCGTGGGGGGGCTCGATGTGGTCGTAGTTCTCGGTCAGGCGCGGCTCGTATTGGGAGGTCTCGCCGCCGAGAAAGCCGTAGAAATATTCGAAACCGTAGCCGTTGGGCCAGCGCTCCTTGGGTCCGATTGCGGTGGTCTCCGTGGCCGGGGTGTTGTGCCACTTGCCAAAGGCGGCGGTGTGATAGCCATACTCCTTCAGCACCTCGGCGACGGTCGCCGCCGTTTTGGGGATGACGCCGGTGTAGCCATCGAAGGCCACGGCGCGCTCAGCGATGGTGCCCGAACCAATCCGGGTGTGGTTGCGTCCAGTGAGTAACGCGGCGCGGGTGGGTGAACAGATGGATGTGGTGTGGAAACTGTTGTAGCGGATGCCTTCGTTGGCCAGCTTGTCCAGGGCGGGCGTGCGCACCTCGCCACCGAAGGTCTCGCTGATGCCAAAGCCCACGTCGTCGAGGAGCACGATGAGGACGTTGGGTGCGCCTTCGGGTAGACGCTCCAGCGGCTTGGGCCATTCCATAGTCGAGTCTTGCAGCCGCGGCTTCGTCACACTGGCCATGGGCTGTGGCGGAAAGGGTAGCACTGTGCCGTCGGCAGGGACTACTTCGGGCTGCGCGCCCCCCTGTCCGCTGAGGGTTAGCATCGTTATGAGGCCTAGGGACGACAGGATCAATTTCATGGTGGGTCTCTCCTGTGGGTCGTGGCATTATCGGCTTTGTGGGGGAAAATCACCACTAGCCATCCAAGCCGTCCGGGCTACCCAAATCACCTAACCTTCGAGGATCCCAGCCCACAAAATCAAACATTTGTCACCTCCTACAAATCCCTGGGCAGTGACAATTCATTGCATTAATCACACGACTGAGCCTACCGAGGAGGCTGCCGATGTACTCTATCTCTGCATTATTGTTATCCCTGGGCTTACTGTTGAGCAGTGCGACGTTGGCTTATCAACCACTGGTTGATAAGCAAGTTTTTACTATACCGAGCTTCACCACTCAAGGTGGAGCGGTGATCAAAGAGGTCAAGCTGGGATGGGAGGCCTATGGCACACTCAATGAGACCAAAGACAATGCCATCCTGATCACCCATTACTTCTCTGGCAACAGCCACGCCGCGGGTAAGTATTCCGCTGATGACGCCGCCCCTGGCTATTGGGATTCGATTATTGGCGCGGGGAAACCCATCGATACCGATCGATTTTACGTCATCAGCATGGATACCCTAGTCAACCTGGGGGTGGGCAACCCCAAGGTTACCACCACGGGCCCGGCATCCATCAACCCCGACACCGGTGAGCCCTATGGAATGAGCTTTCCCATCGTCACCATTCGCGATTTTGTCGAGACCCAAAAGCTGCTGTTGGACAGCCTGGGCATTGAGACCCTTCAGGCGGTGATGGGTGCCTCTATGGGTTCACTACAGGCCTACGAGTGGGCAGCCGTTTATCCCGAGCGCGTCGAGCGGTTGATCCCGGTGATCGGCTCTGGTTGGTCCGATGGCGACCTCATCGCCTGGCTCAATATTTGGGCTGCGCCCATCAAACTCGACCCCCACTGGAATGGCGGCGACTACTACGATGGCGCGCCGCCCCTGCGAGGGTTGGCCGAGGCCCTGAAGATCGTCACTCTCCACGCGCAGCACCCCGAGTGGTCCAATGGGGTATTTGGCCGCGCTTGGGCCGACGATGCTAAAAACCCCGCCCAGAGCTTTGATAGCCTCTACCAAATTGAGGCAACACTGGATCAAGTTGGTATGGCGCGGGCCAAAAGCTCCGACGCCAATCATTTCCTCTATCTCGCCAAGGCCAACCAGTTGTTTTACACCGGCCATGGCGAGTCCCTCTACCAGGGGTTATTAAATATCGCTGCCCCAGTGCTGTTGATCCACAGCAACGAAGATCTGATCTTCCCCGGCGATGCCGTACGTGAAACGGCGGCGATCATTAAATCCGATGGGACACCGGTGCAAATCGTCGAGCTTCAGGGCACCCGTGGCCACCTCGATGGGGTATTATCCATCGCTCAAGCCGGGGAGGCGATCCGCAACTTTTTGACTCAAGAGTAGCGGGTATACCTAGACCTCAAAGGCCAAGGCAGGCGTGATGTTGTGGCACATACACGCCAACCAGGGACAAGCCGGTCCCCCAAGGGGGGCCACAGTGGTGCCAGCGTTCTTTAGCCGGGGCTAGGCCGCGTCGGGGGCGGGGGAGCGTTGACCCTCGCCTTGGCCTTCGTTGCCGAGAATCTCGGTCCGGGGATGGCGTGTCACTAGGGTAGCAAGCCAGAGTCCAGCCGCTACCAATCCCTGGCGCAGGGCTTGGGCCTGGAGGGCCCGGCCCCGGTCGAGGTAGTGGTCGAGGAGGGCATCGCTGATCACCGGCGAACGGCCACCGACAGCACCCGACTTGACAACAGCGTTTTCCTTAGACATTTCAGACCTCTCAATGGCCGTCGTTGGCCGCGGTAGGAAAGGGTTACATCGTTGGAGGTCATGGTATTACCCGGATATTTATTTGATAATTGGCCCACTTAGCGAATCACTTTTCAGGTTTTTTTGAAAATGATGCCTCAATAGTTGTGGGAGCGACGGCGAGTCATGGATCTCCTCAATTTGGCATTATTCGTCCGTGCGGCGGCGTTGGAAAACCTCTCGGCGGCGGGGCGGGAGTTGGGGCTGTCACCGGCGGCCGCCAGCGCCCGGCTGGGGGTCCTAGAACGGGACCTCGGGGCGCGGCTTTTACACCGCACCACCCGGCGGGTGACTCCCACGGCCGATGGCGAGCGGTTTTTGGTCCATGCTACTCGCATTGTCGGCGAGCTCGAGATGGCTCGGGCGGCCATTGGCCGCGGGGCCAGTGAACCCCAGGGGCCGTTGCGCATCACCGCCTCGGCGTCCTTTGGCCGCCGCCACATCCTGCCACTGATTCCCGAGTTTATGGCCCGCTATCCCAAGTTGACCTTGGAGTTGCAGTTCACCGATCAGTTGGTCAACCTGGTAGACCAGGCCATGGACGTGGGCATCCGCACCGGCGCCTTGGCGGATTCTTCCCTGGTGGCCAGACGCTTGGCCCCCGCCCACCGGGTGGTGTGTGCCGCCCCGAGCTATCTGGAACGCTTTGGTCGCCCCACCGCGCCCCAAGACCTCCAAGGCCACAACTGTCTGCTGCTAATCGGTCACAACCGGTGGTTGTTCGCCGACGGCGACCATAAGCTGGGGGTGACGGTGGCGGGCAGTCTCCAGGCCGATAGTGGCGAAGCGTTGCGGGAGGCGTGTTTAGCGGGGTTGGGGGTAACTCTACTGTCCACTTGGAACATTCATCGGGAACTGGAGGCCCAGACCCTGGTGGCGTTGCTGCCGGATTACCCCATCCTCCCCGCCGCGGCCATTTGGGCGGTCTATCCCAGTGGTCGCTTTTTGGCCCCCAAAGTCCGGGTCTGGATCGACTATCTCGCCCAGTGCTATGGGGAGCAGCCCTACTGGGATCGGGGGCTCGATGCCGTGGCGTCAAACTGAGGACGGCGGCGGGTCGACGGGGCATCCACTGCGGGGATTTTTGCAGGTACAACAGCGGTGGGGGCGCCGGCTTATTCGGGGTCTTTGGGTCGGCGTCGCTCCAGGTAGCGAAGGATGGTGTCTTCGTCCAACCCGGCCAGTCGTTCCTCGGGGGCTAGACCCGCCAGTCGCTGCTCAGGGGTCAGTTTGACGACGTGTTGGGCCACAAGCTCCGGCGGCAATTTGTCCAGGTGTTGGGCCACAAGCTCCGGCGGCAATTTGTCCAGGTGAGGCGCGACAAGCTCCGGTGATAGCTTGCCGATATTTTGCGCCACAAGCTCAGGCGTCACCAATTCCGGCGTGGTCTCCAAGACAAACCGCAAAAACTCATCGCTGATCTGGCGGTAGTCTTCAGTGGTGATTTCTTCATCGTCGTCGTCGAGGATCTCTTCAGGACTCATCATCAGCCTCCTCAGCAAAGCGGCCAGCACTTTCTTCACATCGGTCGATTGTCGCACCAGAGGCGAGCCGCGCACTACCCCTATGGCTAGACGCACCTGCCGTCGTCGACTGGCGAAGCACTTGAACCACGCATTGTGGGGCGTTGGGGCGAGCTCGTTGAGCAAAATGATCTGCACTGGCTCTACAAGCGGGATGAGATTGCGATAGACACCCGCCCGAGCCGTAGGGGCATAGCCGTTGCGCTGCAGCCAATCCCCCGTTGGCGTTTTGGCGCTGATGACAAAGCTCGCCAGTTCACGGTGCCCCAGCTCCCGACGCCGTCGGTAGAAATAATCGTAAGCCAGGGTTTGCCGTACGGCATCCAAGTCCAGGCTTTCGCTGTATTTGAACTCCAGCAATAGATGCGAGGCCTTTGTATCCCGCAGACCATCGGCCAGTCGCTCCCGTTGGGCGGGCGTCCACGCCTCGCCGCGACGACGCAGCAGGACGATGTCGGCCCGGGGCGGGTCGCTGAGCAGCGGGAGTTCGGTCTGCACTTCAATGTCTACGGGCTCGAGCAACAGCTCTAGAAGCTGTGCCAGCCAGCGGTGCCACGGCGTCTTGGCCGCCATTGCCATCTCCTAACCCGGGTTTTCAAGTTGCAGTTTGTCGTCGATCATAGGGGACAGGTGCTGAGTTACCGCATTGTGGAGAGCTCGGGACATCGACGCCTCGACGAGGCGGTCGAAGGGTTGCTGCGCCGCGCCAGTCCCCTACCCGCCATGCCGACGGCCCTGGGCCGTGATCCTTTGACGGTGGTCGTGCCCATCGCCTTTTACTTGCGCTGACCGACAAGGAATTGACCTGTGTTTATCGCCATGAACCGCTTTAAAATCACCCCCGGTTGCGAAGAGGAATTCGAGACCATTTGGCGCACCCGGGAATCCCACCTGGAAAAAGTGCCGGGCTTTAAGACCTTCAACCTGCTCAAGGGGCCGGCCACCGACGAGCACGTGCTCTACGCCTCCCACTCCACCTGGGAATCCCGGGCGGCCTTTGAGGCCTGGACCCGCTCCGAAGCCTTTAAAAAAGCCCACGCCGGAGCGGGGTCCACCAAGCAGCTCTATCTGGGGCCCCCGCAGTTCGAGGCTTTGAGGTGGTGTTATAACCGTTTTGCCCGTGTCCCCCGGCGCTGCAGTACAAAGCCCCGGGGGCTTTCACAACTGCGCCACCCCAATGGAGGGGGATGGGCTTTGCCCTAGGAGCACAGCGAATTTGATGGTTCGCT
>JBHJHK010000071.1:0-9539 GCA_050330975.1 Candidatus Competibacterales bacterium | reverse complement strand
GGCCCTTAAGGTCGTGGGGATAGCCCACCACGGCGGCTTCGGCGACTTGGTCGTGGAGCACCAGGGCCGATTCGATCTCGGCGGTGCCCATGCGGTGACCAGAGACGTTGATGACGTCATCGACGCGACCGGTGATCCAATAGTAACCATCCTCGTCGCGCCGGGCGCCGTCACCGGAGAAGTAATAGCCGGGGTACATGGAGAAATAAGTGTCGTAAAACCGCTGGGCGTCGCCGTACACCGTGCGCATCTGGCCGGGCCAGGGCTGCTTGATCACCAAGCTGCCCTCGCCGGGCCCTTCGACTTCCTTGCCCTCGGCGTCGAGGAGCGCTGGTACCACGCCGAAGAACGGTCTTGTAGCCGATCCGGGCTTGAGGGGGGTTGCCCCGGGCAGGGGCGTGATCAAAATGCCACCGGTTTCCGTCTGCCACCAGGTGTCGACGATGGGGCAACGCCCCTCCCCCACCACGCGGTGGTACCACTCCCAAGCTTCGGGATTGATGGGCTCACCCACCGAACCCAGAATCCGCAAGCTGGCGCGGCTGGTCTTGGTCACCGGCTCTTCCCCCTCGCGCATCAACATGCGAATGGCGGTGGGGGCGGTGTAGAAGATATTGACCTTCCACTTGTCGACTACCTGCCAAAAGCGGCTGATATCGGGGTAGTTGGGCACGCCCTCGAACATCAACGAGGTGGCCCCGTTGGCCAAGGGCCCATAGACGATATAGCTGTGGCCCGTCACCCAACCCACGTCGGCGGTGCTCCAGTAGACCTCGCCGTCGCGGTAGTCGAAGACGTACTTGTGGGTCATGGCGGCGAACAGGGTGTAACCGCCGCTGGTGTGCAACACCCCCTTGGGCTTGCCGGTGGAGCCGGAGGTGTAGAGTATGAACAGGGGATCTTCGGCGTCGATCTCCTCGGCGGGGCACTCGTCGGCCACATTGGCGGTGATCTCGTGGTACCACACGTCTCGGCCGGCCTCCATGGCGACCTCGCTGTCCTTGCCCCGCCGGACCACCACCATTTTCTCCACCGTGGGGGCCTGGGCAACGGCCTTGTCGGCGTTGGCCTTGAGGGGAATGCGGCGTCCGCCCCGCAGGGAGTAGTCGGCGGTGACGACCACTTTGCACTCGGCGTCGTTGAGGCGATCCCGCAGGGCGTCGGGAGAGAACCCGCCGAACACCACGGAGTGGACGGCGCCGATGCGGGCACAGGCCAACATGGCGACGGCCGCCTCGGGCACCATGGGGATGTAGAGGCAGACGCGATCGCCCTTGGCCACACCCAAGTCCTTGAGGGCATTGGCGAAGCGACACACCATTTGGTAGAGCTGGCGATAGGTGATGGTCTGGTCTTCGTCGGGGCTATCCCCCTCCCAGATGATCGCCGCACGATCGCCGCGGGTCTCGAGGTGGCGATCGAGGCAGTTGTAGGAAACGTTGAGCTTGCCGCCTTCAAACCAGCGAATGTGGGCCTTGTTGTAATCCCATTCCCACACCTTGCTCCAGGGTTTGAACCACGACAACTGCTTCTCGGCTTGCTCGGCCCAAAAGCCCTCGGGGTCGTCGACGGAGCGCTGATACATGGCGCGGTACTGGGCCTCGTCGACTAGGGCCGATTGGGCGACAGCTTCGGGAACGGGATAGAGTTTTTGATCGGACACGGCCGGTTTTCTCCTCGAGAGATGTGGTGTATTCGTAGGGTATCGGGGACGCTTGAAACCTGGGGTTTTGGTCGACGATCCTAGAGGGCTCTACGTCATCCCGTGCTGCCGGTGGTTGTGATTGTTGTAGTTGAGGGTGTTTTGAGGGTCAAGGCGGGTGTGGATGACCTTCATCGAGTCGTGGGATTATTGTTCTTCACTAAGTTGTGATAAGTCAATTGGCCCACCTTGGGACGACCACGGCTGGCTAGTCCCCTGGGGGAGGGCCTCAAGGCGCCAGTGGGCCAAGCCCCAGGCGGTGATTTCGGCGACGGATGCGGCGAGGAGCTCTGGCGGGGGCTCCTGGCCGAGGAAGCCCAAGGCGGCGACTAGGGCCTCGGCGGGACGGCGCAGATCCAGTGCGGGGGCACGGTTTTTTTTGCTGAGCTTATGGCCGTGTTCATCCACCGCCAGGGGCACGTGGGTATAGCGGGGTACGGCGACATTGAGGACCCTTTGCAGGTAAATCTGGCGCGGGGTCGAGGGGAGCAAGTCGCAACCGCGCACCACATCGGTGACCCCCAGGGCGGCGTCGTCGACCACCACCGCCAACTGGTAACTAAACACGCCGTCGGCCCGACGGACGACAAAATCCCCCACCTGGCGGGCCAGGTTTTGCTGTACGGCACCTTGACAGCCATCGACAAATGCCACGTCGCCCTCTTTGACCCCTGGAACCCCAACCCGCCAGGCGGCGGCCCGGCCGCGGTGGCGAGGCCCGCGGCGACAGGTGCCGGGGTAGATCAACCCACAGGGTCCCATCTCCGCCACCAGGGCAATTTCCCGCCGAGAACACGTGCAAGGATAGACCAGCCCCCGTTGCCGCAGGCGAATAAAGACGTTGTAGTAGGCTTGAAGCCGGTGGCTCTGGTAGACCACGGGACCGTCCCACCACAGGCCATAGGTTTCCAAGGTGCGCATAATGGCATCGGCGGCGCCGGGCACGGTGCGGGGACCGTCGATGTCATCGATGCGCAAATGCCAGTTCCCCCCCGCCCGACGGGCATCCAACCAGCTGGCCAAACCCGCCACGAGGGATCCAAAGTGCAGTGGCCCAGAGGGAGAAGGGGCGAAACGGCCGACGCTGCTGGGCACCTTTGCCGTGGCCGAGGGTCGATCAGCCATGGACGACAACCCTCTCGGGGAACGATGGCGGCGAGGTCTCGGGGTCGGCCACGGGTAGATACAGGATAGTTAAACGAGATAAAGTGAGAAAAAACAAGGCGTTACTCCCAAGGGCCAGCGGGGTCCGGTTGACCCGCTTCCCGGGCTCGCTATCATCTTTGCTAATCGGTTCACCTTAGCACGCTCCTCGGGAGGTCCATGGCGACAAAATTGACCTTGGCCTTGACGCTGTTGGTCTTCTGGCTACTGCTCTCCGGTCACTACAGCCCCTTGCTCATCGGCTTTGGCATCGCCTCGTGCATCCTCGTCGTCGCCCTCAAAGGGCGACTAGAGACGGTGGATCGGGAGGTTTTCACCCTCGATCTGCTGGGCTATGGCGCCTTCCTACCGTGGTTGATCAAGGAAATTGTCCTCTCCAATGTCGATGTCGCCAAGCGGATCCTCTTTCCCGGGCGTTTTCCCATCAGCCCGCAATACTTCATCGTCTACAGTCCTGCCCACACCGACCTTGGGCGCGTGCTCTACGCCAACTCCATTACCTTGACCCCGGGGACGGTATCCGTTTCCCTCGACGACAACCGCATCGCCGTCCACGCCCTGAGTCACGAGTCAGCCGATGGTTTGCGCCGGGGGGAAATGGGGCGTCGCATCGCCGAATTAGAAGCTAAAAATCGATGACAATTACCCTGTTGGGAGTGCTCCTCGGCGCGGCCGTGTTCGTCGCTGCCCTCGCCTTGCCCATCAAAAGCGTCCTTGCCGCGTCGTTGGTGGCACTGCTGGTCACCATGGCGCTGGCTTTTATCAGGGCACTGCGGGGTCCCTCGGTCTACGATCGAATCCTGGCGGTGAATACCTTTGGCACCAAGACGGTATTGATCATCGCCCTGTTGGGCTTCTTCCATGGCCGCCCAGATTTCCTCGACATCGCCTTGGCCTACGCCCTCATCAACTTCATTGGCACCATTGCCGTACTCAAGTTCATCGTCCGGGGTAGCTTGGGCTATCCCATTGAGCACGGTGAGGAAAAGGAGGAGTCTTGACGACAATCTTGGAGTTGCTGGCCGGCGTCATGGTCCTCACGGGAGCCGGCTTGACCCTCATCGGTGGCTTGGGCTTGTTGCGACTGCCCAATTTCTACACCCGCATCCACGCCGCTGGCATCACCGATAGCCTGGGGTCTGGGCTGGTACTCATGGGTTTGTTGCTGTTGGTTCCCTCGTGGTTGGTGGCCGTCAAGCTGATTCTGACCCTGGGCTTTTTGCTCCTGACCACGCCAGTGGCCAGCCATGCCACGGCTAAAGCCGCCCTGGTCGATCCCAATTATCCACCCCCCACGGCGCATCCCACCCCCCCGACTGGCGACTGACGCCTCGGATTGTTCACTCAAACGCTAGCTTCGAGGACGAGGTGCCATGGATATCCTCATCGATGCGATTTTACTCGCCCTGTTAGCCGCCATCGCCGTAGCACTGGTGTGGTTGCGCCACATGTTTGCCGTGGTGATGTTCTTCGGCAGCTATACCTTTGTTTCAGCACTGCTGTTTGTGACCCTCGACGCCGTCGACGTCGCCTTCACCGAAGCGGCGGTGGGTGCTGGAGTGTCCACTATCTTACTGTTGGGAACCCTGGCCTTGACGACGAATGTTCAAAAGGCTGAGTCCCGCCTGGCGTTACTGCCCTTGACCATCGTGATTATCACAGGGGCGGCTTTAATTTACGGTACGTTGCAAATGCCTCTGATGGGCAACCCGGAAAATGCTGTTCACCAGCATGTGGCACCCCGCTACATCGAAACATCCCCCAAGGAAGTGGGAATTCCCAATATGGTGACATCGGTGTTGGCCAGTTATCGGGGCTTTGACACCTTGGGAGAGGTAGTGGTGATCTTCGCCGCTGGCGTAGGGGTGTTGGCACTGGTGGGGGGCAATGTGAGACCAACGCGGTCTCGAGCAAATGACGATAGGAAACCTCGTCAATGAAAGACTATGCCATTTTGAGGGTAATCACCCATCTGCTGCTACCGTTTATATTACTCTTCGCCCTCTACGTACAGTTTCACGGCGAGTACAGTCCAGGTGGCGGCTTTCAGGCGGGGGTCATCTTCGCCGCGGGTATCATTTTATACCTACTCATTCACGGGGTAAGCCAGAGTCGTCGCGCGTTGCCAAGACGTCTGCTCGGAATTCTCATGCCCTTTGGTGTATTGTTATTTGGAGGAGTGGGAGTAGCGGCCATGTTGTTGGGAGGTGAGTTTCTCAACTACAACGTCCTGGCCCATACCCCCAAGGAGGGTCAACACATCGGCATCATTTTGATCGAATTGGGTGTAGGTATTACTGTTGCCGCAGTGCTCATCCGGATCTTCTTTGCCTTCGCCAATCGCCACTAGCGATAGGGAATACCACTAAAGATTTTTCACCCTTGGACTTTGTCATCTAAGGAGCACTATGATCGCCCTGGGGCTTTACAATTATTGGGTTGTTATCGTATTGATGATGACGGGGTTTTACCTTGTGATCGCCAGCGGCAACCTCATCAAAAAGATCATCGGCCTCAACGTATTTCAAACGTCGGTGTTCATTTTTTACATCAGTCTTGGCAAGGTACAGGGCGGCACGGCACCCATTGCTCTAGATGGCTACACAGGTCTCTACAGCAATCCCCTCCCCCACGTTCTCATTCTGACCGCTATCGTCGTCGGTGTTGCCACAACAGCCCTGGGGTTAGCCCTGGTGGTGAGGATCTTCGAAGCCTACGGCAGCATTGAGGAGGATGACATTCGCCGGCAGGAGCCCGACGAATGACCGGGGACAACGGCGCGACCTTGGGTTTGTTGGATCATCTACCCATCCTCCAGACAATCATTCCCCTGCTGGCAGCTCCGTTTTGTCTGCTGGTGGCCAATGGCATCTGGGCCTGGCGGATCGCCGCAGTGGCGATGTCCTTGTCTTTGGTGGTGGCCATTACTTTACTTTTTACGACATTGGACGGAACGGTGATCAGCTACGCCTTGGGGGGCTGGCCACCGCCTTGGGGTATTGAGTACCGCATCGACGCGGCCAACACCTTTGTGTTATTCACCGTCGCCAGTGTGGGTACTCTCACTTTGCCCTATGCTTATACAAGCGTCAAACGCGAGATCCAGGAGGATCGCCAGCGGTATTTCTACTGCGCCTTGCTGTTGTGCTTCGCCGGCCTACTGGGAATTACCGCCACAGGTGATGCCTTCAATGTGTTTGTTTTTTTGGAAATTTCCTCCCTCGCCAGCTATACCCTCATCGCCTTGGGCAGCGATCGCCGGGCGCTAGTGGCCGCCTTCCAGTATTTGATGATGGGTACTATCGGTGCCACCTTTATCCTCATTGGTATTGGCTTTCTCTACGCGGTGACGGGAACACTAAATATGATGGATCTCCACGACCGCATCCAAGAGATAGGTGGAGATAACCGCACCGTACGAGTGGCCATGGCGTTTCTCACCGTGGGAATTAGCTTGAAGTTGGCCCTCTTCCCTCTGCATCTTTGGCTGCCCAACGCCTATGCCTATGCCCCTTCAGCAGTTACCGTTTTCCTAGCGGCCACTTCCACCAAAGTCGCTGTTTACTTGCTGTTGCGTTTCTTCTTTACTGTTTATGGTGCTTCTCTTTCCACCGAAGTGCTACAGCTAGGTAGCGTTTTGATGCCCCTCGCCCTACTGGGCATTTTTGCCACTTCGATTACGGCCATCTTTCGCAGCAATGTAAAACGCATGCTGGCTTATTCCAGCGTAGCGCAAATCGGCTACATGATATTGGGCATCAGCTTAGCCACTCAAGGGGGTTTGACGGCGGGGGTGCTCCATCTGTTCAACCCCGCGCTGATGAAAGCGGCCCTGTTTATGGCCTTGGGGTGTGTGGCCTACCGTTTGGGGTCGGTGAGTTTGGAGCAGATGGCTGGACTCAGTCGCCACATGCCCTGGACGGCTGCTGCCTTTGTGGTGGGGGGATTGAGTTTGGTGGGGGTTCCACTAACAGTTGGCTTTATCAGCAAATGGTACTTGGTGCTAGCGGCTTTGGAGGTCAATCTATGGCCTGTGGCGGCCCTGATTTTGATGAGTTCATTGCTAGCGCTGGTTTATATTTGGCGAGTCGTGGAGGTCATGTACTTTCGCCCACCTCCAGACAATGGCCCAGCAGCCACCGAGGCGCCGTGGGGATTGTTGATTCCCACCTGGCTCATGGTTTTAGCCAACATCTACTTCGGTATTGACGCTACATTAACCGTGGGTGCAGCCCGGGCTGCAGCCGACCAACTGTTGGGAGCTGCTCCGTGACCGCCCCCTGGAATCCCGAAAGCGCCCTCATCGTCGCCCTGGCACTGCCGCTGTTGGCCAGCTTAGGTATAGCGTTTGCCGATCGCAGCCCCAACTTACGGGAAACCATCACCCTGGTGGCATCGCTGGTGTTGCTGGTGGTAGTGGTGAGCTTGTTTCCCGCGGTGGTAGCGGGAGACCGTCCCACTTGGGAGGTCCTTGAAGTATTGCCCGGGCTTTCCCTGAGCTTTACCGTCGAACCCTTGGGCATGTTATTCGCCGCCATTGCCGCTGGATTGTGGCCCCTCAACTCCCTGTATTCCATCGGTTACATGCGCGGCAACGATGAAAAACACCAAACCCGCTTTTATGTTTGTTTTGCCATCGCCATTGCCTCGGCCCTCGGGGTGGCATTTGCCGGCAATTTGCTGACCCTCTTTATTTGCTACGAAGCCCTGACCTTGTCCACCTACCCCCTGGTGACCCACAAGGGCAACGCCGATGCCGTGCGAGCGGGGCGCATTTATCTGGGTCTTTTACTCACCACCTCCATTGGCCTTTTGTTGCCGGCCATCGTTTGGACTTATTTCGTCGCCGGAACAGTGGATTTTCGCCCAGGGGGTATCTTAGCGGGCAACTTGGATACTGGAACGGCGGGAATTTTACTGGCGTTGTTCTTATTCGGCATTGGCAAAGCGGCCTTGATGCCCTTCCACCGCTGGTTACCCTCGGCCATGGTAGCCCCAACCCCTGTAAGTGCCCTGCTCCATGCCGTCGCCGTGGTCAAGGCCGGGGTGTTTACGGTCCTCAAGGTCGTTGTCTACATCTTTGGAGTAGATTACTTACACGGCAGTGATGGGAGTTTTTGGCTAACGGTTGTTGCCGCATTCACTCTGCTGACGGCGTCGATCATTGCCATCACCAAAGATAATCTCAAGGCCCGCCTGGCGTACTCCACAGTGAGCCAGTTGGCCTATGTCGTTCTCGGTGCGGCACTGGCGACGGCCACAGGTGTATTGGGGGGGGCGTTTCAAATTGCCATGCACGCCATGGGCAAAATCACTCTCTTTTTCTGCGCTGGGGCGATTTACACTGCAGCCCACAAAACTGAGATTAGCCAGATGGATGGCTTGGGCAGAACCATGCCCTTGACCTACATCGCCTTTTTTTTGGGCGCCTTGAGCATCATCGGCTTGCCACCATTTGGAGGCGCCTGGAGTAAGTGGTATCTAATGTTGGGGGCGGCAGACGCTGAACAGACATTCGCCATTGTAGTGCTAATGATGAGCTCCCTACTGAGCCTTGGCTATTTGATACCCATAGTTGCCCGAGGTTTTTTTCTTGCACCTCCGGGAGGATTCAAAGGCATTGCAGAAGCGCCCTGGTTTTGCTTGGTGCCGCTCATGATCACAGCCACTGGCTGCATCATTTTGTTTTTTGCTGCAAACAATTTATATCAATTGCTAGAACCCATCATCCAGACAAGTATCGATGAAAACTTATCCCATGGGAATTAATCATTTAATTTCCAGTGGAGTATTTAAAAACCTCGCAGAATGGTGTGTGTGGAGAAAGGCCAGACACTCGAGTGCGACGACCCAGCAGAGGAGCCCATGAAGCCAACAATTTTACCAGTGTCCATGGCATCCCATGGGCAAGGACAGTGGCAACCCCATTCCATTTTGATCGGTTTGGGAATTGCCTGTTTTGTGCTACTCGTCGCCGGAATCTTCATCGACAAACACGGTTACTTCTCCTTTGCTGACTGGTTTGGATTCTTTGAGCTATTTGGTCTAGCGGTGAGCTTTATCCTCGTGGCAATCACTTGGCTATGGCGCTCTTTAGTGGGTCGGGAAAGTAGCTATTATGATTGAGCATTTTAACCCCGCGTGGGCCTTTTTCCTCGCTGCCCTCGGCATTCCCTTGGCCCGGGGCCGATGGCTGCCGGGTCTGGTTATTGCCGCTCCCCTACTGGGCTTGATCCAGCTCCTCACCCTTCCCTTGGGTGAACACGCCCCCCTGTTGCTGTTTGGTCTTGAACTGAAGACGTTGCGCCTCGACGGGCTGAGTTTTCCCTTCGCCCTGATCTTTCACCTCATCGCCCTATTGACGGCCCTCTACGCCCTCCACCTTCGAGATCGGCTGCAACAGGTGGCCATGCTCACCTACATGGGTGCCACCATCGGCGCCGTCCTGGCCGGTGACCTCATCACCCTGTTCGTGTACTGGGAACTCACCGCCCTCACCTCGGTGTTCTTGCTCTGGGCACCGGGCACTCCCCGCGCCGTCCGCGTCGGCATGCGCTACCTCGCTGTCCAAGTGGTCTCGGGGGTGCTGCTCATCGGCGGGGCCGTGCTGTTCTACAACGATACTTCCGACATCGCCTTTGGCACCATAGGCCTCGACGCCCCGGGTGGGTGG
>JBHJHK010000070.1:0-5181 GCA_050330975.1 Candidatus Competibacterales bacterium | reverse complement strand
TTGTTTTATTGCCAGCCCCCCCCGGGGCGGCCGGCGGGCGGTCCCCCCGGGGGCGCGCCCCGGGGGGGCCGCGCGCCCCCCCCACGACCTTGGAACTCATCCTCAGGTGGTGCGCCACCAGCGCCGGGGCTCGACGTTTTCCGGCAGCATATCCCCGGGGACCTCCCGGGCGATGCGGTGGATCTCCTGATAGGTATCGATACCCCCAGCCCATTTGTTGAGCCGCTCGCGCCACTGGGCCCAGGGTTCTGGATTGAACTCCGGAGAGCACATTTCCTCGGCCAGTTTGAGCTGGTCATCACCGAGGAAGGCCGGACGGACGCCGTGCTCGACGAACAAAGTGTTGGGGAGTTGGGGGTCGGAAAAGCCCACGGTCTTCACCAGGGCCGCCTCGTTGGCGGCCTGGACGTGGACTTGGGCCAGATAGGCCGACTCCATGACGGCGTCTTGGAGGTGGGGTTCTAGGTTGTGAAACACCTTGGCCGCCATGGAGGTGTGCTCGGTGCCGCAGAAGAACCTCAGGTCCACCGCCTGGCTCCCCACCGGCGACATATTGGCGTAGGCCACGGCCGAGGCCCAGGTCTCGGCGCCGTCGATGAGCCCCTGCTTGAGGCCATCCAGGGTCTCTTCCCAGGCGATGGGCACGGGGTTGAGGTTGAGGAGTTGCATGGCGATGCGCCCCAGCTGGGTACCCGTCACCCGGTTTTTGGTGCCAAATAGCTCTTCTAGGCGGGTGACCGTCGGCTTGTCGCGCCAGCCGAGGCCCAGTTGGATGCCGCGGAGCTCGCAATGGGAAAACAAAAACTTGAGACCGTGGCGCTTCTCCAAGGGGTCCCGCAGGATGCGCTGGCTCTCGGGGTTGTAGAGAAAATAATACTGGGAAGCCCGCCCTGGGAACATAAAGGCGTAGTCCAGGATGTTGAGGTAGGGGGCACCACCGGCGGAATTTTGAGTCGAGGCGGCGTAGATGTCGACGATGCCCAGCTGGGTCTTTTCCACGCAGGAGAGCTGGCTGCAGATCTGGTTGTCGCCGATGAACTCGACGCGAATCTCCCCCTCGGTGCGCTCTTCTAGGTCGCGGGCAAATTCCAAACAGCCCGCCCGCTCGATGAGCAAGTTGCGGGCGTTGAAGCCCGCGGCCCCAAACTTCAAGGTGTGCTTCGGCGCCTTGGCAAAGCGCTTTTCATAGGTGGATTCCGCCGCACGCGCCAAAGAGCTAAGGCTGATGGAGCCGACCATCCCGCCCGCCGCCCACAGGGTTGAACTCAAGCCAAACCGACCCGCAATCTTGAAGAGATCCCGGCGCGAGAGAGCGTTGAGCTTCTCGGAAAGGTGCATCGCATTTTCTCCCAGGTGGTGGTGTTACCGCTCTGCGGCGGTGGTTCCTCTGCCGGGCATCGTCGAGAACGATCCCATTGTCCTTGCAGCTATTCTTGCCATTGCTCTCAAATGAGACTTGCGGTCTCATTAGAAAGCAGAATAGTATGCCCCTGGTGAACTGGCAAGCTTAAAAAACAGGATAAAACAATCCGAGGAGGTCCAAGGTGGCGGAGCTGGAGGCTGACTTTGTGGTCGTGGGCGCCGGCTCGGCGGGTTGTGTATTGGCCAACCGGCTCAGCGGGGTATCGCGCCATCGGGTGATCCTGCTGGAGGCTGGGGGGCGGGACTGGAATCCGTGGATCCACGTTCCCGTCGGCTACTTTAAAACCATGCACAACCCCAAGGTCGATTGGTGCTACCGCACGGCAGAGGATCCGGGACTCAACGGCCGCAGCCTCGACTGGCCCCGGGGCAAGGTCTTGGGGGGCTCGTCCTCCCTCAACGGGTTGCTCTACGTGCGGGGGCAACCCGAGGACTACGACCGCTGGCGCCAGATGGGCAACGAGGGTTGGGGCTACGACGACGTGTTGCCCTACTTCAAGCGGGCCGAGGATCGGGAGCAGGGCGCCGACCAGTGGCACGGGGCGGGCGGCCCGTTGGCGGTTTCCGCCATGCGCCTCAAGCGACCCATCTGCGACGCCTGGGTGGCCGCGGCGCAAAACGCCGGTTATCCTTTTAACGGCGATTACAACGGCGCCCGCCAAGAGGGCGTGGGCTATTTCCAGCTGACGACCCGCAATGGCTGGCGTTGCTCTGCGGCGGTGGCCTACCTCCACCCCGTCGCCAAACGGGCCAATTTGCAGGTCATCACCAAAGCCCACACCGCCCGTCTCCACTTCCAGGGGCGGCGGGTGACGGAGGTGGTCTACACCGACCCCGCAGGCCTGGAGTGCCGGGTCAAGGTGGGCAAAGAGGTCATCCTGGCGGCGGGCGCCATCGGTTCGCCCCAGCTGTTGATGCTCTCGGGCATCGGCGAAGCCGAGGCCCTCAAGGCCCAGGGTATCGCGGTCGTCCAAGATCGCCCGGCCGTGGGCAAAAACCTCCAGGATCACCTCCAGGCGCGGTTGGTCTATCGCTGCCATGAACCCACCCTCAACGACGAAGTGCGCAGCTACTTCGACCAGTTTCGGATCGGTCTGCAATACGTGCTATTTCGCTCTGGCCCCATGACCATGGCGGCGAGCCTCGCCACCGGCTTCCTCAAGACCCGCCGCGAGGTGGCGACGCCGGACATCCAATTCCACATTCAACCCTGGTCGGCCGACAGCCCCGGCAAGGGGGTTCATCCCTTTTCCGCCTTTACGGCCTCGGTCTGCCAGTTGCGCCCGGAGAGCCGTGGCGAAATCCGCCTGCAAAGCGCCGACCACCGGACCTACCCGGCGATCCTCCCCAACTATTTGGCCACGGAAACCGACCGGCAAACCCTCCTGACCGGGGTAAAGATCGCCCGGCACATCGCCGAGCAAGCGCCCTTGGCGGCCAAGATCGCCGGGGAATACCGCCCGGGGTCCGATGTCGTCGACGATGAAGGGTTGTTGGAGTGGGTCCGCAACACCGCCACCACCATCTACCATCCCACGGGCACCTGCCGGATGGGCGCCGACCCCAACGCCGTGGTGGATGCCCAGCTCAGGGTACGGGGTGTCACGGGGGTGCGGGTGGCGGACTGCTCCATCATGCCGGACATCGTCTCCGGCAACACCAACGCCCCGGCCATTATGATCGGCGAGAAGGCCAGCGATATGATCCTAGCAGACCATCGCCCCTGACTTCGCCGACCTCCACCCAACGCCCAGCACAGGGGAAACGCCATGAAAATGACGACCGAAGAGGCCTTTGTCAAAGTCCTTCAAATGCACGGCATCGAGCACGCCTTTGGCATCATTGGCTCGGCCATGATGCCCATCTCCGATTTGTTTCCCGCCGCGGGGATCACCTTCTGGGACTGTGCCCACGAGGTCAACGCCGGGATGAGTGCCGATGGCTACACCCGGGCCACGGGCAAGATGTCCATGGCCATCGCCCAGAACGGCCCCGGCATCACCAACATGGTGACGCCCATCATCACCGCCTACTGGAACCACACCCCGCTATTACTCGTGACCCCCCAGGCCGCCAACAAGACCATCGGCCAGGGGGGCTTCCAAGAACTCAAGCAGATGGCGCTCTTCGAGGACTGCGTCTGCTACCAAGAGGAGGTCCGCGACCCCTCCAGGATCGCCGAAGTCCTCAACCGGGTGATCCTCAAGGCTTTTAGGGGTTCGGCCCCCGCCCAGATCAACGTCCCCCGGGACTACTGGAACCAGGTGATCGACATCGAGCTGCCCCAGATCGTCGACATCGAGCACCCCCGGGGTTCGGAGCGGGCCATCGAGGAGGCGGCCAAACTGTTGTCGGAGGCCCGGTTTCCGGTGCTCCTCAACGGCGCTGGGGTGGTGCTTTCCGGCGCCATTCCCGCCTCTGTGGCCCTGGCGGAGCGCCTGGGGGCGCCGGTGTGCTGCAACTACCAGCACAACGATGCCTTCCCAGGCTCCCATCCCCTCTACTGTGGGCCCTTGGGCTACAACGGCTCCAAGGCGGGGATGGAGATGATCGCCAAGGCCGACGTGATCCTGGCCCTAGGTACCCGCCTCAACCCCTTTTCCTCCCTGCCGGCCTATCAGCAGTCCTATTGGCCCGGGGATGCCAAGATCATCCAGGTGGACATCAACGCCGACCGGATCGGCCTCACCAAGCGGGTGACCGTGGGCATCCAGGGGGATGCCCGCATGGTGGCGGAACAGATCGCGGCCCAGTTGTCCGAGACCGCCGGCCAGGCGGGGCGCGACACCCGTCTGGCTTTGGTGGCCGAGGCCAAGGCTCGCTGGGGCCAGGAGTTGGCCGCCATGGATCACGAGGACGACAGCGACGAGGGTATCACCTGGAACCAGCGAGCCCGGGAGCGCAACCCCGAGCGCATGAGCCCCCGCCAGGCCTGGCGGGCCATTATGGCGGCGTTGCCGGTCAACGCCATCATCTCCACGGACATCGGCAACAACTGCGCCATTGGCAACGCCTACCCCAGCTTTGAAGCCGGGCGCAAATACCTGTCCCCGGGACTGTTTGGGCCTTGTGGCTACGGGCTGCCGTCGATTTTGGGGGCCAAGATCGGCTGTCCCGATGTGCCCTGTGTGGGGTTTGCCGGCGATGGGGCTTTTGGCATCTCCATGAACGAGCTCACCGCCTGTGGCCGCGGCGATTGGCCGGGTATCACCATGGTGGTGTTCCGCAACTACCAGTGGGGAGCGGAGAAGCGCAACTCGACGTTGTGGTTCGACGACAACTTTGTGGGCACCGAGCTCAACTTGGGGGTGGAGTACGCCAAGGTGGCCGAGGCCTGTGGCCTCAAGGGGGTCCAGGTGGGCACCATGGAGGGCCTCACCGCGGCGTTGGGAGATGCCATTCACGCCCAGATGGAGCAAAACGTCACCACCTTGATCGAAGTGATCCTCAACCAAGAACTCGGGGAGCCCTTCCGCCGGGATGCCATGAAAAAACCCGTCAAGGTGGCGGGGATTCGCCTTGAGGATATGCGGCCCCAGAAGGGGGCGGTCTAGAGATCTGGGATCTCCCGAATCGCCCGCGGCGGTCTGGGATGGGTTCGCTGCACAGCTCCCCCACTGGGGGTGGGGGACAATAGTCTTCAAGCGCCCGAGGCCCATGCCAGTGGCCCAGGGACCAAAAGCCACAGCGAAAGGTGCCACGGCCACCCCCCAAAAAAGACCCCATTTTGGCGCAGCACACAGGGGGAAATTGTATATA
>JBHJHK010000069.1:0-38461 GCA_050330975.1 Candidatus Competibacterales bacterium | reverse complement strand
CAACCCAGACGACTCAACCTTAACCAGCGTCCGCGTGGCGGGCGACCCCTCTGGGTTCCCGCGCACGTCATTTGTGTCTCCATTTGAGATTTTTCCAACACCGGGCGTCTCCCATGTCTCTCGATCCTTGGTCGCCGGCTGAATTCGAAGCCCGCCTGCGGGCCCTAGGGCGGCTTTACCACATTCACCACCCCTTCCAAGTGCTGATGGTGGAGGGCAAACTCAACCGCCAGCAAATCCAAGGCTGGGTCGCCAACCGCTTTTACTACCAGCTCACCATTCCCCGCAAAGACGCTGCGCTCTTGGCCAACTGCTCCGACCGGAGCGTTCGCCGCCAGTGGATCCAGCGCATCGTCGACCACGACGGCCAGGGGGCCGACGACGGGGGCGATGGAGGCATTGAAGCCTGGCTGGCTTTGGGGCGCGCGGTGGGCTTGTCCCGGGAGGCCTTGCTCTGTCAGCAACACGTATTGCCCGGGGTGCGGTTTGCCGTCGACGCCTATCTGAATTTCGTCCGTCGAGCCCCGTGGCAAGAGGGGGTGTGTTCGTCCCTCACGGAGTTGTTCGCCCCCACCATCCATCGCCAACGCCTCGCCAGTTGGCCCGATAAGTACCCCTGGATCGACCCCGAAGGGCTGGCCTATTTTCGCAACCGCCTCGGGGAAGCCCATCGAGACGTCCAGCACGGCCTGGCGGTGACCTTGGCCCACTTCCAAAGCCGCGACCAACAAGAGCGCGCCCTGGAGATCGTGCGCTTTAAGCTCGAGGTGCTGTGGAGCATGTTGGACGCCATGTACCTGGCCTACATCCACGAGATGCCGCCGTTCTTCACCGCAGCCCCCGAGGAGACGCCGCCGTGACGACTCCCTTCCAAGGGTCCGTCGCCCTGAAACCCGGCTATCGCTTCCAGTGGGAGGAGGCGCAAAAGCAACACGTCCTCCTCTATCCCGAGGGCATGATCACCCTCAATGACAGCGCGGCGGAGATCCTCAAGCGCTGCGACGGCAGCCGCGACGAAGCGGCCATTGTGCAAGATCTCAACCGACAGTTTCCCGACGTCGACCTCGCCGCCGACGTCCACGAATTCCTGGAGATCGCCCATGAACGGGGTTGGATCCGCTTCCTCTAGTAACCCTGGGGCCATCGGCCCGCCCCTTTGGCTGTTGGCCGAACTCACCTACGCCTGTCCCCTTCAGTGTCCCTACTGTTCCAATCCCGTGGACTATGCCAACCACGGCGCCGAACTCGACACCGACGCCTGGCTCAAGGTCCTGGGGGAAGCCCGGGCCCTGGGAGCGGTGCAGTTGGGGTTGTCCGGGGGCGAGCCCTTGGTGCGGCGCGACCTGGAAACCCTGGTGGCAGAGGCCCATCGCCTGGGCTATTACAGCAACCTCATCACCTCCGGAGTGGGCATGGATGCCAAACGGGTAGCGGCCCTCAAGGCGGCGGGTTTGGATCATATCCAGATCAGCTTCCAGGCCTCGTCGGCGGAGCTCAACGACCTCATCGCCGGCACCGAGGCCTTTGAGCACAAGCTCGCCATGGCCAAGGCGGTAAAGGCCCAGGGTTACCCCATGGTGTTGTGCTTTGTCCTCCACCGGGACAACATCGACCAAATCGACCAGGTCATCGAGCTGGCCCACGCCCTGGAGGCCGACGACCTGGAGCTGGCCACCACCCAGTACTACGGCTGGGCGTGGGTCAACCGCGACCGGCTGTTGCCCACCCAAGAGCAGCTCACCCGGGCCGAAGCCGTCGCCCGGGATTATCGAGCTCGGTTGAAGGGCGAGCTCAAGCTCTATTTTGTGGTCCCCGACTACTACGAGCGCCGCCCCAAGGCGTGTATGAACGGCTGGGGGCGGATGTTCCTCACCGTGGCCCCCGACGGCGTCGCCTTGCCCTGCCACGCCGCCCGGCAGTTGCCGGGGCTGAGCTTTCCCAATGTCCGCGAGCACCCTCTGGACTGGATTTGGCGGCAATCGCCGGCGTTTAACCATTTTCGGGGGTTCGACTGGATGAAGGCCCCGTGCCGGGATTGCCCGGAGCGGGAAAAGGACTTCGGCGGCTGTCGCTGCCAGGCCTATATGCTCACCGGCGACCCGGCCAACGCCGACCCGGTGTGCGATTTATCGCCCCACCACCACAAGCTAGCAGAGGCCCGTCGAGGGGCGGCGGCGACGGCGGCGGCGGGCAACACCAAGCCCTTGGTGTTTCGCAACCCCAAGAACTCCCGCAGACTGGCCACCCATGAGTTCGACTGATGGCGCAAGCTCGACTGACGGCGCGGCCCAGTGGGACTTCGTCGTCGTGGGCGCCGGGTCGGCGGGCTGCGTCCTCGCCAACCGCCTGAGCGAGGACGGCCGCCACCGGGTGCTGGTCCTGGAGGCCGGTGGCTTTGATGCCCACCACCCTTGGATCCACATTCCCGCCGGCTATATCAAAACCATGGTGGATCCCAAGGTCAACTGGCTGTTTGAATCCCTCCCCGACCCCGGGGTCGCCCACCGCAGGATCCCCGTGCCCCGGGGCAAGGTGGTGGGGGGGTCGAGCGCCATCAACGCCATGCTCTACGTCCGCGGTCAGCCCGCCGACTACGACCAGTGGCGCCAATTGGGCAATCCCGGTTGGAGCTACGACGACGTCTTGCCCCATTTTCAAAGGGCCGAAGCCTGCACCTTGGGGGAGGACGCCATCCGGGGTCGCAGCGGTCCCCTGCGGGTGGCCCAGGTGGCCGGTGATGCCCCCATCTTGCGGCGGCTGCAGCAGGCGGCCCGAGAGGCGGGGTTTCCCCAGTCCGACGATTACAACGGCGGCGACCAGGGGGGGTTTCACTTTTCCCAGGCCACCATCCACAAGGGCCTGCGGGTGAGCGCCTACCGGGCCTATCTCAAGCCCGCCCTGGGACGGTCCAACCTCAGCTTGCGCACCCGCTGTCTGGTGGAACGCCTCGAGCTGGAGGGGAGGCGGGTCACCGGGGTCACGGTTCATTGGCGGGGGCGGCACCAGGCCATCCGCGCCCGCCGGGCGGTGGTGCTGGCCGCCGGAGCCATCCAGTCGCCCCAGATATTGGAATTGTCGGGCATCGGCCATCCGCAGCATTTGGCCCGTGCCGGTATCGAGGTGCGCCACAGCCTCAAGGGGGTGGGAGAAAACCTCCAAGATCACTATATCTCCCGGGCCAGTTGGCGGCTGCGCGACACCACGAGCCTCAACCAGGCCGTCCAGGGCTTGGGCCTAGTCCGCGAGGTGGCCCGCTTCGCCACCAGGCGCCAGGGCGCCTTGACCCTGCCGGCGGCGGTGATGTTGGGCTTTGTCCGTTCTAGACCCGAGGTGCCTCAGCCCGACATTCAGTACCACATCGCCCACGCCACCTTCGACGATCCGGTGCGGCGCACCTTCCACCGCTTTCCCGGGTTGACCATTGGTCCCTGTCAGCTGCGCCCCAACAGCCGCGGCCATGTCCACGTCCAAAGCGCCGACCCCCGGCAACCGCCGGCGATCTTCAACGGTTATTTACAAGATTTGGAGGACCAGCTGGTCCATGTGGCGGGGTTGGAGATCGCCCGGCGTTTGGTCGCCCAGCCCGCCATGGCTCCCCACATCGAAACCCCCCTCCAGCCGCCGGCAGACTGCCAGGGCTTCGACGAACTCCTGGACTACGCCCGCCGCACGGGCACTACCCTCTACCATCCGTCGGGCACCTGCCCCATGGGTCGGGGGGATCTGGCGGTGGTGGACCATCGGTTGCGGCTGCGGGGTCTGGCGGGGTGTTATGTGGTGGATGCCTCGGTTATGCCCACTTTGATCTCGGGCAACACCAACGCACCCACCATGATGATCGCCGAGAAGGCCGCGGCGATGATCGGGGAGGATTTGCGGGCTTCGGCCGCGCCCGAGGTGGCCGCCGTCGGAGCCGGAACCACGGCCCAGTGGCCATAACCCAGAGGAGCTCGCCCCATGCCCGCCTACGTCGTCCTCGACATTGCCATCGAAGACCCCGCCCTCTACGACGAATACAAAAAGCTCGCTCCTTCGGCCATCGCCGCCTATGGGGGCAAGTATCTGGCCCGCGGCGGTCACGCCGAGACGCTGGAAGGCGATTGGTCCCCCAACCGCATCGTCATTGTGCAGTTCGACAGCGTCGAGCGGGCCAAGGCCATGCTCGACTCTGGGGAGTATCGGGAGGCTCGGGCGTTGCGCAAGCGGGCGGCGGTAACCCACTCCATCGTAGTGGAGGGGGCGTAGCGCCCCCGGGGTCCCACCCCCGCCCCGCTCCCGGGCCAGTTGGCGCGACACAAGATCCCCTTGATCTGGGGCATCGGTCGCCCTGTTAATGCCCCATACAGCCAACGAGTGCTATCGTTGGTTAAATGAGATTGCGCCCTGGGGTGGCCGGTCGTCAGTCCACCCCCACCATCGACGATGGAGAACCCATGATGCCCCTCCCGACCTCGTTCTCACCCGCGATGGCGCGGCGGTGCCTGGGGATTTTGTCACTGCTCATTCCCCTGAGCCCAACGGACAGCCGCGCCGAAGCCATCATCGCCGCCGGCAGCGGTACCACCTGTGCCCTGGAGGCGGCCGGTGATGTCCGCTGCTGGGGGAGCAACGAGCTGGGCCAGGCGGATCCCCCCGAGGGCGCCTTTGTTCAGCTCAGTGCCGGCTTGTTTTTCAACTGCGGCATCCGCGGCGACGAACGGGCGGCCTGCTGGGGGAGGAACGACTTCGACCAAGCAGCCCCCCGCGGGGGCGTCTTCAGCCAAATCAGCGCCGGCGGCGGTCATGTCTGCGGCGTGCGCCCCCAAGGGGACATCCTCTGCTGGGGGGACGACGCCGCCGGCCAAGCCAGCCCCCCCCAGGGCACCTTTAGCCAAGTGGCCGCCGGTGACATGCACACCTGTGGCCTGGGCGTCGATGGCCAAGTGACCTGTTGGGGGGCGGGCGATGACGGCCAGGTCGATCCGCCGGGGGGGACCTTCACCCAGATCGCCACCACCTTTCAACACACCTGTGGCCTGCGCACCACCGGCAGTGTCATTTGTTGGGGCAACGACGATTTTGGCCAATCCACCCCCCCGGGGGGGACCTTCGTCCAGGTGAGTACGGGCTATTTTCACAGCTGTGGCCTACGCCCCGGCAGCGGCGACGCCGGGGGCGATGTGGTCTGTTGGGGCAACGACGACGTGGGTCAGGGAACTCCCCCCTCGGGGCTGTTCACCGAGGTCAACGCCGGGGATCTCCACAGCTGTGGCCTGCGCCCCGACGGCGAGGTGGACTGTTGGGGTCTGGAGGCCTCGGGCCAGGCCATGCCCCCTGGGGGGCCCCTCGCCCGGGTCAGCGCCGGTGGCGTCCACAGCTGCGGCCTCGACCTCGACGGCGCCGTGGCGTGCTGGGGCTGGAATGGCTTTGGCCAATCCGACCCGCCCAGTGGGACCTTTGCCCAGGTGAGCAGCGGCGGGGTGCACACCTGTGGCCTCGACCTCGACGGCAACCTCGCCTGCTGGGGGCGCAATAACGTGCAACAGCTCGACCATCCCCAGGGCACCTTCGCCCAACTCAGCTCTGGGGATCTCCACAACTGCGCCTTGCGCCTCAACGGCGAACCCGTCTGCTGGGGCTTGGACAACGCCGGCCAGATCAATCCGCCGGTGGGGACCTTTGCCCAGGTGAGCGTGGGGCTGCTCCACAGCTGTGGGGTGCGCCTCAACGGCCAACTCGCCTGCTGGGGAGACGACAGCGCCGGTCAGGCCAGCCCCCCGCCGGGGACCTTTGTCCAAGTGGGCAGCGGCGATCGCCACAGCTGCGCCCTGGGCCTCGACGGCGAGGTCGTCTGCTGGGGGGACGATCGCCAGGGGCAAGCGAGCCCCCCCGGGGTGGGGGATTTCATCCAGCTCAGCGTTGGCCCCCTCCACACCTGTGGCATCCAGAGCAACGGCGAAGTGGCGTGCTGGGGCAACGACGGCGACGGCCAGGCCAGCCCTCCCCTGGGAGCCTTTGCCCAGGTGGACGTGGGCACCCTCCACACCTGTGGTATCCCCTTGGGGGGCAACGGCGCCGGCGCGGTGTGTTGGGGTTACAACGGCTACGGCCCCACCACGGTGCCGACGGACTTCACCACGGCCCCCCAGAACCCCGGCCAATCCCTGACGACGACCCAGCTGTTCAACATCTCCACCAACGGCCCGGTGGTCGACCAGGGCCTCCAGGCGGGCTTAATCGTCACCGGTAACCAGCGGCGCTTTGCCGTACTGGGGGAGGCGGCCGACGGGCGCCTCGATGCCCGTTTGCGCCTCACCAGCCTCGTGGACGGCCGCCTCATCGAGGAAAACGACACCTGGGAGCGCCATCCCAGCGCCGAGGCGTTAGTCCGCGACCTGCGGGCCCCCGCCGCCGCCACCGATGCCGGCTTTGTGGTCACCCTCAGCCCCGGCGCCTATGTGGCTTCCTTGAGCAGCGAAAATGGGGTGATGGCGCCGGGCATTGTCGCCGTGACTTCCCTCGACGACCAGAATGATACCTACCCCATCAACATCTCCACCCAAGGGGGCGGGGCCATGGTGGCCGGCCTCATCGTCACCGGCAACGCCAGTCGCTGCTATGTGGTCAAGGCCGAGGGGGTGGGCACTCCCGCCATGGCAGACCCGGCCCTGGTGGTCCGCCGCCTCGATGGTTCCATCGTCGACGCCAACGACGACTGGCGCAGTCATCCCACGGCCGAGATCGTCGAGGCGGTGAACTTCGAGCCAGTGCGCGATGCAGAAGCCGCCCTGGCGACCCGTCTCAGTGAAGGCGTCTACCTGGCGGAACTCTTTAGCATGCGCACCAGTGGCGCCGACCACCGCGCCATCGTCGCCGCCACGGAACTCCCCGAGAGTCAGGCGGGACGCTGTGACGATCCCACCCCCTTTGAACCGGAACCCGTCGATGACCTGGCGACGGACACCGGCGTAGCCCCCACCTTCGAGTTGCAACTCATCGCCCCCAGGGCGCGGTGCGTCACCGAGGATGGGGCAAACCACTGCACGGCCTACCAGGGGGAAAAGAGCGTCGCCATTCGCCAACCCGTGGAATTCATCGCCCAAGCCCGATCCTCGGTGGCCGGGGAGACCCTGAGCTACAGCTGGAGCTTCGACGACACGGTGTTCAGCGAGGAACTCGCCCCCAACCGGGTGCGGGTGCGCTTCCAGGGGGCGGGCAACGTCGAGGCCACCGTCGCCGTCCGCAGCCCTCAGGCGGGCACCCTCACCAGCCGGATGCGCATCCGCGTCCTGGATCCCGATGGTGTGGGCAACCGCTGACCCCTCCATCATTCCCCTCTCCCCGGCGAGGTCGCGCGACTTCGGGCCAGCCGGAACCCGAAGTAGTGGGAGCGGTGGGCGGGGAGGTAGGGGAAGCGGTAGGCCGACCGACAGTACCTGGCGTTGAAGATCCATAGGCCACCCCGCAGCACGCGCTGATCGCCCCTGTCGGGTCCCCGGGGGTCGAGGGCGGGCGACTGCTGATAATAGCTACGGCCATACCGGTCCCACACCCACTCCAGCGCATTCCCATGGACCTGGTGTAGGCCCCAGGCATTGGCCCCATGGCGATCGACAGGCGCCGTTTTGAGAATCCCGACATTGCAATTCGCTTTCTTGTCATTGAAGCCATCGCCCCACCAGTAAGCCGTTTCGGTCCCGGCCCGCGCCGCGTACTCCCACTCCGCTTCCGTGGGCAGGCGGTAGGGCTCTCCGGTCTCCTCGGCTAACCACGCAGCGTAGGCCTTTGCGTCGTGCCAACTCACATTGATCACCGGCCGATTGCCGCGCCCCCAACCCTCATCGGGGGGCTTCTCACGATCCGTCGCCTCGGCAAAATGGTCGTATTCCTCAAAAGTGACTTCGTACTTCCCCATTGCAAAGGGGGACAGGTTCACCCGATGGCGAGGGCCCTCATTGCCATGACGCCCCTCTTCGTTCTCAGGTGATCCCATCGTAAATTCCCCACCGGGGATCTTGATCATCACTGGCCCCAACGAACCGTCGGGAAGTTGACTTTGAAAAGCGGTAAAGTCCTCGAGGACGACAAACTCCGACGGATTGCCGACAACGGCGATGGGGGCGTCGCTGAACCACGCTCGAAATGCGATGATCAACGGGGGAACCAGGCCGAGCAATCCCAGCCACAACGGGTTTTGCCAGTGGCCCACTGCCCGCTGCGGCGGCTGCGACGAGAACGTCTTCGTCACCCCATCCACCGTGGCTTGTGCACCCAGGGCCCCCTTGCCTAACCCACCTCGTGATTGTGCAACTCTACCCTTTGCTCTCGATAAAACCGATAGCGCTGCCGGGCCGCCTCCCGATCCTCGGGAGTGACGATTTCGACAACCCGGGCAAAGCGCTCAAAAAACGCCGGCACCTCGGGGGCGAGCTGCACCAACACCTCCGCCTCTGGCGGCTCGCCCCCGGCCCCCACGTACACCGGCGAGTCGTCTTCTGCCTCGGCGGGATAGACGGCATGGGGCACAAAGCTATCGCTGGAAAAGGTCCACAACAAGTCGTCGAAGGCCGCCACGTGGTCCGCCGGCAGGTGGACATAGACCCGATGCCCCAGCTTGTAGGCCTTTTCCACCAATCGGCAACCGTAGCGCCAACCCGCAGTGCGATCGCCGCGGGTTACGATGTAAAAGTCCGCCCGCGACACCGCCCTCGACACACCCTTCCCTCCCTCGTTACACTCCATGCCAAACCCCCCACTCAGTCGTGCCCAGGCGGCTCTCGCCGCCCCATCGCCCCCATCGAGAAACCCCGTTGTTCCGTAGCCTCGATCGCTACCTCATCCGCGAAGTCACCTTGACCCTGGGCGCCGTCTTGGCGGTGATCTTGGTATTGGTGCTCACCCATCGCTTGGGCGTCTACCTCCACCAAGCCGCCGGTGGCCTGTTGGCCAAGGGCGCCATCGCCCAGTTACTCGGCCTCCAAGCCATCCGCTACGGGGTGATTCTGTTGCCCCTAGCCACGCTTTTGGCGGTGATGTTGGCCTTTGGAAGACTGTACCGGGACAGCGAATTGATCGCCATCGGCGCCTGCGGCTATGGCCCCGGCAACCTCTACCGGGCCCTCGCCCTCCTGGGCCTACCCTTGGCCTTGCTATTGACCTGGCTGACCTTGGACGTGGCACCTCGGGCCATGCGCCTCAACGCCGCCCTCACCCACCAAGCTCGCCAAGACGCCGAGCTCAGCGCCTTTACCCCGGGTACCTTCCGCCAAGTGTCCCGGGGGGAATACGTCATCTACATCGCCGGCGTCGACCGAGAAGCCCGGGAGCTCAGGGGTATCTTCGTCCAATCCAACACCCCATCGCGGGTGGAAATCATCACCGCCAGCCGCGGCTATCAACAGTTGGACCCCGCCACCGGGGCTCGCTACATCGTTCTCCAGCAAGGCCGCCGCTACGAGGGGCTACCCGGTCGAGGGTCCTACCGCACCACCGATTATCAAACCCAGTCGGGGCGCCTCGACACCCCCCCCCAACAGCGCTTGGAAGCCCAGCGCGAAACCCTCTCCGTCCCAGACCTCCTGGCTTGGGATAGCCCCGCGGCCACCGCCGAATTCCACCGCCGTCTGGGCGTTCCCCTGTCGCTGTTGGTCACCCTGTTTTTGGCCCCCCTCATCGCCCGAGCCAAACCCCAGGAGGGGCGCTACAGTCGGGTGTTCGCCGCCATATTGCTCTACATCATCTACCAAAATGCCCTCCACGTGGGCACCATCGCCCTGGAGCGGGAGTGGGTCGCCCCCCACTTGGGCCTCTGGTGGGTCCACGGTGCCCTAGTGGCCACGGGCATCGGGCTCTTTTGGCACCACTACGGTCTGCCGAGGCCCATGGCCCCCAAACCCCCATCCCCATCCGTGCTCAAGCCTTGAAACGCCTAGACCGTCATATCATGGGCGTGGTCATCAAAACCACCCTCATCGCCTTGGCCGTAGTCTTGGCCTTGGACCTGCTGTTGAACCTCATCCAGGAACTCGACGACGTGGGCCAGGGGGAATACACTGGTTGGACCGCCGTACACTATCTACTGTTGACCCTGCCGCGACGCTGCCACGACGCCCTGCCGGCGGCCCTGCTCATCGGCGGCCTCTTGGGCTTGGGCCTCTTGGCCAACGACAGCGAACTGGTGGTGATGCGGGCCAGCGGCGTATCCCGCTGGCGCATCATAGGCGCGGCCTTGGTGGGGGGCGCCGTCTTGTGTGGCCTGGGATTTGCCATCGGCGAATTCGTCGCCCCCGCCACCGAGCGCCGTGCCACCTTGCTCAAGAGCGCCACCCGCACCGATTTCATCAACATCGACGGCCGCCGTGGCTTCTGGGCCCGAGACGGTCGGTACTTCATCAACATCCGCGCCGTCCAAGCGGGGTTTCGCCTCATCGACATCTTTATCTACCACGTGGGCGACGACGCCAATTTGCTGGCGGTGACCCACGCCCGCAGTGCCCGCTACCACGAAGAGGGCTACTGGCTATTAGAAGAGGTCAACCACACCCCCCTCGACCCCACGGCTGACCCCAGTCCCGACGCCGACGAGCTCCAGGGGGTGTGGCGCTCGGTCATCACCCCGGACATGCTGGAGGTCCTCGCCGTCCACCCCCTCGACCTGTCCCTGGCGGATTTGAACACCTACATCCACTATCTCGAGGGCAATGGCCTCGACGCCCGGCGCTTTGAACTGGCCCTGTTCCGCAAACTCCTAGAACCCCTGGCCAACCTGGCCGTGCTGTTTATCGCCATGCCCTGGGTGCTGGGAGCCACCAAGCGCACCGCCATGGGGCAGCGACTGGTGGTGGGCATCTTGATCGGCCTGTCGTTTTTTTTGGTGGATCGCATGGCGGGCAACGCCGCATTGCTGTTCGACCTGCCCCCTTGGCTCGCCGCCGCCTTGCCGCCCTTGGGCTTTTTCGGCGCCGGGTTCATCGCCCTCAGGGGGCAACGATAACCCGAGGGTGGGTCGAATGGGCTACAATAACCCCACTCTTGAGACAGTCCCGCGCCTTCCACCCTCTCCCAATTTGTCCAACGTACAACCACTCTTCGACGTGCAACATGGCTCAATACATCTACACCATGAACCGGGTGGGCAAAGTTGTCCCTCCCAAGCGGGAGATTCTCAAGGATATCTCCCTGTCATTTTTCCCAGGCGCAAAGATCGGCGTCTTGGGCCTCAACGGCTCGGGGAAATCCACCCTGTTGCGGATCATGGCGGGCCTCGACAGCGAAATTCAGGGTGAAGCGCGCCCTCAACCCGGCATCAAAGTGGGGTTTTTACCCCAAGAACCCCAGCTGGACGATCGCAAGGACGTGCGCGGCAACGTCGCCGAGGCCGTCGCCCCCATCCAACAGGCCCTCGACCGCCTCGAGGAAGTCTACGCCGCCTACGCCGAACCCGACGCCGACTTCGACGCCCTAGCCGCCGAACAGGGGGATCTGGAGAGCCTCATCGAGGCCACCGACGGCCACAATCTAGAGCGCACCTTGGAGGTGGCCGCCGACGCGTTGCGCCTTCCCCCCTGGGAGGCCGAGGTGGGCAAACTGTCCGGCGGCGCGCGCCGCCGGGTGGCCCTGTGCCAGCTGTTGCTCGCCAAACCCGACATGCTGCTCCTCGACGAACCCACCAACCACCTCGACGCCGAGTCGGTGGCGTGGCTCGAGCGCTTTCTCCACGAGTACCCGGGGACGGTGGTGGCCGTGACCCACGACCGCTACTTCCTCGACAACGTCGCCGGCTGGATCTTGGAGCTGGACCGAGGCCGGGGCATCCCCTTCGAGGGCAACTATTCCACCTGGCTCGAGCAAAAGGAAAAGCGCCTCGCCCAGGAGCAGCGCGCCGAGGCCTCGCGGATCAAGGCCATGAAAGCGGAACTCGAGTGGGTGCGGGCCAACCCCAAGGGCCGCCAAGCCAAGAACAAAGCCCGCCTGGCCCGCTACGACGAATTGTCTTCCCAGGAATTCCAAAAGCGCAACGAGACCCAAGAACTCTACATCCCCCCGGGTCCGAGGCTTGGGGATTTGGTCATCGAGGCCAAACACCTGCGCAAGAGCCACGGCGGTCGGCTTCTCATCGACGACTTGAGCTTTCGCCTCCCCCCGGGGGGCATCGTCGGGGTCATCGGCCCCAACGGCGCCGGCAAGACCACGTTGTTTCGGATGCTCACCGGCCAAGACCAGCCCGACGCCGGCGAATTGCGCATCGGCGACACCGTCAAACTGGCCTATGTCGACCAATCCCGCGACGCCCTGGACGGCGACAAGACCGTCTGGGAAGAGATCTCCGACGGCTTGGACATCATCACCATCGGCGACTACGAGTTCCAGTCCAGGGCCTACGTGGGCCGGTTTAACTTCAAGGGTCCCGACCAGCAAAAGTTCATCAAAGACCTCTCCGGGGGGGAGCGCAACCGGGTCCACCTGGCCAAGCTGTTGAGGTCCGGCGGCAACGTGTTGCTCCTCGACGAGCCCACCAACGACTTGGACGTGGAGACCCTGCGGGCCCTGGAAGAGGCCCTCCTCACCTTTGCCGGCTGTGCCGTGGTGATCTCCCACGACCGCTGGTTCCTCGACCGCATCGCCACCCACATGCTGGCCTACGAGGGGGATTCCCAGGTGATGTGGTTCGAGGGCAACTACGCCGACTACGAACAAGACCGCAAGCGCCGCCTCGGTGAAGACGCCGACCAGCCCACCCGCATCAAGTACCGCCGCTTGGCTTGAGGCTGGCGACTGACAGTGCCGACTAACGACAACGACGAGGAGAGTTCCGCATGTCCAGTTTGATCGAGCGCCAACGCCAGCAGTCCTACCTGTTCGGCGGCAACGCGGCCTTCATCGAGGAGATCTACGAGCAATACCTCAAGGATCCCGAGTCGGTGAGCGCCGCCTGGCGCGATTACTTTCAAAGCCTCTACGGCGACGGCGGCCCCCGGGACATCGCCCACACCCCCATCCGCGAAACCTTCGCCAAGCTCGCCCACCAACCCGCCACCGCCCCCCGGGTGGGCGGTGCCCTGGATCCCGGCCTTGCCGAAAAGCAGTCCTCGGTGGTGCGGCTCATCAACGCCTACCGCACCCGGGGTCACCAGGCCGCCCAGCTCGACCCTTTGCACCTCCGCGACCGGCCCTACATCGACGACCTGGAGCCGAGCTACCACGGCCTGTCCCAGGCGGATATGGCCTCGGTGTTCAATACCGGTTCTCTCTACGGCACCGACCAGATGGCCCTCCAGGACATTTTGACCCTCCTCAAGGAGGTCTATGTGGGGACCATTGGCTCGGAGTACATGCACATCACCAAGACCGAGGAGAAGCGCTGGATCCAGCGCCACCTGGAGGGCACCCGGGCCCGACTCGACTTGAGCGCCGACGACAAAAGGGGGCTGTTGCGCCAGCTTCTGGCCGCCGAGGGTCTGGAAAAGTACATCCACACCCGCTTCGTCGGCCAAAAGCGCTTCTCCTTGGAGGGGGGGGATAGCCTGATCCCCATGATGGACAACTTGATCCAGCGGGCCGGGGCGGCGGGGGCCAAAGAGGTGGTCATCGGCATGGCTCACCGGGGTCGCCTCAACGTGCTGGTGAACATCCTCGGCAAGGCGCCCCAAGAGCTGTTTGAAGAATTCGAGGGCAAGCTCAAAGACCAACTGCTGGGCTCGGGGGACGTCAAGTACCACCAGGGCTTCTCCTCCGACGTGGAAACCCCGGGAGGACCGGTGCACCTGGCCTTGGCCTTCAATCCCTCCCACCTGGAAATCGTCGACCCCGTGGTGGCGGGCTCGGTGCGGGCCCGCATGGAGCGACGCCACTGTGTCGACGGCTTGGGGGGCGAGATCGACAACCGGGCGGTGGTGCCGGTGATGATCCACGGCGACGCCGCCTTCGCCGGCCAAGGTGTGGTCATGGAGACCATGCAGTTGTCCCAGGTGCGGGGTCACCGCATCGGCGGTACGGTCCACATCGTAGTCAATAACCAAATCGGCTTCACCACCTCCAACCCCCTGGACGCCCGCTCGGCGCTGTACTGCACCGACGTGGCCAAGATGCTCCAAGCGCCCATCCTCCACGTCAACGCCGACGACCCCGAGGCGGTGTTGTTCGTCACCCAACTGGCGTTGGACTACCGCAACGAATTCAAGAAAGACGTGGTCATCGACCTGGTGTGCTACCGCCGCTTGGGCCACAACGAAGCCGACGAGCCCTCCGCCACCCAGCCGGTGATGTACCAGCGCATCAAGGCCCGCTCCACCTGCGCCACCCTCTACGGCGAGCAGCTGCTGAAGGCGGGCATCGTCACCGGCGACGCCATCAAGGCCATGCAGGCGGAGTACCGGGCCGACTTGGACGCCGGGCGGCCGGTGTCGCGGCCCCTGGTGGCCAACACCGACGCCTTTGCCGTCAACTGGTCGCCACTGTTGGTGACCGTCGACTGGGATGCCCCCGTAGACACCAGCGTGCCCCTGGAAACCATTCGCGGCCTCTCCGACAAGCTGTTGGCCTTGCCCGAGGGCTTCGAACTCAACCCCCGGGTGGCCAAGATCCTCGACGACCGGCGCAAAATGGCCGCGGGGGCGTTGCCCTTGGACTGGGGCTTCGCCGAGACCATGGCCTATGCCACCTTGTTGAGCGAGGACTACAAAGTTCGCCTCTCCGGGCAAGACTGCGGACGGGGTACCTTTTTCCACCGTCACGCCGTACTCCACAACAAGAAGGACGGCAGCACCTACGTACCCCTCAAGCGCCTGTCCAACGACGCCACCCGCTTTATCGTCATCGACTCCATTTTGTCCGAGGAGGCGGTGTTGGGCTTTGAATACGGCTTTGCCACCGCCGAGCCCAACGGCCTGGTTATCTGGGAAGGCCAGTTTGGCGATTTTGTCAATGGCGCCCAGGTGGTTATCGACCAGTTTATCGTCTCCGGGGAGGCCAAGTGGGGCCGGCGCTGCGGCTTGGTGATGCTGCTGCCCCACGGCTACGAGGGCCAGGGTCCCGAGCACTCGTCGGCCCGGTTGGAGCGGTTTTTACAGCTCTGCGCCGAACACAACATCCAGGTGTGCGTCCCCTCCACCCCGGCCCAGTGTTTCCACATGCTCCGCCGCCAGATGCTGCGCCAGTTTAGAAAACCCTTGGTGGTCATGAGCCCCAAGAGCCTGCTGCGCCACAAGCTGGCGGTGAATTCCCTGGAAGATCTGAGCCAGGGGCGGTTTGCCAACGTGCTCGGGGAGATCGACCCCATCGACCCCGACGGGGTCAACCGGTTGGTGTTCTGCAGCGGGCGGGTCTACTACGACCTCCTAGAGGCCCGGCGGGAGCATCACCTAGACCACGTGGCGTTGGTGCGCATCGAGCAACTCTACCCCTTTCCCCACCGCGACTACGAAGCAGAATTGGCCCGCTATCCGGGAGCCAAGACGGTGGTTTGGTGCCAAGAAGAACCCCGTAACCAGGGGGCTTGGTACCAGATTCAACACCAGCTCAAGCAGTCGTTGCCCCCCCACCGGGAGGTCCATTACGCCGGCCGACCGGCCTCGGCCTCGCCGGCCGTCGGCTACTACCACGTCCACGTGGAACAACAGCGCGCCTTGGTCGAGGCGGCGCTGGGTCTTAGCGAGCAATAAAAGTCATAACACCAAGGGCTACCATCCATGAGCATCGAAGTTCGCGTGCCAAACCTGCCGGAATCCGTGGCCGACGCCACCTTGATGAACTGGCATAAGCAGCCCGGCGAAGCCGTCAGCCGGGACGAGAATCTGGTGGATTTGGAAACCGACAAGGTGGTGCTGGAAGTGCCGGCCCCCGGCGACGGGGTGCTGGCGGAAATTCTCCACCCCGACGGAGCCACGGTCACCGCCGGCGATCTCATCGCCCGCATCGAGGGCGATGGCAAGGCCGCCGCCGGCGCCACCGGCGCCGCGCCGGGCGACAACGGCCAACAGCGCCAGGAGGCCCCAGCGGCCCCGGGCGTCGCCGCCGAGCCCGCCGGCGCCGTTGATGCCGTCGATCTCGATGACCTGAGCCCCGCCGTGCGGCGGCTAGTGGCGGAAAACCAACTGGATCCCCGCCAGATCCAGGCCTCCGGCCGCGGGGGACGCCTCACCAAGTCCGACGTCTTGGCCCACCTCCAGGGCAAAACCGCCCCGGCGGCCCCCGCTCAACCGCCGGCGCCGGCCCCCGATCAAGCGCCGGCGCCGGTGCCGGCGCCCGCACCCACCGCCAAGGGCCCCAGCCAGCCCCCCGACTCCCGGGGCCGGGTGGAACAACGGGTGGCCATGACCCGCCTGCGGGCCCGCATCGCCCAACGCCTCCTAGAAGCCCAGCAGACCGCGGCCATCCTCACCACCTTCAACGAAATCAACATGAAGCCGGTGATGGATCTTCGCAACCGCTACAAAGAGAAATTCGAGAAAGACCACGGGGTGCGGTTGGGCTTTATGTCCTTCTTCGTCAAGGCCGCCGTGGAGGCACTCAAGCGCTTCCCGGCGGTCAACGGTTCCATCGACGGCAACGACGTCATCTACCACGGCTACTACGACATCGGCATCGCCGTGGCCTCCCCCCGGGGTCTGGTAGTCCCCATCGTCCGCGACGCCGATCAGTTGAGCTTCGCCGAGGTGGAAAAGGCCATCGGCGACTTCGGCAAGCGGGCCAAGGACGGCGCCCTCACCGTTGACGAACTCACCGGCGGCACCTTCTCCATCACCAACGGCGGGGTCTTCGGCTCCATGATGTCGCCCCCGATCCTCAACCCCCCCCAATCGGCCATCTTGGGGATGCACGCCACCAAGGAACGGGCCGTGGTGGAGGGCGGCCAGATCGTGGCGCGGCCCATGATGTACCTGGCCCTCTCCTACGACCACCGCATCATCGACGGCAAGGAAGCGGTGAGCTTTCTGGTCACCATCAAAGAGGCCATCGAAGACCCAGCACGGCTGTTGCTGCAGGTCTAATCCTTCCCTCGACTCACTCGAAAAGCGCCCAAATCAATGTCCAACGTGTTCGACCTCATCGTCATCGGCGCCGGGCCTGCAGGCTACGTCGCCGCCATTCGCGCCGCCCAGTTGGGGATGGAAGTGGCCTGTGTGGAGCAGTGGATCAACCCCCAGGGCAGCTACGCCCTGGGGGGCACCTGCCTCAACGTGGGCTGTATCCCCTCCAAGACCCTCCTGGAATCCTCTGAGCACTACCACAAGCTCCAGACCTCCATCAAAAACCATGGCATCAAGGTGGGCAGTGTCGAGCTGGACCTCGACCAAATGATGAAGCGCAAGGAGGATATCGTCCTCCAGCTCACCGGGGGTATCCAGCAGCTGTTCAAGGCCAACGGCGTCGAGTGGCTCCAGGGCCGCGGCAAGCTGTTGGCCGACCGCCAGGTGGAGGTCACCTCCCAGGGCGGCAGCAAAGAAATCTACAAGGCCGACCATGTGATCCTCGCCACGGGCTCCAAGCCCATCGAGTTGGCGGCGGCCCCCGTGGACGGCGGTTTAATCGTCGATTCCACCGGCGCCTTGGACTTTCGCAGCGTGCCCGGCAAACTCGGGGTCATCGGTGCCGGGGTCATCGGCCTGGAGATGGGCAGCGTCTGGAACCGGCTGGGGAGCGAGGTGGTGATCCTGGAAGCCGTGGAGAACTTCCTCAACCCCGTGGATCAACAGGTGGCCAAAAACGCCCTGCGCCAGTTCCAACAACAGGGCCTCGACATCAAGCTAGGGGCCCGGGTCACCGCCACCAAGAAGACCAACGACGCCGTGGTGGTGAGTTACCAAGACAAGACCGGCGACCACGAGTTGACCGTGGACAAGCTGCTGGTGTGTGTCGGCCGGCGGCCCAACTCCGATGGCCTAGCCGACCCCAGCGCCGATTTGCTGTTCGACGGCGCCTATGTCCACGTGGATGAACAGTGCTGCACCAACCTCCCCGGGGTCTACGCCATCGGCGACCTGGTCCGGGGGCCCATGCTGGCCCACAAGGGGTCAGAAGAGGGGGTGATGGTGGCGGAAATCATCGCCGGCAAGGCGGGCCACCTCAATTACGACGCCATCCCCTGGGTGATCTATACCGACCCCGAGATCGCCTGGGTGGGCAAGACGGAGCAGGCCCTCAAGGGGGAAGGCATTCCCTACAAAACCGGTAGCTTTCCCTTCGCCGCCAACGGCCGGGCCAAGGCCATGGACCGGGCCGGGGGCATGGTGAAAATCCTGGCCCACGCCGAAACCGACGACCTCCTAGGGGCCCATATCGTCGGTCCCATGGCGTCGGAGTTGATCCAAGAGGTGGTGTTGGCCATGGAGTTCAAAGCCTCCAGCGAAGACCTAGCCCGCACCATCCACGGCCACCCCACCCTCTACGAAGCGGTCCACGAGGCGGCTTTGTCCATCCGCGGCGAGGCCATCCACCGGGTCAACTAGAGCCGCCATGGGCGAGCCAAAAATCGCCGTCGTCACCGGTGCCAACCGCGGCATCGGCTTGGCCACGGCAAGGCGCTTGGCGGAGCTCGGGGTTGAGGTATGGCTCACCAGCCGGGGCTCAGAAGGGCAAAGGGTCGCCGCCAGCCTGGCCCGGGAAGGGCTCAAGGTGGCGTTTCACCCCTTGGACGTCACCGACGCCCCCCAGGGTGCCGCCTTGGCCCGAGCCCTCCGAGATCGGGTGGGCCATTTGGACATCTTGGTCAACAACGCCGGAGTGTTCCACGACGACCGCACCGGCCCCGGGGTATTGGCCCTAGACCCAGAACTCCTCGATGCCACCTTGGCCGTCAACCTCAAGGGACCCCTGCTGGTCACCCGAGCCTTGGCGCCTCTGTTGCGAAGGGCGCCGGCGGCCCGGGTGGTCAACGTCTCCAGCCACCTGGGGCAAATGGCCGGTCAAGACACCCGATTTCCCGCCTACCGTCTGTCCAAAGTGGCCCTCAACGCCCTGACCCGCCAGCTGGCGGCAGCCCTGCCCCCGCCCATCTTGGTCAACGCCGTATCCCCGGGGTGGGTGGCCAGCGATATGGGTGGCTTCGATGCCCCCCGCACCCCCGACCAAGGGGCCCAGTCGGTGGTGTGGGCCGCCCTGCTGGGGGCCGATGGCCCCACGGGGGGCTTTTTCTACGACGGTGAAGCCGTGGATTTTTGAGGGCCGTGGAAGATCAATACCCAGTCGTCGTGGCCGTCGGTAAAACGGGCCACGGGCTCTCCCAACCGCCGGCGCCACTCGGCGGCCTCACCCCGTTGGTGGCGGGTAAAGCGCAGGGCGATCCAATGGCAACAGCCCGTACCCGGGGCCAGGGCCCGCTCGGCGTGGGCAAAGCTGTAATCGCGATCGAGGTGGTAGCTGTCGCCCCCGGCGAAGAAGATCAGCTGGTGGACGTTGCTGTAGAGGGTGACCTCGTTCTCCGCCAGGCGCGGGGCCAGCCAACGCCCCGCCGCCGCCACATGACGGCGGTCGACGCCGGTGGCCACTAGGGTGTCTGCGGCCATGTACAACACCAAGACTCCCAGGGCGAGCCGGGGGAGGCGCCTGTGGCCGCGCCAACCCCGGTCCCACAGGGCGATGGCTGCAAAGGGGGTCAAGGTCAACAGCGCAAGACACAACGCCATGGGGTAGCGCCTGGTCAAGAAACCCTCGGCCAACAGTTGCAACGTCAACACGGCGCCGTTAAAGGCCAGCAACAGGCCCATGATCCGTCGCTGGTCCCGATTCCAGGGCACCAAGCCCCGCTGCCAGGCGCAGTACACCAGCCAAGCCCCGGGTAGCGTCAGCCGGGTCACCACCCCCAACACCAGCAAACTCAGCAACACCACGAGATAGATGGTCTCGGCGTAGTGATCGGCAAAGGGTCCCAAAAAGTCCCGCAACGCCGCCAGGCGCTGGGCGGTATTCCCCGCGATGTGATCCCAGACGACGGTCAACACCTCCCAATCCCGGCCCCCCGGGGGCCAGGCGGGCAACCGCCACCAGGAGGCGATGAGCCCCAAGACCACCAGGGCGCCGGGGACGGCCAGCCATCCCCCGAGGCGATGCCAAGCTCCCAGCTTGACGGCGGCCAATACCGCGGCCAAGAGCAATCCCTCGATGCGAAATGCCCCCCCGACGGCGGCCACCGAGGCGGCCCATCCCCAGGGAATGGCCCCGCGCCTGGCGCCCCAAAGCAACAGGGCCACGACGAGTCCATGACAGGCCCAATAGCCCCAATCGCGGATGATCAAGCCCCGCATATCGTTGAGCCAGGGATAGAGCACCACGGCGCAGGCGGCGACGACCCGGTGGCGATGGTCTCCCCCCAGCGCCCCCACGGCGGCGACAAAGCTCGCGGCGACACCCAGGGCCAACAGGGCGTTGAGGACGTGGGCAGCCAGGGCCAGGTCCCCCTGGGTCAAAGGGGCCAGCCCCGCCACGAGGCCGGGGTAAAACGGCCACTTGTACAGGGCCAAAGCCCCCGAGACGTCGCCGGTGGCCAACCGCTCGGCCATCCGCAGGTACAGCACCCCGTCGACGTTGATGAGATCTTCTTGCCAAACCCGGTAGGCCGATACCAAGACGCTGGCCAGGGCGACGCCGGCGATGCTCCAAGGAACGCCCACGGGGACAAGGGGCAAGCGCTTCTCGAGGCCGAGGTTGGGAGCAAAAATGGCAAAACCTCCCCTTGGAAAAAAACATGAGAGGGCTTATACTCACACGCTATCTCAAGTGACCTCGGATTCCACAATCAATGGCATCAAACCACCAACGCCCCCAGCGTTGTTTTGGATTGAACCATTGAAAGGATTCCCGGGTCATTGGTTTTTATGGTGGATGTAGCTCAGTTGGTTAGAGTCCCGGATTGTGATTCCGGTGGTCGTGGGTTCGAGTCCCATCATCCACCCCATTTCTCCCCGCCGCAAGTCCCTTAGCGCCCAAGTGGCCTCGGGAGGAATGCATCCATCCCACGTTTCCCTGCGTTTAACGCCTCAAGGCGTTTGCTGGGGTCGTGCCCCCACTGCGAAAGTGGCGGAACTGGTAGACGCGCTGGATTTAGGTTCCAGTGGGGCAACCCGTGAGAGTTCGAGTCTCTCCTTTCGCACCCTATTTCCCCATCCGCGTCCCCATTGTCCAAGTGAGCGCACCTCTTCGCTGGAGGTCGCGCTCACCCTTTCCAATCGAGGTCATTCGATGCAGGTCTCCGTGGAACAACTCGAGGGTCTAGAGCGGCGGATCACGGTTAACATCCCCGCCACCACCGTCGACAGCGCGGTACAAGAGCGGCTTGCCTCCCTAGCCAAAGATGTCCGCCTCGACGGCTTTCGCCCCGGCAAGGTTCCCGTCAAGGTGGTCAAACGCCTCTACGGCAACCAGGTGCGCCATGAGATCGTCAGTGATCTGCTCCAAAACAGCCTGCGGGACGCCCTCAAGGAACACGGCCTCACGCCCTTGGAATCCCCCGAGGTAGAGCTCACCTCCATGGCCCAGGGAGAGGGCCAAGACCTCGCCTACCAGGCCGCCTTTGAAGTGGCGCCAGACTTCGACCCCGTGGACCCCGGGCGTCTAGAGGTGGTGGAGCCCGTGGCGGAGGTGGGTGACGCCGATATCGACCGCACTCTGTACAATCTGCGCCAACAACACCGCACCTGGCGCCCCATCGACCGCCCCGCCGCCGGGGGGGACCGCGTCACGGTGACCTTCCAAGGCCACCTCGACGACGAAGCCCTAGAGGATCTCAAGGGCGAGGGGATGGCGGTGATCCTGGGCCAGGGTCAAGTGCCCGAAGAATTCGAACACGCCCTACAGGGGCTGTCCTCGGGACAGGGCAACACCTTTGAACTCACCATGGGCCAGGACCACCCCGAGGCCAAACTCGCCGGGCGCACCATCCGCGTGGAGGTGACGGTTGACGCCGTAGCCGAACCCGAGCTCCCCCCCCTCGACGCCGCCTTTGCCGCCCAGTTTGGCCTGGAGGATGCCACCGTCGATGGCCTGCGCCAGGCGGTGCGGGAGAATCTGGAACGAGAAGCCCAGCAGGCGGCGAACGCCCTCGTCAAACGCCAGATCCTCGAACAGCTGGTGACCCGCATCGAACTGCCCCTACCCCGCCGGCTGGTGGAGCGGGAGGTACAGACCTTGAGCGCCAACGCCAGGTCCCCGGAGGAGACCCCCGCCTCCCCAGAGGCCGCTCCCCCCGCGCCCTCCGAAGCCGAAGTGCTGCGCTTCGAACCCGAAGCGCGGCGCCGGGTCAAATTGGGACTTATCGTCTCCCGCTGCATCCGCGACTTGAAACTCGAGGTCGACGAGCGTCGAGTGCGGGACAAGTTGCTCCAGTTGGTGAGCGACCAACCCCCCGATCAGGCACGCAAAATGCTCCAATCTTATCAACAGCACCCCCAGGTCATGGAGGGATTGCGAAGCGCGGCACTGGAGGATCAGGTGGTGGAACACCTGGCCACCGCGGCGCCGCGGCGCGAAAGGCCTTGCAGTTTTGACGAGCTCATGAAATCGTATACTACGGGTACTCCCCTCCCAGCGGAGTCGGCTCAATGACGCAAAATAACTTGCCCCTGGAATCCCAAGCCCTCAACCTGGTCCCCATCGTCGTCGAACAGACGTCGCGGGGCGAACGTTCCTTCGACATCTATTCGCGGCTCCTCAAGGAGCGGGTGGTGTTCTTGGTGGGACCCGTCGAGGACTACACCGCGAGCCTCGTGGTGGCCCAACTGCTATTCCTCGAAGCGGACAACCCCGACAAGGACGTCAACTTCTACATCAATTCCCCCGGGGGCTCGGTGACCGCTGGCCTCGCCATCTACGACACCATGCAGTTTATCAAGCCCGATGTGAGCACCCTGTGCATCGGCCAGGCCGCCAGTATGGGGGCCTTGTTGCTGGCGGGGGGCGCCGCCGGCAAGCGCTTTTCCCTACCCCACTCCCGGGTGATGATGCACCAACCCCTAGGGGGTTATCAGGGCCAGGCGACGGAGATCGACATCCACGCCAAGGAGATCCTCTCCATCCGCGACCGCCTCAACCAGATTCTCGCCGTCCACACCGGCCAACCCGTGGAAAAAATTGTCCAGGACACCGACCGCGACCGCTTTATGACGGCCGAAGAGGCGGCGGCCTACGGGTTGGTGGACCAAGTCCTGTCCAAGCGCGAATCGCCCGACGCTTCCACCACCTGACGAGCCCGCCCGTTATCCACACCCTCTCTTGCCCACATGCCATGAGCATCGCCCGGGAAGACCGCGATCAACGCGACCCCCCAAGGACCTGCGGCAGGGGAATTCCGCCTGTCGCGGGCGCTGATTTTTCAAGAGGACGACCATGACCCGAGATCGAGACAGCAGGGGCGACGACGGCAAACTGTTGTACTGCTCCTTTTGCGGCAAAAGTCAACACGAAGTACGCAAGCTGATCGCTGGTCCCAACGTATTCATCTCCGACGAGTGCGTCGAGCTTTGCAACGACATCATTCGTGAGGAGATGGAAGAGAAGGCGCCCGTCAACAACAGCAAACTGCCCAAGCCCCACGACATTACCAAGGTGCTTGACGAGTACGTCATCGGCCAAGAGCAGGCCAAGAAGGTCTTGGCCGTCGCCGTCTACAACCACTACAAGCGCTTGGAAATTCAAGGCCACAAGGACGACGTGGAGATCAACAAGAGCAACATTTTGCTCATCGGCCCCACGGGATCGGGCAAAACCCTGCTGGCCGAGACCTTGGCGCGGCTTTTAAACGTGCCCTTCACCATCGCCGACGCCACTACCCTCACCGAAGCGGGTTACGTGGGGGAGGACGTGGAGAACATCATCCAAAAGCTGTTGCAAAAGTGCGACTACGATGTGGAAAAGGCCCAAACGGGCATCGTCTACATCGATGAGATCGACAAGATTTCCCGCAAGTCCGACAACCCCTCTATCACCCGGGACGTGTCGGGGGAAGGGGTACAGCAGGCGCTGCTCAAACTCATCGAGGGCACCGTGGCGTCGGTGCCGCCCCAGGGGGGGCGCAAACACCCCCAGCAGGAATTTCTCCAGGTGGACACCTCAAACATTTTGTTCATCTGCGGCGGAGCCTTCTCGGGGCTGGAAAAAATCATCCGCAGCCGGGCTACCCAGGGGGGCATCGGCTTTTCCGCCACGGTCAAGAGCCGCGAGGACAACCGTTCCACGGGGGAAACCCTCATGGATGTGGAGCCCGAGGACTTGATCAAATACGGTTTGATCCCGGAATTCGTCGGTCGCTTGCCGGTGATCGCCACCCTCCAAGAGCTGGACGAGGGGGCTTTGATCCGCATCCTCACCGAACCCAAAAACGCCATCACTAAGCAGTTCGCCCGCCTGTTTGAGATGGAGGACTGCGAGATCGAGTTTCGCGAAGAGGCCTTGCGAGCCGTGGCCCGCAAGGCCATGGAGCGCAAAACCGGGGCCAGGGGCCTGCGCACCATCTTAGAACACGTATTGCTGGAAACCATGTACGACCTCCCCAGCCTCGACAGCGTACGCAAGGTGGTGATCGACGAATCCACCATCACCGGCGAGGCCAAACCCTACTTTATCTACGAGCCCGAGACCCGCCGCGCCGCCGCATCGGACTGAACACCCGAAAACGCCCTGGATGGATCGCGGTCAAAGGGTTGAGAACTATCCACAACCCAAACCGCCGCGTCTTCGCCCTCCCTTCGGGGATGGGCGCAGCGAAGCTAACCGCCAACGGGAACTGTATCTCGACGGCTATTGAAGTCGCGGCGCCGCACCACCACGTGCGATAAAGAAACTCGGTCGCTCTTTCCCCCTTATCACATGACAGCCAGCGCAAGAGGATCTCGCCATGGAGTCATACCCCAATTCCCCCACCACCGACCAGCCCATCTCAGTGCCGGTGCTGCCTTTGCGCGATGTCGTCGTGTACCCCCACATGGTCATTCCCCTGTTTGTGGGTCGAGAGAAGTCGATCCGCGCCCTAGACGGCGCCATGGAAAAGGGCAAACGCATTCTGTTGGTGGCCCAGCGCAGCGCCGAGGTCGACGACCCCTCGGAGCAAGACCTCTACACCATCGGCACCCTGTCCAACGTACTGCAGCTGTTGAAACTCCCCGACGGCACCGTCAAAGTGCTAGTGGAGGGGGGACAACGGGCCCACATCCGCCACTTCACCGATGTGAGCAACTGCTTCGTCGCCGACATCACCCTCATCGAAAGCAGTTTTGAAGCCGGCGACCAGGAGACCGAGGTGTTGATGCGCTCGGTGCTGGGCATCTTCGACCAGTACGTCAAGCTCAACAAGAAAATTCCCCGGGAAGTCCTCACCTCGTTGGCCAGTATCGAAGACCCCGGCCGCCTGGCCGATACCATCGCCGCCCACATGGCCCTCAAGCTCGACGAGAAGCAGAAAATTCTCGAGATCGAAAACATCAAGGGTCGCCTCGAACACCTGCTCAGTGTCATCGAGGGGGAAAACGACGTGTTGCAGGTGGAAAAGCGCATCCGCAACCGCGTCAAGCAGCAGATGGAGAAGAGCCAGCGGGAGTACTACCTCAACGAGCAGATGAAAGCCATCCAAAAGGAGTTGGGCGATCTGGAAGACGTCCCCAACGAGGCCGAAGAGCTGAGCCAGAAGATCGAAAAGGCCGGCATGCCCAAGGAGGCCAAGGACAAGGCCCTGGCCGAGCTCAACAAGCTCAAGATGATGTCGCCCATGTCCGCCGAGGCCACGGTGGTGCGCAACTACATCGACTGGCTGGTGAGCGTGCCGTGGAAAAAGCGCAGCAAGATCCGCCACGACCTCAAGCGGGCCGAGACCATCCTGGAAGAGGATCACTACGGCTTGGAAAAGGTCAAGGAGCGCATCGTCGAGTACTTGGCCGTCCAGCAACGGGCCAAAAAACCCAAGGGCCCCATCTTGTGCTTGGTGGGTCCCCCCGGTGTGGGCAAAACGTCCCTGGGGCGCTCCATCGCCCGGGCCACCAACCGCAAATTCACCCGTATGTCCTTGGGTGGCGTGCGGGACGAGGCGGAAATCCGCGGCCACCGCCGCACCTACATCGGCTCTCTGCCGGGGAAAATCGTCCAGAATCTCTCCAAGGTGGGGACTCGCAATCCGCTGTTTTTGTTGGACGAAGTGGACAAAATGTCCATGGACTTCCGCGGCGATCCCTCTTCGGCTCTCCTTGAGGTCCTAGACCCCGAGCAAAACAACACCTTCAACGACCACTACCTGGAGGTGGATTTTGACCTGTCCGAGGTGATGTTTGTCGCCACGGCCAACTCCCTCAACATCCCGGGGCCCCTTTTGGATCGGATGGAGGTCATCCGCCTGCCGGGCTACACCGAGGACGAGAAGCTCAACATCGCCACCCGTTACCTCATCCCCAAGCAGGCCACCAACAACGGGCTGCGCAAGGGGGAGGCCGAGATCAAAGAATCGGCGGTGCGGGACATCATCCGCCACTACACCCGGGAAGCCGGGGTGCGCAACCTGGAGCGGGAAATCTCCAAGATCTCCCGCAAGATCGTCAAGGAAATCCTCATCAGGCCTAAGCAAAAGACCAGCCAGGTGAGCAGCCGCAACCTCGACAAGTATTTGGGGGTGCAGCGCTACCGCTATGGCCTCGCCGAGGAGGAGGACCAGATCGGCCAGGTGACGGGCCTGGCATGGACCGAGGTGGGGGGCGAACTCCTCACCATCGAGGCGGCCCTGGTCCCCGGCAAGGGCAAACTCACCCACACCGGCCACCTGGGGGATGTCATGCAAGAGTCCATCCAAGCGGCGGTGACCGTGGTGCGCAACCGGGCGGCTTCTTTGGGGATCGACTTGGACTTCTACCAAAAGTACGACATCCACGTCCACGTTCCCGAGGGGGCCACTCCCAAGGACGGCCCCAGTGCCGGCATTGGCATGTGCACCGCCATCGTGTCGGCCCTCACCAAGATTCCGGTGAAGGCCAGCGTGGCCATGACGGGGGAAATCACCCTGCGGGGTCAGGTCTTGCCCATCGGCGGCCTCAAGGAAAAGCTCCTCGCCGCCCATCGCGGCGGTATTGAAACCGTGGTGATCCCCGAGGAAAATCGCAAGGATCTGGCCGATGTCCCCAAGAATATCCTGGGCAAGTTGACCATCAAACCCGTGCGTTGGATCGACGAAGTCCTCAACCTCGCCCTGCAACGCATGCCCCAGCCAGTTTCCGGTGAGGAGCAGTCCGACCCAGCCCTGGAAACCCCCAAGCAGAGTCCCGCCCCAAAAGAGGACCCAGTGGACGGCGTGCGCCCCCACTAAAGCAGTTGACACGGCTTTTAAGCCCCTGCTATAAAAAATCCCGTCGCCCCACAGAGCGCCCATTTGGGCGCTCTTTAGATTCGGCACACGCCGCGGCAAATGGCATATCGCTTCGGTTTCCACCACCCGTCGACCATCGCCGGCACCCATGACTCGCCATCCGATGCCTACCCTTTCAACACCCGATGGGCCCGGCTCTAACTCGGAATAACGATGAACAAATCCGTCAATAAAACCGAACTCGTCGATGCCGTCGCCCAGGCGGCCGATTTGCCCAAGGCCTCCGCCGCCAAGGCCGTCGATGCCACCCTAAACCTCATCACCGAGTCCCTCAAAGCGGGCAAACAGGTCACCTTGATCGGGTTTGGTACCTTTGTCGTCCGGGAGCGCAAGGCCCGCCCCGGGCGCAATCCCCAAACCGGGGAACCCATCGAGATCGCCGCCTCCAAGACCCCGACCTTCAAGGCCGGCAAAGCCCTCAAAGACGCCATCCGTGGCGATGGCGACGTCGTCGACGACGACGATGACGTCGATTGATCATCGCCGCCATCCCGCCCCAGGGATAATCCTCATTACCCTTGCAAAATCTCTCAACACTGCTACACTTCATCCTTCTTGGGGTGCTTAGCTCAGCTGGGAGAGCATCGCCCTTACAAGGCGAGGGTCGGGGGTTCGAGCCCCTCAGCACCCATCGGAGGACCGGTAGTTCAGTCGGTTAGAATGCCGGCCTGTCACGCCGGAGGTCGCGGGTTCGAGTCCCGTCCGGTCCGCCATCTCCCTCGTCGCTGGTGCGCCTCGGTCGACCAAAAGCGCCCACACCCTATGCTTCAAGCCATCCGCGAACGCGCCACCGGCTGGATTGCCTACACCATTATCGGCCTCTTGATCATCCCCTTTGCCCTGTGGGGCGTCAATTCCTACCTAGGGGACCCCAACCTGCCCAACGTCGCCGTGGTGGGGGACAGCGAGATCACCCTGCGGGACTTTCAGCAAGCCTATCAAAACTACCTGCGTCAGCAATCCGACGCCGACGAGCCCGTGGACGAAGCGGCGGCCCGAGAAGCGGTATTGCAGGCCCTCATCGACGAACGGGTATGGCACCACGCGACCCAGCGGCAAAATCTCCAAGTGGGGGATCAACAGCTCCTCACGACCCTCACCCAGATTCCCGCCTTCCAGCAGGACGGCCAGTTCAGCAACGATCGCTACCAGACCTTTCTCATCAGTCGGGGCCTCAATGGCCCCTTCTATGAGCAACAGCTCCGAGACCAATTGCGCCGCCAACAGCTCTACAGCGGTATCGCCCGCTCGGCGTTGACCACCGAGGCCAGCCGTCAACAACTCTACGCCCTCCTAGGCCAGACCCGCGACGTACGCTTTATCGCCTTTCCCTTGGCCAAGGTCTCAGCGACCATCGAAGTGGACGATGGGGCCGTCAACGCCCACTACCAAGACCATCGACACCAGTTCCAGCGCCCAGAACAGGTGCGGCTGTCCTTTGTGGAATTGGACATAGCCTCCCTGGCGGCGGATATCCCCATCGACGCCCAGCAAGCGCGACAAGCCTACGACAACGACGCCAACCGCTACCGAGACCCCGAAGCGCGGCGGGCTTCCTTTGTGCTATTCCCCGCCCCAGCGGGGGACGAGGCCGCCAGGGCAGCGGCTCAACAGCAAGCCCAGGCCCTCTATGAATCCATCCAAGGGGGAGAGGACACCTTCGACCAGGCCTTGGACCGAGCCCGGGAGGACTTGGCCTTGGAAGGCGGCGAGCTGGGTTCCATCGAGGCCGAGGGCTCTTCCCAAGACCCCGCCTTGGTGGATGCGCTGTTCGCCCTCGACGCCGCGGGGGATATCACTCCCCCCGTGGCCACTAGCTTTGGCTTCCACCTCCTGCGGGTCGACGAGATCAGCCCCGAACGAGTCACCCCCTTCGCCGAGGTGGAGGCAGAAATCGTCGCCGACCTCCGGGGCCGCGAAGCCGAGCAACTGTTCTACGACCAGTACGAAACCCTGGCCACCCTGGTGGACGAAGCTCCCGACAGCCTCCAGCCCGCCGCTGAGGTCCTGGGCGTCCCCCTCCAGGAGAGCGACTGGCTCAGTCGGGATGGCAGTGACAGCGGCATTGGCAGCTACGCCCAGGTGATGGAAGCGGCTTTCAGCGCCGACCTCCTCCAGGAGGGCTTTAACAGCGTGCCCTTGGAAGTAGCCCCCGACAAGGTGGTAGCGGTGCGGGTGGCCGACTACCGGGAAGCCGCCCCCCGGCCCCTGGAAGAGGTCAAACACCAAGTGCGGACCGAGCTTGTGCGCCAGCGCGCCGAGGCTCAACTGGCGGCCCAACTCGCCGACGCCCTGGCGGCCCTGGGGGATGGCACGACCACGTTGGCGGCCATCGCCCAACAGAACGACGCCGAAGTGGTAGCCGTCGACGGTCTGCCGCGGCGCTCGGGGCTCAACCCCATGGCGACGCCCACGCCCCCCGCCGTCCGGGAAGCGGCCTTTCGGGTACCCATGGCGCAGACCACCGCCGAAAGCGCCGAAAGCACTGAAAGTACTGAAAGCGCTGAAAGCACTGAAAGCACCGAGAGCACTGAAAGCACCGAGAACGCCGAGAACGCCGAGAACGCCGCCCCCACAGCCGACGGGGACACACCCCCCCAGGCTGCCGAACCCACCGGGACGCGCTACACCGTCGCCGTGTTGGAGAACGGCGACCGGGCATTGGTGGCCGTCGATGCCGTCCATCCCGGGGCCCCGCCCACCGACCGAGACGCCCCGCCAACGGACCTCGCGGGCATCGCCGCCTCTTTGCTCCAGGCCAGCATCGACAGCCTAGAGCGCCAGCGGGGGGAGGCGGAGTTCCAGGCCTATTTGGACAGCTGGCGGCAGCGCCTCAACGTGGTGGTCTTCCGAGACCAACTGACGTCGCAGACGTATTGATCAATCTGTGGCCACGGCCACGGTGTTGAACCCGGCGTCCACATAGGTGATTTCGCCGGTGATCCCCGAGGCGAGGTCGGAGCACAGGAAAGCGGCGGCGTTGCCCACCTCGTCGATGGTGACGCAGCGCTGCAATGGCGCGGTGTGCTCAAAGGATTCCAGCATCTTGCGAAAATCCCGAATCCCCGAGGCTGCCAAGGTGCGAATGGGCCCGGCCGAGATGGCGTTGACCCGCACGCCCTTGGGGCCAAAGCTCTTGGCCAGGTAGCGGACGTTGGCCTCAAGGCTCGCCTTGGCCAATCCCATGACGTTGTAGTTGGAGACAGTCCTCACTCCCCCCAAATAAGACAGGGTCAACAACGCTCCCCCGGGGCGCAGCCAGTCCCGGCTCGCCTTGGCCAGGGCGGCAAAGCTGTAGCTGCTCACCTCGTGGGCGGTGCGGAAGGCCTCCCGGGACAAACCGTCGAGGAAATCCCCATCCAGGGCCTCCCGGGGGGCAAAGGCCACCGAGTGCACCAGGATGTCCAAGCCGTCCCAGTGGCGCTGGAGTTCAGCCACTAACCCCTCCACCTGGGCGTCGTCTTCCACGTCACAGGGGGCCACCAAAGTGCTGCCGAGTTCGCCAGCAAAGCCCACCACCCGGTCCTTGAGCTTGTCGTTTTGATAGCTAAAGGCCAGCGCTGCCCCTTCGCGGTGCATGGCCTTGGCGATGCCCCAGGCGATGGAGCGATTGCTGGCCACACCGACGATCAACGCCCGTTTGCCCGTCAGAAAACCCATACTGAACTCCTGTTATTGGCTACTATCTATTGGAGAATCACCGCTCGACGGGTTGGTCCACGGCCCTTGGCACCCCAGCGCCGACGGTCACCACCCCATCGCCAGTCCCGAATCGACCATTGTAACCCCTCGCACCGTCCCCTCATCCACCGGTATCGCCCCCACAGGAATGCCATGGTTCTCCGACTGCTGATCCTCTTGCTCCTCACCGGCCTCGCCACAAACGCCTGGGGCGAATACGGCCGTTTTGTCCACGGCTTTGCCATGCACGGCGAACCCAAATACGGCCCCGATTTCAGCCACTTCGACTACGTCAACCCCAATGCCCCCCGAGGGGGCGACTTGCGCCTGGCCGCCTTGGGCACCTTTGACACCTTCAACAGTTTCAACCTCAAGGGCTCGCCGGCCGCGGGGTTGGGGTATCTGTACGAGACCCTCATGACCTCCAGCTCCGACGAGGCCTTCACCCGTTACGGGTTGATCGCCGAGGCGATTTTCGTGCCCGAAGGCCGCTCGTTTGTGGAGTTTCGCCTAAACCCCAAGGCGGGGTTCCACGTCGGTAGCCCCATTACCCCGGCGGATGTGATCTTTTCCTTTGACAAGCTCAAGGCCGAAGGGCGACCCCTATTTCGGTTTTACTACCGCAATGTGGAGCGCGCCGAGCAGACGGGGGAGCACCAGGTGAAGTTCACCTTTACCCCCGACCAGGTCAACATGGAACTGCCTCTCATCGTCTCCGAGTTGCCGGTGCTGCCCAAGGCCTACTGGGAAGGGCGGGACTTCACCGCAGCGACCCTGGAGCCCCCGGTGGGCAGTGGCCCCTACCTCGTCGACGACTTCGAGCCCGGGCGCTACATCCGCTACCGCAAAAACCCCAATTACTGGGGGGCGGACTTGCCCGTCAACCGGGGTCAATACAACTTCGCCAGTGTCCAATTCGACTACTACCGAGACAACACCGTCGCCCTAGAGGCCTTTAAGGCCGGCGACTACGACTGGCGATTTGAAAACCGGGCCAAGGACTGGGCCACGGCCTACGACATCCCAGCCCTGGAGCAGGGCGCGTTGGTCAAGGCCGAATTGCCCCACAACCGGGTGGCCGGGATGCAGGGGTTTGTATTCAACACCCGCCGGGAGCTGTTCCGCGATCCCCGGGTGCGCCGGGCCTTGGGCTACGCCTTCGACTTCGAATGGAGCAACACCAACTTGTTCTTCGGCCAGTACACCCGCACCCGCAGCTACTTCGACAATTCCGATCTCGCCGCCACGGGTCTGCCCTCTCCGGAAGAACTGGAGGTGCTCCATCCGTTGCGGGAAGAGCTGCCCGAGGCGGTGTTCAGCGAGGTCTACCAGACCCCCTCGACCCCCGACGCCCGGAGCTTTCGCGCCAATTTGGGACAAGCAGTGGAACTCCTGCGGGCCGCCGGCTGGACCTTTGTCGACCGCCGGCTGGTCCACGGCGAAACCCAAGCGCCCTTCGCCTTTGAGATCTTGTTGAGCCAGCCCACCTTTGAACCCGTAGCGTTGCCCTTTGTCCGCAATCTCGAGCGGCTGGGGATCGAGGCCCGGGTGCGCACCGTGGACAGCGCCCAGTACGAAAACCGCCTGCGAGACTTCGACTTCGATATGATCGTCGCCACCTGGGGCCAGTCCAGCTCCCCGGGGAACGAGCAGCGGGACTACTGGGGCTCTGAGGCGGCCACCACCCCGGGGAGTCGCAACTACCCAGGCCTCCAAGACCCCGCCGTCGACGCCCTGGTGGAAGCGGTCATCACCGCCCCCGACCGCGACAGCCTCATCACCCGGGTCCGGGCCCTGGATCGCGCCCTCCAGTGGTCCTACCTGGTGGTGCCCCACTGGCACCTCACCTACGACCGGGTGGCCTACTGGAATAAGCTGCGCTACCCCGATGCCACACCGCGGACGGGCATGGCGTTGCTGTTGAACGCCTGGTGGTACGACGAGGACCTCGCCAACCAATTGTCCGCCCGCTGACGCCGCCGTGTTCGCCTACATCGTGCGCCGGTTGGCCCTCATTCCCTTGACGCTGTTGGGGATTGTGGCGGTCAACTTCTTGGTGGTCCAGTTCGCCCCCGGGGGACCGGTGGAACAGGTCCTAGCCGAGCTCAGCGGCACCGCCGTGGAGGCCACGGCCCGGTTGGGGGACACCGGCGGCGGCGAGGTGGCGTCGGGCCCTGGGGCTGGGGATTCCGACGAAGGCTATCGGGGTCGTCAGGGCCTGGACCCGGAGTTTGTCGCCGAACTGGAACGCCAGTTTGGCTTCGACAAACCCCCCCTGGAGCGCTTCATCATCATGGTGGGCAACTACCTCACCTTCGACCTGGGCGAGAGCTACTTTCGCGACAAAGGCGTGTTGGAACTGGTGGCGGAAAAACTGCCGGTGTCCATCTCCTTGGGGGTGTGGAGTACCTTGATCATCTACGCCATCTCGTTGCCCTTGGGTATTGCCAAGGCAGTGCGCGACGGCTCGCGCTTCGACGTGGTCACCAGCGCCATGGTGGTGGTGGGCAACGCCGTCGCGGCGTTTTTGTTCGCCATTCTCCTCATCGTGTTGTTCGCCGGCGGCCGCGACTTGGATTGGTTTCCCCTCCAGGGGCTGGTGTCGGACAACTGGGAGGACTTGAGCTGGCCCATGCGCATCGCCGACTACTTCTGGCACTTGACCTTGCCCATCACCGCCATCGTCATCGGCGGCTTTGCCACCTTGACCCTGCTGACCAAAAACGCCTTTTTAGACGAGATCAATAAGCAGTACGTCATGACCGCCCGGGCCAAGGGTCTCAAACCCAACCGGGTGCTCTACGGCCATGTGTTTCGCAACGCCATGTTGTTGATCATCGCCGGCTTCCCCGGGGTGCTCATCAGTATGCTGTTCACGGGCTCACTGCTCATCGAGGTGATCTTTTCCCTGGAAGGTCTGGGGTTGTTGAGCTTTGAGGAGGTGGTCAACCGGGACTACCCCGTAGTGTTTGGCACGTTGTATGTGTTTGGCCTCATCGGCTTGTTGCTCAATTTGGTGACGGACATCACTTACCACATCGTCGACCCCCGCATCGACTTCGCCGCCCGGCCCGCCTGAGTCCACGCCCATGAACCGCTCCCTGTCCCCCCCCGCCGCAGCCCCCCGTGCTCTCCCGCGGGAATCGACCCTAAACCCCCTCCTGGCTAGGCGTTTAGCCCAGTTTCGCGCCAACAGCCGGGGCTTTTGGTCACTGTGGATCTTTCTGGCCCTGTTTGTGGCGAGCCTCGGCGCCGACCTCATCGCCAATGACGTCCCCCTGGCCGTGCACTTCGACGACCAGTGGTTCTTTCCCGTGGCGGTGGAATACGCCGAGACCGACTTCGGCGGCTTTTTACCCGGGCCCGCCGACTATCGAGACCCGGTCCTAGCGGAAATGATCGCGGCTGAAGGGTTTATGATTTGGCCTCTCATCCCCTATCGCTACGACACCGTCGATACCCAGCGGGGGGCCCGGGTGGCCCTCCAGCCCCCCTCGACGCGCCACTGGCTGGGTACCGACGACCAGGGTCGCGACGTGTTGGCGCGGATCATCTACGGTTTTCGCCTATCGGTGCTGTTTGGGCTGCTGCTCACGTTGTTTTCATCCCTCATCGGCGTCGCCGCCGGCGCCATCCAGGGCTATTTTGGTGGCCTGGTGGACTTGATCAGCCAGCGCATCATCGAAATCTGGAGCGGTCTGCCCCAGCTGTACATTTTGATCATCGTCGCCAGCGTCCTAGTGCCGGGCTTTTGGACGCTTTTGGTGGTGCTGTTGTTGTTCAGCTGGACGGCCTTGGTGGGGGTGGTGCGAGCCGAGTTCTTGCGGGCCCGCAACTTCGACTACGTCCGCGCCGCCAAAGCGTTGGGGATGACGGATAGCTGGATCATGGTCAAGCACGTTCTCCCCAACGCCATGGTGGCCACCTTGACCTTTTTGCCCTTCATTTTGTCCGGTTCGGTCATCGCCCTCACAGCACTGGATTTCTTGGGGTTTGGCCTGCCCCCGGGGTCCCCCTCCTTGGGGGAACTACTGCGGCAGGGCAAGGAAAACCTCCAGGCCCCTTGGCTGGGCCTGTCGGGCTTTGTCATTATCGCCCTTATGCTCAGCCTCCTCGTGTTCATCGGCGAAGCGGTGCGCGACGCCTTCGACCCCCGGAAGATCTGACGCCGTGGACCACCTGCAGCCCTCCGACCCAACCCCCATGCTCCCCTCCACCACCGGCGCTTTGTTGACGGTGCGGGACCTCTCGGTATCTTTTTGTTATGTGCCCCCCGTGCGCCGGGTGTCCTTTCACATCGACCCCGGGGAGACCGTGGCCTTGGTGGGGGAGTCGGGCTCGGGGAAGTCGGTGACGGCTTTGTCGATCCTGCAGCTGCTCCCCTACCCCTTGGCCCACCACCCCAACGGCAGTATCCGCTTTGGCACCCAAGAACTCGTCAACGCCCCAGAACGGGTGTTGCGGGGCTTGCGGGGCAATCGCATCAGCATGGTGTTCCAAGAACCCATGACCTCCCTCAATCCCCTCCACTCCGTCGCCTGGCAAATCGGTGAGACCCTCGCCGTGCACCAAGGGCTCACGGGCCAAGCCGCCAGAGCTCGGATCCTCGAACTGCTGGAGCTAGTGGGTCTGCCCCGGGCCGAGGAGCGGTTGGGGGCATTGCCCCACGAATTGTCCGGCGGCCAGCGCCAGCGGGTGATGATCGCCATGGCCTTGGCCAACAACCCCGATCTGCTCATCGCCGACGAACCCACCACGGCCCTCGATGTCACCATCCAGGCCCAGATCCTGGAGCTCCTCCAAGACCTCCAACGGCGGCTGTCCATGGCGGTGTTGTTTATCACCCACGATTTGACCATCGTCCGCAAGATGGCCCAGCGGGTCCACGTCATGCGGGGGGGCGAAATCGTCGAGCGGGGCACCACTAAAGCCCTGTTTGCCAAGCCCCGCCACTCCTACACCCAGCGGCTTCTGGCCGCCGAGCCCACGGGCACCCCCCCGGTGGGGGATCCCAACGCGCCGACCTTGGTGGACATCCGGAGCCTCAAGGTGTGGTTTCCCATCAAAAAGGGGGTCATCCGCCGCACCGTGGGCCACATCAAAGCCGTCAACGGCATTTCCTTCACCCTGGGCCAAGGGCAAACCGTGGGGGTGGTGGGGGAATCGGGCTCGGGCAAAACCACTTTGGGAATGGCGTTGTTGCGCCTCACCGCCCTCACCGAGGGGACCATCCACTTCGACGGCCGTCCCATCCAGGACCTCAAGGGCAAGGCCTTGCGGCGCCTGCGGAGGGAAATGCAGATCGTCTTTCAAGACCCCTACGGCTCGTTGAGCCCGCGGTTGTCCGTGGGGCAGATCATCGAAGAGGGCCTGGTGGTCCACAACCTCCAGGGCTCCAAGGCCCAACGCCGGGCCCACGTGGAGCGGGCCTTGGCGGAGGTGGGTCTCGACCCCGCCGTCCGGGACCGCTATCCCCACGAGTTCTCCGGTGGCCAACGCCAGCGCATCGCCATCGCCCGGGCCTTGGCCCTCACGCCCCGTCTCATCGTCCTCGACGAACCCACCTCGGCGCTGGACGTCTCGGTCCAGGCCCAGATTGTGGATCTTCTCCGCGACCTCCAGCGCCGCCACCGCTTGGCCTATGTGTTTATCAGCCACGATCTGCGGGTGGTGCGGGCCATGGCCAACGCGTTGTTGGTGATGAAGGACGGCGAGGTGGTGGAAGCCGGACCGGCCAAGGTGCTGTTCGACCACCCCCGCCATCCCTACACCCAACAGCTCCTAGCGGCCGCCCTGGACTTGGAGATCAACCCCGCCGCCGACACACCGCTGGCTCCCCCGTGACCCGAGGATCCAGTGGGCCGGGCCCCAGGCCCCAAGGACCCTTGCCCTCGCCCCGAGGTCAAAACGCCGCGGCCGTTCCCCACGGCGCCTTGCCTCAGGACTCCATGGTGGCCAATAGCACCCGCAATTCCCGCCCGGGCTCCACATGGAGCACCCAGGGGGGCAAGCGGTTCCAGCGCCGCAGGGCGTCGGTGGGTACCCCGAAACGCTGGGCGAGGTTCAACAGCGAATCGCCAGGTTGCACTTGGTAGCGGGTGAGGGTACGGCGCACCGCGGGGGGGACGGTGGACCGAGGGTTGGGCAAGGGCCCCAAGGTGGGCAACCCCGCTCGTTTGGGGTGGGCGAAGAGCCGGGCGGTGGCGAGGACTCGAGGCACGTATTGGCGGGTTTCCCTCGGCAGGTCCAGGTTCCAAAACACCGTCGAATTGCCCTCCGCCATGGCAGAGGCCACCCGGCCCTCGCCGGCGTTGTAGGCCGCCAGGGCCAACAGCCAGTCGCCCTCAAAGCGCACCACCAAGTATTCGAAGTAGTCCAGGGCGGCGCGGGTGGCGGCGACGGGGTCGTGGCGACCGTCGTACCCAGCTCGCTGCTCCAGCCCCAGAAACCGGGCCGTGTCCGGGACGATCTGCCACAGACCCGCGGCGGAACGGGAAGACAGGGCCATGGGCTCCAGGGCACTCTCCACCACCGGCACCACGGCGAGCTCCTGGGGCAGCCCCCGGTCGGCGACGGCTTCGATGAGGAAGGGCAACCAGTGCTGGGCCCGCTCCTGGAGGATTTCCAAATGGACCCGGTCGCCGTGGAAACGCTCCAACTGCCGGTCGATGGCGGGGTGGTCAACGGCGCTGAGGGCCAGCCCCTCTCGCAGTCGCTGGGTCCAGGTGGCGGGGGTATCCCGCCCCGGAGCGCCCTTGATGGCCACCCCGAGGGCCGGGGCGACGGGCAGGGAGCCGGCGGCCACACTGGTGCCCCCCCCTCCCAGGTGCGCCTTCTGCAGCGGCACCAGGGATTGCCATGGCTCGGGGCTAGGGGGGAGTGCGGCCGGGGGGGGCGGTGTGGTGGTACAGGCGGCCAAGGTCAAAACCAGGCCCCCCACCGCGCCCACGCGCTTGAGTTGCGACGGCCGGGGGCTCAGTATCTCCTGGGTGGGTTCAATCTCCTGGGGGGGGTTGGTGTACCATAGTTTGGGGGTTCTCGACAGATTGGCGATGATCATGGGGAAAACTCGATTCGCTCCTCGGCTGCACGACGAATGGTGCCAGCTGCGTCAGTGGTACCAAACGCCGCTGGGCCAACGCTTTTACGCCTCTGAGCTCGCGTCCTTGAGCAGCATCCTGCCGCTTTTATTCGGTTATCATTTATTGACGGTGGGGACGCCCGTCCAAGGTGCCCTGATCAGTAGCCCCACCCGTCATCAATACCATTTGGACTACTATTCTAGCCCCAGGATGGGGTCTGTGGCCAAGCCCCATGCCTTGGGATGGGCCAGCGCCCTCCCCGTCGCCTCCGACAGCGTCGACGTATTGGTCTTGAGCCACGTCTTTGAAGTGGATCCCGCCCCCGACGCCATCCTGGCCGAGGTGGAGCGGGTCCTCATACCCGAGGGGCACGTGGTGATTTTGGGGTTCA
>JBHJHK010000068.1:0-11168 GCA_050330975.1 Candidatus Competibacterales bacterium | reverse complement strand
CCGGTGGGGGGGGGGGGTCTTTTTTGTGGTTGGGGGGGTGGGGGCGGCCCCCTCGTCCGGGGGGTGGGGCCTCCCGGGGGGGGGGCCCCCCCCGCCGCCGGCGTTGTGGTGGTGACTGGGGACACCAAGGTGGTGGAGCGCGGCAGCGCCGATCAGCTCTTTATCACCACCAGCGGCGTGGGGGTCATCCCCCCCGGGGTGGAACTGTCGGCGGGGCAGGTGAAGCCCGGCGATCAACTGCTGGTCAACGGCTATCTGGGGAATCACGGTGCCGCCATCTTGGAGGCCCGGGGGGATCTCGCCTTGGAGAGCGCCATCGAGAGCGACTGCGCGCCCCTACACGAGCTCATGGCCGCGCTCCTCGCCGCCGCCCCCAACACCCGCTGCGCCCGGGATGCCACCCGGGGTGGGCTGGCTGCCGTGCTCAACGAGATCGCCGTCGCTGCCCGGGTGGGTATTACCATCGAGGAGCAGAGGTTGCCCCTGCGGGCCGAGGTCCGGGGCTTTTGTGAGATTCTCGGCCTCGATCCCCTCTATTTGGCCAACGAGGGGTGTCTGGCGGCCTTTGTCCCCCCGTTGGAGGCGGAAGCCGCCCTGGCAGCGTTGCGCGCCCATCCCCTGGGGCGCGACGCCCAGCTCATCGGCCATGCCCACCCCCAGCGGCCCGGCCAGGTGGTCATGGAGACGCTCTTCGGGGGTGGGCGCATCGTCGATAGGCTGGTGGGGGAGCAACTGCCGCGGATCTGTTGACCACCTCGGTGCCTGTGGACTCCATCCAATCCATTGTGGGTGGAGACCGACATCAGTGTCTACGGGGGCACGGAAAAGGTGAGACGCGGTTCACCCATCGGCCTGGGGTGCCGGGTTGGCCGCCGGCGCCCTGGGGCCCAAGCGGTTGACAAACCCCAAGGCGACGAGGGCTCCGGCGGTTCCCACCACCACCATGGCTAAAGCCCGCCCCGCCAACGCCCCCGGGGCGCCGAACAGGGCACTGCCCACATACACCAAGGGGATGGTCCCCAGGGTCTCCTTGGCGATGTTGGCCACCGTGGCGTAGTGGGCCACCCCGAGGTTGTTGAAGGCGGCGTTGCTGGCAAAGCCCAAGCCGTTGAAGCCAAAGCTCGGCACCAACACCGCGCAGTAGAAAATCACCAACTCGGCGGAGAGGCCATCGAGGCTGAAGGCGGCGGTGATCTCGTGGCGGGCCAAGAACATCACGGCGTAGATGGCCACGGCGTAGCCGGCCACCAAGAGATAGCTATCCAGCAGGGTCTGACGCACTCGATCCGGGCGCTGGGCGCCGAAGTTCTGGCCAAAAATGGGACCGATGGCCCCCGACAGGGCGAACAACGGGGCAAAGGTCAAGGGAGTGAGGCGGTTGATCACCGCACTGGCCGCCACGTCGTCGCTGCCGTAGACGGCCATGGCGGCAGTGACGTAGGCCGTGCCGATGGGGGTGGCGATGTTGGTGAGGAGCGCCGGCCCCGCCACCCGGGTGATGGCCGCGACATCCCCCAGGTAGGCCCGCCACTGGAAGCGGCCGATGAGGCCGTAGACCCGGTACACCCAGCCGACCGCCAGGACGAAGATGGTCGCGCGGCTCAACACCGAGGCCCAGGCCGCCCCTTCCACCCCCAAGTCGAGGCCAAAGATCAAGATGGGATCCATCACGGCGTTCACCAGCCCCCCGGTCAACATGGCGGCGGTGGAACGTTTGGGGTCCCCCAGGGCCCTCAAGGTGGCGTTACTGACCATGGCCAGGGCCAACACGGGCATGGAGGGAATGATGATCTGCAGGTAGGCGGTGCCCAACTCCAACGCCCGGCCCTCGGCCCCCAAGAGGCCCAACAAATCGGGGATAAACCACCACATGAGCCCCGCCAGGGGCACCGTGAGCCCCAGGGCACTGGCGCCCACGTGGAGGTAGTACTGGGCGGCCCGGCCCTCGTCTTCGGCCCCCAGGGCCCGGGAGACCAAGGCCCCGGCGGCGATGGCCATGCCGATGCACACCGAAGTGGTGAAAAACAAAATCGACCCGGCAAAACCGATGGCCGCCGCCAGGGCCACTTCCCCCAGCAAACTCAGGAAAAACATGTCGACCAGATCGACGGCGAAAATGGCAAACAAACTCAGTGTCGACGCCCCGGTCATCACCACGATGTGTCGCATGGGGGAGCCGGTGACAAATTTGGCGCGGGACATGGGTGTACCTCGACGGGGGCGTACCTCGATGGGGGCGTACCTCGCAGAAACGAGGACCAGACAAGTCGACTAGCTGGCCTCTATGGCCCTGGGATCCCGTGGGGGTTCCCCGAGTACCCGGGTCGGGGGCGGTGGCCAGCGGCAAACACATTCTGTAATATCAGGGGATTATGATATCTCCCCTGAACTATCTCCCACCGCTGCACCGCAGTTCGCGGTGGACGATCACCCGCCCATTTCCCATCTTCCGTTCCACCCCATCAGAACTTTCCCCGTCTCCCCAAGTCCTCCGGCCCCGGTCGAGGCGGGGCGTGACACCCCTAGCCCCAGCCGTTGATTCCCAAAGCCACCTTTGCCGTTTCCCTTCCTCGCCCCACAGGAGCCAGCCTTGAACCAGCCATCTTCCCAGTTAAACCCCACTTTGGTGGGTGAAAACGCTCGACGCAGCGACGTCAACCAACCCTGGGAGCAGGACAACCAGGCCTGGTGGGATTGGTATGTCACCTTGGCCGATGACGGTGGCAAGCCCATCGGTGAACTCCAGGACGTGGGGCCCTTGCCCACCCTGGAACTCCCCGACGACGACGCCCTCGCCGCCGAGTTGCGCACCCCCTACCCCCTGACCCCCGAGGACTGCGCATTTTTCCAAGCCAACAGCTACATCAAACTCAAGGGCGTCCTCTCCCCGGGGGCGGTACTGCGTCTGCGCCAGGAACTGGTCAAACTCCTGAGCCAGGCCTTCAACACCCCCCTGGACGGCGGCGCCACGGAGCGATTTTTTAGCCTGGAGATGGTGTGGCTGGACAATCCGCTGCTGCGGGAATACGTCTTGAGTCCGCGGATTGCCAAGATCTGCGCTGAACTTCTGGGGGTATCCCGGGTGCGCCTCTACCACGACAACGTATTGTCCAAGGAGCCCGGCTGTGGCCGCACCCCGTGGCACTACGACGACCACCACTTTCCCCTGGCCACCCACGACGTCGTCACCGCCTGGATCCCGGCCCAGCCCATCCCCCCGGCCATGGGTCCCCTGGCCTTCGCCGGTCCCATGGATGTCTACAAGTTGGTGGAATCCCTGGAGTTCAACAAATTCGACACCAGCTACGACCGCCAGGTGGCCGAGTTTTTCAAGGCCAACGGCATCGCCGTGGAGGACGGCCCCTTTGAGATCGGCGAGGTGAGCTTCCACCACAATTTGAATTTCCACACCGCCGAAGCCAACCGCACCCGCCAAAGCCGCGTCGTGTTGGCCAACACCTTTTACGTCGACGGCGCCAAGGTGGTGGATGAGCCCACCATGGTGTCTGGGGACTGGCAGAAGTTCATGCCGGGGGTCCAGCCGGGCCAGGTGGCGCAAAGCCCCTTGAACCCCATTTGCTGGCCTGTGGAGCCCACCCGCGGTGACTGACGCCAGCGACACCTTCGCCCGCAGTTGTGCCCATTGGAGCGAGGCCGGGCGCGCCGAGATGGAGGCCTTCTACGCCCTGGCGACCCTGGACTACCGGGAACTCGCCACGGTCCACCCCTGGCGCAGCTGGTTGGAGGCCCAGCAGTACCAGGTGGGGGACCGGTCTTTGCGGCTTCTGGACGTGGCCTGTGGTTCGGGGAAATTCCCCCAAGCTTTGGTGCACTACGCCGACGTGGCGACGGCCCACCTCCACCCCATCGACTACCACCTGTTGGACCCTTCTGCCTTTTCCCTGGCCGAAGCCGCACGAGCCCTGACAGCCCCCTTCGTGGCCGGGCGGACCTTTGAGACTACCCTCCAGGATTTTGCGGGCCCAGCCGGGACCTATGACATCGTCTGGGCCACCCACGCCCTCTATGCCCTGCCCGCCGCCGAACTGACGGCGGGGCTGGGACGCTTTGTCCAAGCCCTGAGGCCCGGGGGGGTGGGGTTTATCGCCCACGCCGCCGAAGACGCCCACTACCTGCGGTTTTACCGCCAGTTTCTCCAGGCCTTCCACGGCGGTCGCGGCACCCCCTACACCGGCGCCGAGGCCATCACCGCGGCGTTGGCGGACTTGGGGGTGGCCTTTGAGGTGCGGATGATCCACTACCACAACGGCGCCAGCGACGCAGAGCGGTCCCAGGTGGAGGGCTACCTCCAGCGCTGTGTATTCGACGACCGGGTCTCCCTGGTCCAGATGCTCGAACATCCCACCACCGGGGCCTACCTGGCCGAGTGCCTCCAGGGTGGCCAATGGCGCTTTGCCCAGGAGGTGGCGTTGATCTTTATTCGGCCCGCCGGGGGTGAGCTGTGAATGCCTCCATCTCCAACGCCCCTGCCAGGGCGTCCTTTGTGCCCTTGGATACCCCCTGGGTGCGGCGGGTGCGCCGGGGGGAGCGGCCCTCGGCGGCGGAACTCCAGGAGCACCTGTTGGCGGTCCACCGCCACCACGCCGGCTTCACCGAGTCCTGCGCCGGGCGCTGTCGCGACGCCCAGGGGCGCAACAGCTACCAGTGGCTGGCGGAGGCCGTCGACCCCCATTGCCACCGCCGGGTGCTGGATTTGGCCTGTGGCAGTGGCCCCCTCACGGCCTGGTGTCGCCAGCGCTTCGGCGCTGCCGTGGCCCTCACCGGGGTGGATATGAGTCCCGAAGAGCTGGCGCTGGCGCGGCTGCGGATTCCCGACCCCGACGTGGTCCTCCACTGTGGCCTGGCCCAGCAGTTGGATTTCCTCGACGACGCCAGCGTCGACGCGGTGTTGTGCCACTGGGCTTTGACCCTCATGGACCCCGTGGAGCCGGTGTTGGCCGAGGTGCGGCGGGTGTTGGGGGAAGGGGGAATCTTCGCCGCCATCGTCGACGGCGAGCGGACCAGCGCCCCGGGGTACGACGAACTTCACCATTTGATCTACGGCTGGGTCCAGCGGGAGTATCCCGGGTATGGCACCATCGATCTGGGGGACGTCCGAGTGCGGACCACGGCGGAACTCACCGCCCTCGTGGTGGAGACGTTCCCCACGGCAGCGGTGCGGGTCGAGCCGGGAGTGGTCTATCTAGAGGCTCCCTCCGAGGTGTTGGCCCGGGAGGCGGTGGGGTTTTTCTATGCCGCCTTTGTCCTCTCCGCCGAGGCCCACCGTCAAATGCTCGCCGAGGTGGAAAACTGGTTTATCCGCCGGGGGCTCGTGGAGGGGCGGGGGCGGTTTGCCATGCCCATCAACCGCCTGGTGGTGGCGCCGCGGCCTTAGGTCGCAAGGTTATCCTCGATGCTTGGGGATCTGCCGCAAAACCCTGCCGTGTTCCGAGTTGAGGGTCGTTTTTGGCAGCCCTCACCCCGGCCCCTCTCCCACGCCACGGCGCGGGAGAGGGGTGACTTGGTCGGGTGGCAGAAGCTCCGAGGGAGCTTTACAGTCTCGGTCGGGGTAAGGTGGGATGGATGCTTGCGCCCCAATTTTTTCGGGGTTGGGGCTATCTGGGATCCACCGGTGAGTGGGGCCGGTGGTGCGGCTTCTCCCATTTTGAGCCTTGTCGATTGTCGTTTATAGTGTTAATCGGGTTGATGTTTAAAATAGTTTTATTGTTTGACTGATTGACTGATTGCTGTGACATCAAAGAGAGGAGACAATGCAAATGAACTTCGCGAAAGCCCTCGGCGCAACGGCTTTGATTGTGTTATTGCCGTGGAGTCAGCACGGCCAAGGGGCCGAACCCCTTCGGTTTGATTTTGTCAACGACCGGCCCTTCCCGGCAGAGGCGGAGAGACAACGGGAATTCGGGGAATCATTGACTTTCACAAATTCGGATATCGTCGTCACGGTCACCGGCGAGAATGAATTTGGCAGCGCGGTGGAAGTCTCGCGCCGCGGCCCGGGCGGTTTGGGCGTAAGGGGCAATGGTGACCGCAACGCCGCCGGCGAGGGCACGACCTCCGGCAACCGCGTGAACAACGGTGAGCACTTGATACTCAGCTTCACCGATGGCTATGGCGCTCCCCTCGAAGTGGTGCTGGAGAGTATTGTGTTCGATCGCGTCGTTCGCGACACCGAGCACTTTGCCGACGCGGGCCCCACCCGCTATCGGCTGTTGGCCAACGGCGAGTCGCTCCAAAGCGGGGAGCTACAGGCGGAAGCGGGTGCGGTTACGGTGAATTTCGACGGTGCCAAGGCGAGTGCGGAGTTTCGCATCACCAACGATGAACCCTTTCATCCCATCGCCAACCGCTTTCGCGTTGCGGCGATGACGGTGTCAGTGGCGGAGTAAGCTTTTACCCACACCCCATGGACTGACGTTCCATCGCTCTTTGGCCATGCCGGTGGCTCGCTCCGGCGTTGGTCTATCTTCCACTGCACAGTTGGTCTGGGGCGATGGTGTAAAAATCCGTAGCGATTCTTTCCCGAATTGGCCAAGTAGTTACATTCTCTCAATCCAAATTAAGATTCACTATGCCAAATGAATTCGACGCTGCCGCAACAAGTAACCGATGCAATGTCACCGTCAATTTTAGCCAGGTCAATTTATTGGAAAAAGCATCTGCTATAAGTCAGGCCGTTGATAACCCCTCTGGTATTTGCTGGGGGCTCGCTTTTGTATGGATGGAATACAAAGCCAAAAATGCTTACAATAAATTTTTTCAAGATGTCAATGCCTGGGAGGACAAAGCTACAACACTTAAAGCTGCTGGCTTGTACGGAATTGTTCAAATGAAAAGCAATAAGCTTGAGCTGGCCGCAAGTAATTGCGGTTTGACCATCGCCAAAGACAAAGAAGGCGACATAAAACAAAAATATGGGCTCAGCACCAGTGACGAGAAAGATATGAAGACCTTGGCTAACTGGATGTCTGCTGCCATGGGAGAGCGCTTTTTTTTTATCGAAACCGGTGGCCACGCCATGGCGGCTTCTGGTTCGAAAACGCTAAACCTAGAGTTCTTTGACCCAAATTTTGGTGTCGTTAGCGTTTGGAATGCCGGGAACATGGCTGGTTTTTTTACAGATTTTTTCAAACAACAGCGGATTCGTAACGCCTACTGGCGGAGTAGCTATAGATATGACTTGAAGGTCACAAAATTCAAGAGAAAATGAGCAAATGGAAATGCCATCTGGCCCTAGCGCGGTGCTTTGCAAACCCCGCCGTCTCCGCCGCCCTGGTCGATCCACTGGTAAGCAATGTCTGTGCCCATCGCTTCTACGAGCGACTGGGTTTTCGGTTGGTCGAGGTCCGTCGCTTTGGCGCGGACGAGTGCTGTGTCTACCGCCTGGATCGAGCCAGCTACACCCCGCTCGCCCCATGAGCCCCATGGTTGCCCACCGCTCCATGGTCTCAGTTTAAAGCGAACTCCTGGGGGTTACTCCTCCCCCAAGTAGATCCCCAGACCCCGGGCCGTGCCCACCAGGGTGCCCTGGGGGTCCAACGTGCGGGTGCCCCGGGCCACCACCTCCTGGAGGGGGACGGCCACCACGCCGCGGTCCCGCCAGGCCACCATGTGGTCGAACTGGCCTGCCGCCAGGAGATCCACGGCTTTGACGCCGTAGGCCGAGGCGATGACCCGGTCCCGCCAGGTGGGGGTACCCCCCCGCTGGACGTGGCCTAGCACGGTGACCCGGATCTCCATGCTCCCCAGGTGGTCTTCCAGGGCCTTGGCCAGCCAAGCGCCGATGCCGCCGTAGCGGCTTTCCCCTTGGGACTGCAACTGGCGGATGCTCTGGCCGTCGGGGGTGGCGACCCCCTCGGCCACCACCACCAATGCGTGGCGCCGCCGTTCGTCGTGAATCGTCCACAGGCGGCGGATGACGCCTTGAAGCGTGTAGGGGATCTCCGGTACCAAACACACATCGGCGCCGCCGGCGATGGCACTTTCCAGGGCGATGTGGCCGGCGTCGCGGCCCATGACCTCCAAAATCATCGCCCGGCGGTGGGAGGCCGCCGTGGAGTGGAGGCGGTCCAAGGCCTCGACGCACACCGCGACGGCGGTGGAAAAGCCCACGGCGTGTTCGGTACAGGCCACGTCGTTGTCGATGGTCTTGGGAATGCCCACCATGGGGACGTTTCCCCGGGCACAGAGGCGGCTGACGATGTTCATCGAGCCGTCGCCACCGATGGCCACTAGGGCGTCTAGGCCCAACTCCCGGGCCCCGGCGATGAAGTCCAGCGACCGGTCCTGGACCCCGCCGTCGGGGAGGGGGCTGTGGAATGGGTCGCCCTTGTTCACCGTGCCGAGCATGGTGCCCCCCATGCGCAGCACGTCGCCGTTGAAGGTGTCGAGGGTCAAGGGCACGTGGCGCAGGGGCCGCTCTGATAGGCCCAAGGTGCCGTCGATGACCCCTGTGACCCGCCAGCCGTAGCGGCGGATGGCCCGGGCGGTGACGGCGCGGATTACGGCGTTGAGACCGGCGCAGTCGCCGCCGCTGGTCAAAACGCCGATGGAGCGAATCGAAGACATGGAGCTCTCCCCCTGGGAGCTGCTGGACGGGAGGGTTGCAGCGCCGGGTGTTGGACGACCATCGCCGACCACCCACCGGGAAGGGCTACCCCTCCCCCTGGCTGGCCCGCTTGTAGTTGGCCCAGCCCCCGTGGTGGGAAATGTCCGGCCAGCCGTGCTGGTCGATGAGGGCCTTGGGATAGAGGAAGGCCGTGGCGGTGGTGCCGTCTGCCAGCTCCACCTCGGCGGGGTACATGTTGGGGGGCTCGGTGGCCGCCAGGTGTTGGTATTGGTCCTCCCTGAGTTCGTACAATTCTCCGGGGATGCTGATGCCATCGGCAATGGTCTGGTAGATCCCCGGGTGCCAGCCGTCGCCCACGGCGTGGAGTCGGTACTTGGGGGCGGTGGCGATGGGCTGCAACAGCCGCGCTCCCTGGAGGTTGCCGTGGTCGGGTTGACCCCTCAACGCCGAGCCGCAGATGAAGATTCGCCGAGTGGTGGCCTCTGCCATAAACGATTACCTCGCATCCAATGGTGGGTCTATGGACAAGCATAGATCCCAACCCCGAGAACAGAAATCCGAGTCATCCAGGAGTGCTGCCATGGGCGGCAATGCCCTCAAAACTGTCCCCACCCGCCGCTATGCCAAGGACGAATACCTGGCGTTGTGGCGGGAGCGGGTCGCCCCGACCCTGGGGGAGCTATTTCCCGCCGCCCGGGCCGCGTTGATCCCTGCCTACGCCGCCAAGGCCGACTTCGGCGACATGGATGTGTTGCTGGAGGCGGATCCTCTGCCTTTGGACTGGGTCGACGCCGCAGCCAAGGCCTTCCAGTCCCGGGAGGTGGTGCGCAACGAGGTGGTGAGTTTGGACGTGATGGATCTCCAGGTGGACCTCATCCCCACCCCCGCCGAGCACTTCGCCTTCAGTATGGGTTATTTTTCCTACAACGACCTGGGCAATCTCATGGGGCGGTTGTTTCACAAGATGGGGTTTAAGTTCGGCCACCGGGGACTGTTTTGGCCCCTCAGGGACGCCCACGATCACGTTCAAGTGGAGTTGCTGGTCACCCGGGACTTCGCCACTGCCCTGGCCCTCGGGGGGTACGACTACCCTCGCTGGTGCCAGGGGTTTGCCACCCTGGAAGAGGTGTTTGCCTTTGCCGCCGCCACGCCGTATTTTCACCCCCAGTTGTTTTTGACCGACCAGGTCAATCATCGCGGTCGGGTGCGGAGCCGCAAGCGGCCCAGCTACCGGCAATTTTTGACCTGGTGCGAGGCCCAGGGGCCCACCTTGCCCCGATTTGACCATCCCGCCGACAAGGGGGTGTGGTTGCAACGGGCCTTTGCTGGGGTGCCGGGGTTAGCGGCCCGCCACGGGCAGCTCGTGGGGGACTTGGAGCGCCAGCAGCGCGCCCGCCGCCGCTTTGGCGGCCAGCGCATCCAAGCCCTCACCGGTCTCCAGGGCCCGGCACTGGGTCGGTTTATGGCCAGCCTCCAGGGAGAATTCGCCGACCAACGGGCATTGCTGACTTGGGTGGACAGCCAGAGCGAAGCCCAGCTGGAGGCCTGGATCCAGGGGCGATTTGGCCGTTGGTCTACCACGGGGGGGGATGGAACGTGAACCCCAAACCCAAACGGGTGCGCACCAAGCCCTGTGGCTTGTGTGGCCAGGCCAATGACACCTTGTACCGCATCCGCTACCGAGAGGACGGGGACTGGCTCTTTGCCTGTCCTGCCTGTCGCAACACAGTCGCCGACAGTCCCCACTACAGTTACGGCGGCACCTGGAAGAGTAAAAAGCGCCACTGATGGGCCCTTGGGTCCCAATGGCCCGGCTGCCGCGACCGGGCCACCGTCTGTGACACCCTCAGGCGGGGCTTTCGACTCGCTGGGTGCTAAAGGTCAGCCAGCGCTGGAGACGATGCCAAAAGGTGGGCGGCGCCGTCACCATCTTGGGCTGGCGGCTGGCCATGGCGGCGACGGCTTCTCGATTGGTGCTGATGTGGTGGAGGACGCGCTCCACTTGACCTTGGGTCAACTGGGCGGGGATAAAGTGGGACTCGTCGATTTTGGCGGCCAGTTGGCGCTCCAAGTCCACCGAGGGAAATAGCTTCATGGACCATTCCCGAAACAGTCGTTCCTTGGCATTGCCGCTGTGGAGTCGGATGACCTCCCGGTGGCGAGAGTCTTGGGCGATCTTGGCGTAGAGGGCCTCTACGGTTTTTTCCTCACCCTCGAGACATTGAAAGAAATAACTCTTGCCCACCAGCAACATACCGGTGACGTCGATCTGCTGATTGTTGGCCACCGCTTCGCTGAGGATGGCGCCAATCTGGCGGGGGCGCAGCAGGGTGGTGGGTTGACTGGCGTAGACAAGTTGGTAAATGGCCATTGGCTTCCTTCCGCAGGCTGTTGATGGGCTGACTGCCCTTGGGGCGGTCGAATTCTGGAGATTGTTGTCGCGGTTGACCACCGCGATACCCCAAGTATAGAGCCCGAAGGGCAGTGATTTAAACGTGTAAGGATGTTCACTATTTGGTCTGAGTTTTTCGTGCCGCCAGTTGCCGGGCGACGGAGACATGAGGCTGTTTGGGATTGTGCT
>JBHJHK010000067.1:0-5912 GCA_050330975.1 Candidatus Competibacterales bacterium | reverse complement strand
ATACCCGGCGGGCGGGGCGCCCGGGGGGGGCCGTGGTGGTGTGCGTTCACGCCGGGTTCCACGGGGCATTGGAGTGGGTGTGGGGCGATGTCACCAGTGCCCTGGCCGTGGTGGGGGGGGACGACCCCGCTTTGTGGATTGCCGGCCACAGTCTGGGGGGGGGGTTGGCCCCCCTGGCGGCGGCAAAACTCGCCGAGGAGAGGCGGGCCCATGAGGTGGCCGGCGTCTACACCATCGGCCAGCCCCGGGTGGGCAGCGGTGCCTTTGCCGATAGCTACAATGAACACTATGGCGACAATACCTTTAGAATTGTCCACAACAACGACATCGTCACCCGGATTCCGCCCCTGCTATCGGGCTACGAACACGTGGGAACCCAAAAGTACATCAATCACGAGGGTGAACTGGATCCCGATTTGGGCTTCTGGGGGCGGGTTTGGGATCGCGCCCAGGGCCGCTGGGATGCCATCGGCGAGTCGGGCTCCGATGGGATCGCCGATCACGATAGCGGGCGCTATATCGAGTTTCTCTCCCGAGCCCTGGAACTCGAGGGCAATTGAGGCATGAGCCGTTGGAAGATTTGAGACATCCCCTGCCGGAAGACCAGCCGACCTTCGCCGAACCCTGGCAAGCCCAGGCCTTTGCCCTGGTGGTCTCCCTCCACCAGGGGGGCCACTTTCCTTGGTCGGAGTGGGCCGAAACCCTGGGAGCAGTGATCCGCGAAGCAAGCCCCGACGGGGGGGACGACGACGGCAGGGGCTATTACCACCACTGGTTGGTGGCCTTGGAGCGCTTGGTGGTGGCCAAGGGGTTGACCTCCGCCGATACCCTGGCCGCCTACCGCGACGCCTGGGCCACGGCCCACCGCACCACCCCCCACGGCCAGCCGGTGAAGTTGCCCCCCCGAGGGGGATAACCGGCGGGGTGAGCCAGGGGCAAAAGCCGGTGGTTCACCCCTTTGCTGCATTGCCATAGGCAAGGGTTTTTAATACCTTGCCCAGGGGCCCTCCCCGGTCCGCCACCCAAGGCCCCGCCATGGCCAAAGCCCCCCTGGTTACCCCCCGTCGTCGCCGTCGCCCGCGCCGCTCCTGGCGGAGTGTGGTGCTGCGGCTTTTCCTGGCCGCGGTCTTGGGGGTGGGTGTCCTGTTGCTGGGGCCTTTGCTGGCCTACCGCTTTGTCGACCCCCCCGCGACGCCTTTGATGGTGCTGCGCAGCTTCCAGGGCCACGGCATAGACTACCGCTACCGACCCCTAGAGGAGCTGGCGGTTAGCCTGCCCCGGGCGGTGGTGGCGGCGGAGGACAACAACTTCTGCCTCCACCATGGCGTGGATTGGGGGGCGGTGGAGACCGTGGTGGAGGAATGGCGCCGCAGCGGCCGGTTGCGGGGGGCCAGCACCCTGACCATGCAGCTGGTGAAAAACTTGGTGCTATGGCCCCGCAGTGAGGCCCTGCCCGCCTTGGATGGGGTGCGCAAGCTCCTAGAAGTCCCCCTGGCCCTGGGGATGGACGCCTTCTACAGCAAAAGGCGCATCATGGAGCTCTATTTGAACGTGGTGGAGTTTGGCCCGGGAATCTACGGCGCCGCAGCGGCGGCCGACGGTTGGTTTGGTCGCTCGCCCGCGGTTTTGAGTTTTGCCCAGAGCGCGGCCTTGGCCCGCCAACTGCCGGCGCCATTGGCCCGCCGCCCCGACGACCCCAACGCCGCAGGCCGCGTCGCGACCCTCCGCCGCCGGGTGGCACAACTGGACCGCTGGCGGCTCAGTTGTTGGCACTAGAGATCGGGAATGCCCCGGGCTACCAACCCTACTCTCGCCACTCCCAGACCCAGGGGTTAGTCGAATACATATCGGCAATAGCCCCCGCCATCCCCTTGGACCGTTGGGCATTGTCGTGGGTGAACTGGCGAATGGTATTGATGCCCTGGTTGAAGTTTTGCATGGTCATCTGATTGGCCATCTGTTGCATCTGCATTTGCATTTGCAGGTTTGCCAGCTCGGCCTGCTGGGACATGGCCCGGCGAGCCGCGGCGTTTTGCCGGGCCAATTGGGTCTGAGCGGCGTTGAGGCGCGGTGGCCCTTGGTAGCGGTAAACCACCAGGCGCCCCCAATCGGTGTCCCGCTGGTCCAGGGTGAACTGTTGCCCGGGGACGGCGGCCACCAGGGGCCAGGCCTGGGATTGGCCGTTGAAGAGGTCCAGGTGATAACGCCCCCCTCGAACGGCAAAACCGCCGTGGAGGGTGACCTCTGCTTTGCTGTAGTGCAGGCGAACGCCCCCGTGGGGGGCCAAATCCAAAATGAGATCGCCGCCGTCGAGGGCCGTCACTTGCCAACGACCGACCAAGGCTTGAAAGGCGTCGCGATCCCCTTGGCTCGCCGCAAAGGCCCGCTGGGTTTCCAGGGGGGTGAGGGGGGTGGGTCGAAGGTACTCGTAGCGGACATTTCCCCGCCAGCTGGTATCCCGTTGATCGAGCACAAAATGGCGGCGGGGTTGCAAGGCGATCAACCGCCATTGGTAAGCGGGTCCATCGGCCATTTGCAGGGAGTAAATCCCCTTGCGGACTGCAAATAGGCCGTGGTGTTGGGTTTGGCCGCCGGGGACGGTGATCCGGACGCCCCCGTGGGGGGCCAGCTCCAATTGCACCGCCACCTGGCCCTTTTGTCGCACCTGCCAAGTGCCCACCAGTTGCCCGGCCTGGGGGTCGGTGGGTCCGGCGTTGTCATTGGCCCGGCCCGGCGGTTGCTGTTGGGGGGGGCCAGTGGTGGGTGTGGCAAAGGCCCGTTCTGCCAACGCCACCTCTTCGGGGGTCAAGGTGGCGTCGCCGACCCGGGTGTAACGCACTTCGGTTTGGTTTTCCACGGCGAAGAAGTGTTTGCCAAACAACAGGCCATGGATGGGAATATCCACCGGCGCCTCCTGGCCAAAGCGCTCTAGGCGCATGGTGGCCGAGGTGCCCCGTTGGCCATCACCCCGGGGTAGGAGCCTGTAACGCCCCAGATAACTGCCATGGGCGGTGGTGGCGCGGAAGCCGCCATCTGCGAGGAATTCCAGCACTAAACCCAGTTGGTCGTCGTGGTCCCGCCGCCAGCGCCCGGCAAAATCTCCAGGGGCCAGGGCGACGCCGGGGGGGGATGGCGGTGACGCCATCGGGGCGAATTGGCTGAGGAGTTGGCCCTTGACCGCGTCGGGGATGGGTTGTTGCGGCCGGCCACCGGCCCGCTGGGCAGTAAATTGGCTGCCGTCATCGCCGACAAACACCAGGCCGACATTGGGGTGGCGGTAGGTGATGCGATAGTGGGCCGTGGCGGTGGCTTGAAACCCGACGGGATGATCAGCGGGGACGGGTTGGAGGCCGATGGTCAAGGTCCCCCCCTGGTCCCTCAATACGCCATAGCGAACCCGGTCAAACCGCTCGAGGGCAATGAGACCTCGAGGGTGGACGCTCAAGCGAAATTCCTGGCGATTGGCGCTGTTTTTGACCTTGTACTCGCCCTCCAGGGATTGGGCCTGGAGGGGCAGCGAAATCACTAGCAAAAGGTAGAGCCAAAAAAGCGGGCGCTGATGCATCGGTGAGTACTCATGGCAATGGGTCGCGGCTGAGCCATTATACGCCGGCGGTCCACGGGCTGGATGGGAAGCCGTTCACCTTTGAAGACAGACCCCCCTCAGCCCTCGAGCCAGCTGAGGTCGGGGTGGCGGTCGTGCCAGGGTGTGGCGGCCTCAAAGGCCCTGGCCACCCGCAGCGCCATGTCCTCGGCGAAGGGGCGGGCGTAGACCATCAAGCCCACGGGTAGACCCTGCTGGGTAAAGCCACACGGGAGCGATACCCCGCACCAATCCAACAGGTTGCCCACATAGCAGTTGCGCAGGTAGCGCTTGGCGTAGCTCAAATAGGTCTCCACGTCGGATTCGACGGTGGCCAGGGGTAGGGGGGGCAACGGCATGGTGGGCACCACCAAAGCGTCCACCCCAACCCAGGCGGCGGCGCTCTCCCGACGCAGGCGCTGGAGGGTCTGCAGGGTGGTGAAGTAATCCACCGCCAGGGCCTCCCGGTTGGGGAGCATCCGACCCTTGACCACTGGGTCGATGAGGTCGAGTTGCCGGTCGAGGCGCTCGGCGTTGAGGGCGGCACCCTCGACCCCCGACGGGAACACTGGCAAATCCAAGGCCGCCGCTGCCTGGGGAAACGCCACACTCTCCACCCGGGCCCCCAAATCCTTGAAGACGTCCAGACTGGCTCGCACCGCTCGGTCCACCTCGGGGTCCAGGTCGAGGAAAAACGGGTCTTCCACCAACCCCAACCGCAGCCCCCGCACCCCAGCGTCCAAGCCCTGGAGGACGTCGATGGGATCGATGCCACAGGTGGAGGGGTCCTGGAGGTCGATGCCCTGGAGGGCGTCAAAGATCAAAGCCGCGTCTTCGACAGTCAAGGCCAAGGGTCCCACGGAATCCAGGGTGGGACTCAGGGGAAACACCCCGGCGCGGCTGATGCGCCCCACGGTGGTCTTGAGACCCACCACGCCGCACAATGCCGCCGGCCCCCGCACGGAACAGGCGGTGTCCGACCCCGTGGCCACCGGCGCCAACCCCGCCGCCACCGCCACCGCCGAGCCGCTGCTGGAGCCCCCGGGGGCGTGGGGGGCCTGGGCCCAGGGGTTGTGGGGGGTCCCCTGGGGGTGGTTGACCCCCACGGAGCCAAAGGCGAATTCCACCGTGTGGGTCTTGCCCAGCAACACCATCCCCGCCTGGGCCAAGCGGCGAGTCACAGTGCAGTCGGCTCGGGCGATGTTGCCCTCTAGGGTCTTGGAGCCGGCGGTGGTGGGGAGGCCGGCGACGTCGAAGAGATCTTTGCTGGCGTAGGGAATGCCGTGGAGGGGGCCCAGGCTCAACCCCGCCTGGAGCTGGATCTCGGCGGACCGGGCCTGGGCCAAGGCCCGCTCGGGGGTCACCAGGCGGTAGGCGTGGAGGGTGGGGTCGAGGTCCTCGATGCGGGCCAAATGGGCCTCGGCGAGGGCCACGGGGGACAGGGTCTTGGCGTGGAGCCGGCGGGACAGCTCGGCGACGGGGAGGAAGAGCGGTTCTGGAGTGTCTGCCATGGGTCATTCCTGGGGTCGTGGGGCGGAGAACGTCAGCTTGACCTTAGTTCACGCCGAGGTTCCCCGGTGGCCCCCCGGGCAATCCCACCTTCCGTCGCCATCTGTGGCCCCAGGGCCCCAAGGGGCGGCTACGAGCCCTGGGAGATGGCGAATTGCCACAGGCTTTCGACGGTGGAGCCGAAGTAGGGAGAGAACATCACGTCGGGCAGGGTGAGGTAGCCGTAGCTATTGACCCCGTTGAGGTAGTTGCCACCCCCGGCCAGGCGGCGAAAGCCCGCGATCCAGGGGCCACCGCTGGAGCCACCGGTCATGTTGCAGCCGATCCCCAGGGTGGGAATGGACTGGCTATCTTCCCGGCCCAGGGCGGCTTCACAGGTGTTGAGGGTCGAGCCATCAAAGGGGGGGGCGGCGGGGTAGCCAAAGCTGCTCCACTGCTGGCGGCGATGGCTGTGAAACACAATCCCCAGGGAGCCGACCACATCGTGGAGGCGGGCGCCATCGGAGCGGTCGCACAATTTGATCATGCCCACGTCGGCACCTAGGTCTCGATGGCGAAACCAGGCGGTGGTGGTGTAGAGCCCGCAGGAGCGCCACCTGCCAAAGGGAGCTTGGCCGTTGCGAAAGGCGGGGACAAACTCCACCTCGGTGGACCAGGTGACCCCATCACCGGCGGCGACGCAGTGACCCGCCGTGACCACCAACCGGGCGTTATCGCTGGCCACGGCCGAGCCCGAGCAGACATGGCGGGTGCCATTTTGGCGGAAGAACAGTTTGCCGACGGCCCTCAGGGGGAACTGGGTGTAGCTGTCGTGGATTTC